>CBEUCC010000001.1:0-62713 GCA_965541515.1 uncultured Thermoplasmata archaeon
GACCCCGTACATTTCGCCCCCCTCCGTCAGCTCCAGCGCGAGGAGTGATACTATCCCCGATCTAGGCCCGGGCCCTGGCAGTCCCATCCCACGGACCATCTCGCCACGCTCGCCATAGACGAGCACGACTAAGCGGAAGTCACCCAAAAGCTCCCTGCGCCCGTCAGGGTAGGATTCCACGGCCTCAAGCACGGTGGGGTAGGCCGCCTCGCCCCCGTTTGGCGACAGGTCTACTCCGAAGCGTCCAATGAAGCGAAGCGCCGACGAGTTCTCAAGGTCGATGTCCAGCGTGGGTTCCTCATTGTCTGGGCTGTCGAATCGTTTCAGGCGGTCATTTGGCGCGTCCCATCCACCCCTCTTCATGATCCAGAAACGGTTTCCCGTCTGAGCGGCTTTGATCGCCCCCGACCCCGGTCCAAACGCGCGACTCTCACCGGTTGAGACGTCATACAGAAAAGGGGACTGCCCAGGAGCGATGTCCACTCCGACCATTGCACCGGAGCCATCGGCCGAAATGCCTAGAATCTTGCTTGTATTGTCTACGGTAGTCACATCCAGAGTTTGAGTGACGGCTCCCGTGGCGATGTCCATGATCTCTATGACCACATCGTCGCCGACTCCAGAGGCAAGGAACGCCTGTCCTGTTGCTTCTGAGACGTCGAACGCGAGGATATTGGCCGAAGACTGAAGGCTGGCAAGCCTCATTCCATCAGCATCAAACAGATCCACTCGACTCCCGCAGGAGACCATGAGCGAGCTGTTTGCCAAGAGCTTTAGCGCCCCGGGCATGGGACAGGGTGCGCCAGGAATGGACCAGGATCGGTTGGTGATGTTTCCCTCATCCGAGAAATCCCATCGTCGGATCTCGCTGTTACTGTAGTAGACGAAGAGCCTAGCGCTTTCAACATCGATGGTCGCCGCAACCGGGTATTCCCCACTCATCGAGATCTCGGAGAAAATTTGGCGGTAGCCGCTCCCCTCGACGAATGTGAAGGTTGTGCCGAGATCCGGATCCGTAGCCGGCGGACTGCCGAAACAACCCGCCGCCACCAGAATCACTAGCGTGATGATGCTGGTGGCGCTTCGGGCTCCGCCCTTCACGCCTACCATTCCCGAGGGGGCGTAGTTAAAAGCCTTGGTACGAGCTGGCCCGGCGACAGCGTATACCGATCAATCCGGGCGTGGGCCGAGAGGGCTGGCGTCAGCGATCCTGATTCCGAAAATGCCGCAGACAAGTTCTTCGTGCATTGCTTCCGGCACTGGTTCACGACCCAACTCCTGAAGGGGGGAATGCCCCGAGAGCAAGTGGCGTTCCTCAGGGGTGACGCGCCCGCCGGCCCGGTTGACGTTTACAACCGAATCGACGCGGACGATGTGCGCATCGCGTATCTAGCAACAATCCCTCTGCTCATCGATCGGACGCCTAAACCGTGACGTTCTGCCATGCGAGACTTGGTGGCGAGCTCTCGGAAGTGCCGTACGTTAGCCACAGCTGAGCTCCAAGTAGGGGGGTTCGGAAGGAAGTCACCGCATAGGTGCCGCCCCCGCCATCGAACGCGACAGCCACTAGTTCAACAGCGTAGCGGGTTGCAACCGGAGCAGGGAGCCCCATCCCCCGCACCAAATCTCCCGCGCTATTGTACGTCAAGAGAATGGACTTCTCCTCCCCCCAAGGCTTCTCGGTGCCATCCGAGAACCTTTCTGTCGATTCCAGGACCGAAGGGAAAGACGCCTCGCCCGTCTCAACACCTGGAAAGACCACATAGCGTCCCCGAGCATCGTGGACAGGCGGGTTCTCCAGATCCACCGATCCAAGGGGGGAAGACAATCCCGACTGGATCGAGTAGAACAACTGACCAAGATCGTACTGGCCGCCTCCACTTTTTACAACCCAGAACGATTCCTGATTGGGGGAGAACCCCACCGCACCCCACCCGGGTCCGAAGCTCCGATTCGTCCCCGGCGGGATCTCATAAATGTACGGTGTTGGTCCTGGCGCGTAGTCAACCCCGACCAGCGTGCCGTTCGAGTTCGGTTTCAATCGCATTATTCGACTTCCGTCCTCTCCCGTTCCTACCGGGAGGGACGCCTCGATGGAGCCGGTGCTTAGGTTGCGCACCTCCACGCGTGAGGTTTCCCCCATGCCCAGTCCAGCAAAGGCGAGGTTCGCTTGTTCGGCGAAGCCAAACGCCCAAATCAACTCGGAGAAGTTCAAGGAGAATCGCTCACTTCCCGTCGAATTGAACGCGTAAAGAGATGATCCGCAAGAAGCTGCAACGATATGGTTGGAAAGCAGCTCAATCGAGCCTTCATAACCGCACGGAGTCCCCGATATCACCCAACTCGTTTGGACAATGTGATTCTCGTCGGCAAAATCCCAGCTGGCGATCGTCCCATCACTGAAATAGGCGTAAAGTACCCTAAGCCCTGCATCTACAGTCGCAGCCGTTACGAATGAGTTACTTCCCGACGTGTGGTTCAGAATCTCCGCGTAGCCCGTTCCTTCAACCACGGTGGAAATTAAAATGGTATGCGGGTCTTCTGGCTGCGTGATGTTGGATTCCTCCCCGTTCTCCGGGCTCGTGGGCCCGAAGCAGCCCGCGATAACCGTGGCGATTGCAACCACGAAACAGGACATTCGGAGAGTTCGCCCGGCCATTGCTCCTCACCATCAGACAGCCGAAACGCCGACCGCCATCAAGACGAAGCAAGCGACGGCCCGCGCCCGGTCGTTCACAACTACCATCTTTGGGTGGCCTTAGTTAAAGGCCTCGGCGCGAGGTACCCTTGCAACGACGCGGCACGCCCCCAGTCCCTGGCAGGAGGGACACACCGAAAATGGGAGACCCTAATAGGGATAACCACGCCAACCAGTTGAACCACAACAATGACGCCTACTGGCAGAGCCGCGGCGAAGACGAGCGCCCGGACGACTGGGAAGAGCGCGTGGACGACGAGTCTGACGAGGACGACGAGGACTGAGTAGTCCTCGCGCCTTGCGTAGCACCGGCCAGATGTGCTTTCGGGACCGGCGGGCCGGCGCCGGTTCCATCTTCCCCAAAGACGAGGCATGGTCACTCAGTGATGTTGTGCCTCACAAGCACGGGGGGCGTGGCATCGGGCCCTCCGTAGGAAAGCCATAGTTGCGATCCCCCGACCGCAGCTCGTAGGGCCGATACGGCGTAGAATCCCCCGTCGGAAAGGAGCGCAATGGTCACCTCCACTCCCGGTAGTTCGCCACCCCTCACTAGGCTTCCATTTAGGTCGTATACGTAGGCAATGTTACGCACATCGCTGAGGGGACGGTATTGGCCTCGTGAGTATTCGTAGCCCCCGAAGGAAGTAGCGAAAGCGGCATCCAACCCTCGTGGCGAGGCGTACAGGTGCTTGTCGACGAGCGAGAACGAAAGCCCATGGCCGTGTTCAAGGGTTTCCGCAAACTGGGGGGTTCCGTCTGTAAACGCCTCGAAGGCGCGAAGGACGTCGAATGGGCCATCAAAATGGTTGGTAGACGCCCAGACGTAATCCCCCGAGGAGGGAACGACCCCAGCTCCGGGGCCAAGCGTCAGATTCTCGCCGCCAGCCAAACGCCAGAAGCTGACGTCTTCCAATGATACGGCGCCGACCACGTCGCCCGCGGAGTTGATCGAAACCTGTCGGGGCTCATTGGGGAGGTCGATCCGAGTGCGCAAAACGCCAGTGGCCATTTCTCGAACTTCCAGGGCGGGCGGTGACGCTATGGCACCGACGACCAGGCCCGCCTCTCCCGCAACCGCAAGATCCGAGAGGTTGCCTGAAAAGTGAACCGCGAACCGGAGGTTCCCTTCGGCCGAATAACCGTCAACGCTGGCGCCGCAGGCCACGAGGAGCGTGTGATTAGGCAGCATTCGCAACAGAGGCCTCGAGCAAGGCGCCGCACCTTCAAGCAACAGCCCATGTGTGGCATGGCTTTCGTCGGTGAAGTTCCACCAGTGGATTGCCCCGTCGCTGAAGGCGGCGTAGACGATGCTCCACTCCACGTCGATGACCGCGCGTATCGCAAACGGTCCTGTCGTGTTCTGGTAGGCCAGAATCTGCCGAACGCCGCTGCCATCCTCAAACTCCATCACGTGCGCCTCGGGGTCTGGCTGCGGGGCACCAAGGCAACCGGCAGAGGCCACGACCGCCACCACGGCGAGGCTTGCGAATGGACTCACGCGGCCATGCACAATCATGGTTTGCCGGCCGGGTTAGTTAAAGGCCTCGGCTGGTGGTTCCCCAGAGACGACGCGGCACGCCCCCAGTCCCTGGTAGGAGGGACACACCGAAAATGGGAGACCCTAATAGGGATAACCACGCCAACCAGTTGAACCCGGAGCACGACGCCTACTGGCAGAGCCGGGGCGAAGACGAGCGCCCGGACGACTGGGAAGAGCGGTTGGACGAAGAGTCTGACGAGGACTGATTAGTCCCGTCGCCTCGCCTTGGCCCGGCCATATGATCGCCTTTCGGGACCGGGGGGCCGGCGCCGGTTCCATTTTCCCCTATTCGGGAGCCGAGCAGAGGTTGGCAAGGTAGACGCCATACTCGGTAAGCCGGGCTGCCCGCTTCCTTCCTCTGGTCTCAATTTCGATGTAGCCCTCGCGGAGCAACTTCTGGAGGACGCGCTTGTTCAACCTCACGTTGAGCTTGTTTCGTTCGCTGCGCGGCGTCGACGGCTCGTACTTCGCATCCTCCCACCCCGGCGCCCTACCCGCACGAAGCGCCTGGATCAATTCATAGTAGCCAAGGGTTGCATCAGGCGAGGAATTCAGGGCCTTTAACACGAGACGGCCTTCTTGGTCGGGCAGTTTCAACTCAAAGAACGGAAGAGTGCGGGCATCGCCGTCCATCCCCCGCGTTAGCCCATGTTTCTGGACCCCGGCCTTCGTGTGAATGTACTCCTCCGGTGTGACGTAGTAGATTACGCCGCCCGAGGCTCCCAAATGCGCCATCGCGGCTAGCGAGGCTCCCAACGATGCGATTTTCCCGGCAGCGGACATGTTCAAGTAGATCCTGTTGCCCTTCGCGCGCTCCGACTGAACGACCTTCGCGACTTCGCGCATGACTCCGATCAGGTCTGAGTTCGCATCGACCTTGATGTGCTTGACCCGGATTCCCTTCTTTTCGAGGGCCGCCCGGACCCGGTCAAAACAGTACTTCTGATTCTTGTGGGAGGCGGGGTTGCATAGCAGGTAGACAAGATGGGCATGCATCTGGACGACCGGCAGGACCGCGCGATCTACTTCCCAGCCCAGGGGGACGACGTGAACTAGTTTCTCCACTGATGGTTTCAATGATCATGTTGGTATTGATGCTTTCCCTACAAAGCTTGATATTCTGACACACTATTGAACCATTCCATGCTCATGGCGCCGACCGCGGCGTCCCGGCACAGGCGGACTACAAATGCGTGAATCGGAAATGTACGAACCCGTACGCCAGTTCTTGAAACGGCGTCTTGAGAGCTCCAACGCCCCGTACTACTGCGATGAATGTGTGACCCGTGAAGGCTACCGTGCGGACCTCGTGATCGTGCAGTCGCGGCGGGACTGTGTACACGTGGTTGAGCTCAAGGCTGCTATCACCGAGCCCGATGAGGCGATCGACCAACTCCTTGGGTACCCAGGGAACCACCACTGGCTGGCCGTCTCGGACGACCTGTATGAGGCGTGGCCCGGCCTCTTCAGCGCCTGCGCTGATGCAGGTGTTGGCCTACTGGTTGTGGGAGGCACCTACCGTCATTGGGTCGTACTCAAGTTGAAGCCGCACCGCGAGTACGGGGACTTCCTCGATGAGTACCCCCGGATAGAGCAAGCGTGGACGGAGGGATGCTAGCGTGCCCGGCTTCCGGAGCGCTCTCTACGCAATCCCCGTCAGTTAGATGGTTGATGCGAGGAGGAATTCTGGATGACGGCCACACGAAGCTTCCAGATTGACCAGCACCGCGTACCCCAGATGCTTGAGGCCATCCGGCGTCACGCGGCGGCCGCCGGCGTCAGGTTTGTGGGAACCGAACGCTCCGGATCCTTCTCGGGAGTGGCGCGTGGGTATGAAATCGAGGGATCCTACACCGTCAGCGGCGACCAACTGATGGTCACGCTTACCAAGCATCCGGACGGGTTCTTCGCAAACGCCAATGCGGTCTTTGGGGAGATCCAGAAGTGGATTCGGGCATGATCGAGCAATCGATTTGCGTTTGCCCGCCGCTCTTTCCTGGAACCTCGCGCGTGGATCTAACCCAAATTAGTAGGGAGGAGAGCCCATGAGTGGACATTCACGTCCGCCAAACGGTTGGCGAGCCGTAATCGAAACGATCGTCGCCGCGCGGGCCCACGGAGAGGAGATCGTAAGGCAGTGGGAATCGCTGACCGCCGGGCTCCGATACACACCGTTGGAGGTCGTGAGCTATCTAGAGAAACGGAAGCTGTGGCACTATGATGACCTAATCCGGCACCTGATTCGGGCGGCCACCCCCCTAGAGGATCAATACGAATTCATCGTGAAGGTCGCGGCCACGTGGGGTCCAAGAGGTTTCTTCCGCATTTGGGGCACACTTACGGATGTTGCCACTTCAGATCCAACGTCCGCAACGCTTCTCCTTCGTCGACTACTCGAGGAGAATCCCCAAGGCGCCGCCTACGCTACGAGCGCTCTGCTGCTAGGGATCGCCATGTCCGAGTCACAACCCACGCTAACCGTGATCAAGGATGCGATCCGTTCGACAGTGCCCCATTCTCGGACTGCGGGACTGTGCGCGTTGTCTGATCTCATCAGGAAGACAAACCAACTCACCCAATCGACCATAGCTGCAGTCGAAACGATCGCCGACCCCACGAATGAACTCGAAGCCGGAATAATGCTAGACATCTTCGAACGTGTGGCCTCTCTAGGGGGGCCGCCGATGGGCGAAAGGATCCTCAGGATCGCTAGGAGCGGGAGCACAGTTACGTTGAAGGAGGCCATCCGGATTTCAACAGACACCTTTGCCTCGGATGAGGCCTTCTTGAGGGAGCTTTTCGAAATAGCTTCTGCCAATCCGGAGGCTCTCCGAGGATTCTGGTCCGGAAGATTCATGGGACTCATATACTCCTTTGATCCCGATGCGGTTCTCCGTGTTATCGGATCGGTTTCTGAGCAAACCTCTCTTGTGGATTCCTTCTACGATGGGGCGAACGAGTTCTTAGATGCCGTGGGAAAGAGCGATCGGGAGAGGTTCTTTGATGCGATCGGGGAATGGCTGAACCGAAGGAATTCCAGGCTACTAATCCAGGCGCCAGCCTTGGTTGCTCGGGCATTCAAAGGCAACGAGGATCAGCTTGTCGTACTGCTAAGAAAGTGGGAGTACGGCGAATCCCCTCAGTTCCTAGTCCGGCTGGAGACGCTGAGGGAAGTGCTGTCGGAAGCGTCGATAGAGAAGAAACCAGCTTTTGGCGCCATTGTCCAGTCCGTTGAAGAGTTGGCCGACTCCGCAAGTGTAAACAGACAACTTGCGCTCCAAGGCGAGACCGATCCCCGGTTCCGGGCTCTGCGTCTAGTTGATGCTTTGCTCAACCCGCCTCCGCCCATTGACCCCGTGCAGATCAAGAGGTCGATGGGGTTTGTTCCAAGCTTGGTTCGATTTGTGCAGGAATCATTCATCGTCAAGGAATTAAAGAAGGGAGCAAGTGACCATCCATTGATCCGAATGTTGGCAGTCAACGTACCCTCGTCTACGGACGTGGAAGCAGCCATTGGGGACCTTTCGAGCGAGGAGGAACCGAACAGATTGATGGCGGCCTGGGCGCGTGCCCGCCAGATGGTCAAGCTCTTCAACCATTTTGGCTACTGGGAGAAGGTGTTCTCGGGACTGAACGAGGGGGAGAAAGGGATGCCGTCGCTGCGTGACAAGCTGCGAAATTCCCCGCAGACGATAAGTGCTCTCGCTGAGGCGGAAGTCATTAGCCAGCTTAAGAGAGGCGGTGCGTTGGAGGTCGAGCCGACCTTGGCCACAAGTGGCACCAAGCCGGACCTGCGGGTTGACCTAACTGAAGCCTCCGCTTTGCTGGAGGTCTATCGACCGAGCATGGAGAGATCCCTTCTGTTTGAGACCGGCGTTCACGGAATCAATCGGGCGAAGATCCGAGCTCCCATCGAAGCGAAGATCGCGGCGCAGTATGACGCGACCGCGGGCGACTTGGGATTCCCTCTGTTCCTCGTAATGAACCTCGAGGAAACGCCTTACCTTGATTTCATGCTCCCGGAGTTCATGGTGGGAACAACCGCTGTAAGTCTACGTCTCAATCCGTCAATGGGGACTGCAGAGATCGGTGGGCTCATCGCGCAGCCAGATGCAATGGGTGAAACTGACGAACGCTTGAACAGCATCAGTGGCGTCATTGCCTACCGCCGTGACCTCGTCTCAGAAGCCCCAGGCAAGCTTGTTGGGCGGATCTACCTGAATCCGCGAGCGGTTCGACCACTTGATCCTGAAGGCGTTCGAGAACTCCATCGTCGCTTCTTTGAAACGGATCCCCCAGACGACGAACCGTTCATTAATACCGATCCGTGAGGGAGTCCCCAGGAACCAGCCTCCACCGGAATTGCTCGAAAAGGGGGGCTATCGATGGCTAGGGGGATTCGCCTCATCGGGGCCATCACTCGATGACCGAACGCGCGCCCCCCACGGCGTCTGGAGCACCTCGAGCCACCCCTTCTCGGCCGCGTCGCGGACCCGGCGGGGGTCGTCCGCCGCGTACCCAGCAGCGGCCTCCTCGCGCGCGAGTTCTAGGAACGAAGCCGCCATGCGGTGGAGTTCCCGAGGAACGGACGGAGCGGACACGGGCGAGTCGTGGGGAGCTGCCCATATCAAGGTTGCGTGAGGGTCTGCGCGTTCCATCGGGGTTGCGCCGGATTCCTCCGGGGCAATGAAGGGGCTCGCGAACGCTCTCCCGTCGTTGGGTTGATAAGGCCTGATCGCCAACATCAGCCGGCCTTGATCCAACCATCCGACCTCTACTGGCGGCGGCTGCTCACTTGGGCCCTTGGCGCGACGATCGTCCTTTCGCTCGTCGCCGTCGCCGCATTTCCCGGCCCCGGCGGACACGAGACGCCCGCGGAGCCGGACGCGCCGCCTCCACCCGCCGCCGGAGGGCTAGAGGTGAGTGACCTCGATTGGTTCGTATGGGAGAGAAACAGCCCCGAAGGCTCGCACCTCAAGACCTGGGTCAACGTAACCAACCCGGGCAACGAGCCCGCCACAAACATGACGGCAGAGATGCGCGGCGCCACGACGGCGATCGTGTTCCGGGCTGGCGACGAGGGGATGTCTGGGAACGTGGGAAGGGGTGGCTCCTCGTCGCACACGTTCGAAGTCATCCCTCGCACCACTGCGAGGGTCTCGGCGCAGATAACGAGCAACTCGTTGCTTGGAAGCATCGGGCTGGAGGTCGTGTCGCCGAGCGGAAAAGTGTACGCTGGGGCTTCAAGCGGACAATCCGCCTCGGTCATGTTGGCCCTGCCCGATGTGAACGACGGCGTCTTCGGGGAGTGGAGCGCGACAGTCTCCCACACGGGGGGCGTGCGGGGATTCTCCTACTCTCTCGGCATATCTTCCGACTATACGGATGCCTTCGAGAACGTCAGCCTTCTTGAGCTCCCCGCGGGGGAGACCTACCATTTCTACTTCAACATCTGGGCTGACGAACCCTACACGACCGTCCCCCCGGACCTGTCGATCACCGTAAACGGCACTGTTGTCGGGGACCAGGGCCCGGAGCGCGTGTCCTTTGTCGCGCGCTTTGAGGAGCCCGTCCAGCAGATCCCCGTGGAGGCTCCGACCGGAGGCGGCGGTGCGCTCTCCCCCGGCGAGTTCCTCGGGTTCTCCGCAATCGCCATCATCGGGCTCTCCGTCGCCTCCGGGGCGCTTCGAACGCGCGGCGGTCGCGCGACCTCGCAGGACCGTGCGCGGACGGAGGTCTCGATCCACCGGCTGGCGTGGCTCACGGTGATCGCGGTGCTGGGAGTCCACGGCCTCGTGCAGCTCACCTCGGGCCACGCGCCGCTCGGATCCGTCTTGCTGGGGACGATCGCCTTCGGAGCACTTGGCGGGATTGTCTGGTTCAACGCCTACCAACGACAGCGGGTGCTGGCGATGGAGTGGAGACGGTGGCTCCTGATCAAGGTCGGGGCCGTCGCGGTCGTCCTGGTCTTCGTCGGCTTTCACGTCGGGCTCTACGGGCGGCATTTCGGCTGACAAGTTAGCAGGTCGCCCCGGCCGGCGCCCCGGGCGAAGACGGCCCCCTGTCCTGGCTCCGGGGCCTCATTCTCGGCTGCGAGACGGGCCGTGGCACGTTTATAAGCGAACCTCGGGAGTCCGTGCAAAGGGGAGGCCTGGCCAGGTGCGGGGCGTACTGGTTCTCCCCCTCCTTGTCGCAACGATTCTCGTTGCGGGGGCCGCCCCAGCGTTTGGCAATCTCATCCGTAACGACGTCGCCGTCCTGGAGGACACGACACTGATGGGTTACCGGGCAGAGTGGGTCTATGGCGGCAACGCCGCCGGGACCCTGCGCGACCAGGTGGCTGGGGCCGACGGCCAGGTCAACGAATCGGACGCGGCGGTGTACCTGGAGGCTCGGCGGGCGGAACTCAACGGGTCGGCAGCACCGCTGCTGTCGTGGGACGGGTCCGCGCCCACATGGTGGGGGTTGGAGGTCTCGGCGACCGGGCTGACCACGAGTGGCGGAAAGGTGACCCTGGCCTTCGGGGGCAAGCTCCTCCTCAGTTCTTCTGAGGGCGAGCACCACACATTCACGATCCAGAGGCCGTCCTCGCTGGACACTTTCACCGTTGCGCTATCGGTCCCCGGGGGTTGGTCCATCGAAGACGCAACGGGGCTGTCCGTCACGGCGCAGTCGAACAGCACGGTGATCGGGGACGTTACGGGCTCGCTCGCGGTGATCGAGGTGAGCGAGCTGCCGCCGGCCCCCACGCCGGACGAGAACGACACGACCCCACCGGTCGTCAACGCCGGGCCCGACCAGACGGTTGCCATTGGTGACCTCGTCGCATTCGATGGGGCCGCGGCGGACGACCCGCCCTTCCCTGCGGGCGCCTCGTTTTGGTGGACGTTCCTCTACAACAACACGCCCACGAACTTCACGGGGCAGAACGTGTCGTACACATTCTGGGCCCTTGGCGAGTACCTCATCACGTTCACGGCCATGGACGCTTCAGGCAACACGGCTGGCGACACCTTGCGCCTCTTGGTCCAAGCGCCCGACCTTGAACCCCCAACGGCATTCGCTGGCCAAGACCGGACGGAGGTGGCCGGCAACGCGTCGCAGTTCGTTGGGCAGGCGCAGGACAACGACGCCAACTTCCCCGAAGGCGCGCGGTTCGCCTGGTCCTTCACCTACAACGGGACGACCTTGACCTACCCGACCGCGGCCTTCTCCTTCGTCTTCTGGGTCGCGGGGCACTACACGCTGACCCTTGAGGCCACCGACGCATGGGGGAACACCGGGACGGACGAGGTCAATGTAACGGTGGTCCTCCCTGACAGCGAGGCGCCCACCGTCCAGGCGGGGGCCGACACCACCGTTGAGGTGGGGAGGTCGTTGCGGCTGTCGGGCTTTGCGACGGACAACGACCCGGCCTTCCCTGACGGCGCAGATTTCTGGTGGACCTTTAGCCGCAACGGGGGCGACCTGAACGTGACCCTAACGGGCTTGGAGGCCGACTACAGCTTCACGGCGGACGGCGCTTACGCCGTCACGCTCTGGGCGAGCGACGCATGGGGCAACACGGCCAACGACACGCTGCTCGTCCAGGTCACGCCCACCCCGTCCGGCGCCGGCGACTTGTCGGCCGGGCCTGCCGGCTTGGGGGCCATGGTCCTGGATCCACTCTTCCTGTTGGGGGTCATCGGGTTGGTTGGCGCGAGCGTCGCGGGGGCGGTGTCGTTGCGCCGCCGGTTCGGGCGGGCCGCTCTCCAGGCTGCCGACGCGCTGGCCGGCACAGCCCGCCCGGCGTACGTTGTCGAGGCCGTCCTGATCCTCAACCGCGATGGGCGGCTCATCCACTTCCAGGCTTCCGGGGCCGAAGGCGAGTACGAGAGCCCGGAGGTCATCGGCTCCATGTTCACTGCAGTGACGGAGTTCATCCGCGATTCCTTCGGCAAGGAAGGGGCGCTTTCTGGGCTCACCTACGGGCAGAACACCATCGTGCTCGAGCGCAGTCGCCACCTCTTTGGTGCGGTCATCGTCTACGGCGAGCCCGGCGAACAGCTTGGCGAGATGCTCACGGATGTGCTCCGCAGGCTCGAGGTGGCCTACGCGGGGCTCGTGGAGCGGTGGACGGGCGACCGCGAGGCGTTCGAGGGCATCGAAGGGTTCGTGGCCCCGCTGATCGCGCTCACCGCCGGCCTCACGCGGGCGGACGTGCGCGCGGCCACTAGCGACAAGACCGTGCGCCTCGGGTCAGGGACGGAGCACTTCAAGGGGTACATCCGGCTGCGCCTCGCGATGGTCAACCAGACCGAGTCCCTGATCCGGGACACACGGATCACGGTTCTCTTCAACCAGTCCGTGCTGCGCCTTGCGCACGTCGAGCCGGCGGGGCTCAAGCGGGAGGGGCTCAGCGTGTACTTGGGAGACATCGCCCCCGGCGAGCGAGTGGGCGCCTCCTACTACCTTGACCCGCAGAGCTGCAGCCAGACCAACATCGAGGGGGTCGGCACCTACACGGACGCGTCAGGCGGGTCCCAGACGGTCAAGATGAAGCCGCGCTTGGCCGAGATCGTCTGCCCGCTCTTCTTCACCCCGGAGCACGCGAACCCCGCAATGATGCGGAGGCTCATCGACACGTCGCTGGACGCGCGGGACTCGCGGGTATACCGCGTGACGGTGCTGCCCGAGGGTCTCACGTACGGGGACTTCTTCGGAATCGCTCGCGAGGCGGTGCAGCGCCACCACGTTGTGCTCGTTAGGAACATCAAGCGGGAGGAGCCGTTCGAGGGCAACGCCTGGTTCTACGGGCAGACGAAGCACTCGCGCAGTCCGGCGGTCATCCGGGTGACCGTCTCGGAGAAGCGCCGCGCGGCGGAGTTCTTCGTGGCCGTCGACTCGCCGGCGACACTCACGGGAATGTTGGCCGAGTTCCACCGGTCGTTCGCGGAGATCGTGACGTCGCGCGCGCCGGGGGTAGGCTTGGAGCCAGTGCTGGACGACTCGCTCAAGGTGATCCTGAGCGCCGAGGGGCTGGATCGGGCATTCGGGGATGAGGGCGGCAAGTAGCGCGACGAACGCGCGTGGCTTGCGCGCCGCGCGGGGGATGTGAGCCTCTCTACCCTCGAACCCCTTGACTTGGCGCCTTGGTCCGGCCAGTCATCATCAGCAAGACCGATTCCGAGGGGTCGAGGAAATTCGCCGCACGCATCTCCTGGAGGCCGGCAAGTCCGATCGCGCCCGTTGCCTCGACGGTGATACCCTCCGCGTGGAGCCGCGCAAGGGCGTCGCGCGTCTCCTGCTCGGCAACCCGAATCGCGGTTCCACCGCTCGAACGGAGCGCGCCGACCATTTGTGTGAGCCGCGGGGGCTTTGCGATCTGCGTCCCGTCGGCGATCGTGTTGGCAGGCCCCCGAGGGCCCATGCCATCCAGGGCATCCACCATCGGCGAGTACCCCGACGGCTGCACTGCCACGAGCCTCGGCACGCGCTCCTCGAGCCCGGCCGCCACGAGCTCGGCGAACCCGCGCGCCAGCCCCAAGAGCAGCGTGCCGTTGCCGACGGGGGTGACAACCACGTCGAAGGCCCCCGGCCCCGCCTCCTCGTGGATCTCGTACGCCGCCGTCTTCGTCCCCTGGATGAACCAGGGGGTCATCACGTGGCTCGCGTAGTAGTGGCCGCCAGCTTGCGCGAGGGCCACGGCGCGCGCGGTGACCGCGTCCCGGTCGCCGGGGACGCGCTCGAGCGTTGCGCCGAGCGCCTCGATGGCCGCCGCTTTGGCCTCCATGATCGAGGAGGGGGCGACTATGCGCGCCTTCAGCCCCGCCCGCGCGGCATATGCCGCGATGGCCGTCCCCGCGTTCCCGCTCGAGTCCTCCACGAGCGTCTGCGCGCCAAGCGCCTTCGCCTTGCTGACGACGACCGTCGCGCCCCGGTCCTTGAAGGACCCGGTGGGCGACATGTACTCCAACTTGACTGACGCGCCAATCGCGGGCACCTCCCGGATGGGCGTCCCGCCCTCGCCCAGCGAGACCGCCGCCTCGCGCGCGACAGGGAGGAGTTGCGCGTACCGCCATACGCCCCGGCCCGACCACCGGGACGGGTCGGCGCAAGGCTCGAAGTCCCGGATGTCAAGCGGCCCCCCGCACGCGGCGCAAAGGCTCGCGGATTCGGGCGCCGCGGCCGCGCACCGGGTGCAACGGAGTTCCACGCGCGGGGATCGTGCCGCCGGCTCAAAGCCGTTCCTGCCCCGCCGGCCCCCCGGCCGATCGCGCGCGGACGCTCACAGGGACTCGTACGCGGCCTCGCCGTGGAGCGCCTCGTCGAGTCCCTCCTCCTCGGCCTCCGGTTTCACCCGAACGGGTGTGACCTTGTTGATGATCCAGAGCATCCCCCATGTGAACGCGAAAGCGTAGCCGGAGGCAATCAACGCCGCTGCAACCTCGATACCGAAGAATTCCGCGTTGCCCGCCAGGAGGCCGTCGGCTCCCGCCGCGTTAACGCTCAGCGTTGCAAAGATGCCAAGCGAAATGATGCCAAGCACCCCGCCGACCCCGTGGACCCCCCAGACATCCAGCGCGTCGTCCCAGCCACGCTTGTTCTTGAACATGATCGCCAGGTAGCAAATCGACCCCGCTAGCAGCCCGATTACCATCGCGGCTGAAGGAGTCACGTACCCGGCCGCCGGCGTGATCGTCGCGAGCCCCGCAACCATCCCGACGAGCAACCCCACGAACTTCGGCTTCTTCTCGAATATCCAGGCCATTGCAAGCCACGAAACTCCGGCCATCGACGCCGCGAGGTCGGTGTTCAGGAAGGCCGTCACGGTGACCTCGTTCACCGCGAGGGTGCTACCCGCGTTGAACCCGTACCACCCGAACCAAAGGAGGGCCGTCCCGAGGGCCACGAGCGGGATGCTGTGCGGGCCCTTCTCCTTCACCGTGCGTTTTCCGACGAAGATCACGGCTGCAAGCGCCGCCATCCCCGCGAGCGCGTGGACGACTAAGCCTCCCGCAAAATCGAGGACTCCCCACGTCGCCAGCAGGCCACCGCCCCAAACCATGTGCACGAACGGGAAGTAGACGAACAGCAGCCAGGCAACGAGGAAGATCAGGTACGCCTTGAAGGTCACCCGGTTCGCGAACGCGCCGGTGATGAGGGCCGGCGTGATGACCGCGAACATCATCTGGTAGACGAGGAAGGCATACACCGGGATGTTCGGGTTACCCGCGTAGGCGTCCAACGGGTCAATGCCAATCAGGAAAGCGTTGTTGAGGTCCCCGTAGATCCCGCCCTGTCCGCCGCTGAAGCAAAGCGAGTACCCCACAGCAAACCACAAAACGGTGGTCACCGCGATCGATACAAAGCTCTGCATCATGATCGTGAGGACGTTCTTGCGCCCCACTAGCCCGCCGTAGAAGAACGCGAGGCCCGGCGTCATCAGCATGACGAGGCTCGCGGCGATCAGCATGAACGCCGTGTCCGCATTCTCGAAGGCCACCCGGTCTCCCCCGGCCCCCCGTGGGGCCCGGTGCGCTATAATGGCTTGCCAGGCGGCCGGCCGGGCCTCACAACTCAACGCTCGACTTCTCAACTACCGTCGCGCGCCCGACGAGGTCCACGCGCCCGGTCCGCACGCGGACGGTCAACGCGCCGCCGCGCTTTGAGAGCTGGGCAGCGCGCAGCTCCTTCTTGCCGAGCCTATCCGCCCAAAAGGGGCCGAGCACGGTGTGGGCCGAGCCCGTCACCGGGTCCTCGTCGACCCCGACCCACGGGGCGAAGTAGCGCGACACGAAGTCGTACTCGCCCTCCCCCGGGGCCGTCACGATCACGCCCTGGATGTCACCGTCCGGGGCCGCGGACTTGAGCCGACCGATGGCCGGCTTGACTTCCCGGACGGCGCTTGCGTCCGCCACCAGCAGCAGGAGCTTGCGGTTCATCTTCCCGTACGCGCACCCCTCGACCTTGGGGAGCCCCATCGCCTCCAACACGGCTTTGGGCGCCTCGTGCTCCTCCGGGGGGTCCGAGGGGAAGTCAAGGGCGACCTCGTCGCCCTCCTTGCGCGCCTCCAGTGTCCCGCTCTTCGTCTCGAACATGAGGTCGGTCGACGGGATCTCCTCCTCGCCGAAGAGCACGGCGGCTGTGGCCAGCGTCGCGTGGCCACACATCGGCACTTCGACCGACGGCGTGAACCACCGCAACTCGAAGGAACGCGCCTTCTCGAAGGTCGCGCCGCCCTGCGGACGGACGAACGCGGTCTCGGAGGCGCCGACCTCGGCCGCGAGCGCCAGCATCTGGTCGGGGGACGCCTCGTCCGGGGTCAGGCACACGCCCGCGGGGTTGCCCTTGAGGCCCGGCGCCACGAACGCGTCGACGCGGTAGAGTGGCACGACCAGACGGATTCCCCCGCCCCCGGATCGGGTCATGTGTCTAAAGCCGAACGGCTCCGTTGTCGGTGCGTTGGCGCCCTTGCCAGATCGCGCCGACCCACGTCCCGGCCACCACGAGCGCGCCACCGACCGCCAGCGTGTACGTGACAGGCTCCGCGAGCAAGGCGGCCGCGACCATGACCGTCACCGCGGGCGAGAGCACGGTCTGGTAGGCGGTCGCCGACGCGGTCCAGCGGTTGAGTACGTAGATGATGAGCACCGTCGCGGCCGAGGCGCTCAGGATCAGCCAAACAAGGGCTGCCACCGTGAGGGGAGCGGTGGGGACTTGGAGTCGTTCGCCAAGCACGATCGTCCCGACCAGGAGGAACCCCGAGGCTGCGGCCATCCCGACAGCGTTCACGGTGACGGGGTGCATCGGTGGGACGGCCTTGATCACGACTCCGGCGCCGGCCACGAGCACGGCGGCGGCCACCGCCGCAAGCGTCGGCGCTAGGTCCTGCCCGCCCGTGATGCTCGAGCCCGAGATCACTGCGATCCCAGTGATCGCGAGGCCCGCCCCGGCGAGCCCCTGCCAACGGAAGGACTCCTGCCGGACCCCGACCGCGATCAGGAATGTCGCGAGGGGGATCGTGGCGAAGATGAGCGAGCCCGCGCCGGCCGAGATCCGCGTGAGCGCCCAGAAGATGAGGAGGGAGGCAAGTCCAAACGCCATCACGCCGAAGGCGGCGGCGGCCGCAAGGCCGCGGCCGCGCGGCCACGAGGCGCGGGCCACGAGCGCGATCAGCGAGAGGAGCGCCGCTCCCGGCGCGAAACGCAAGAGCGCCGTCCAGGTGGGGTCAAGGTCGGCCACCGCGAACCGGATGGCGACGAAATTGACGCCGAAAAGCCCCACGGTGGCCGCAAAAGCCGCAAGGACCGGAGCCTGCGGCACGCCCCCCGGTGCGCCGTGCCTCCCCGTGATACCCGCCTGTACCTGCACGGGCGCGTGCAATGCGGCTCGCCCATAAACACAGCGGCCTGGGTGCGTCCGTCCCAGGCAACGGTTAATTCCTCGGGGGGGTTGCCCCGCCGCGGGGGGCCCGAAGCACGCCCGACAACAAGCCCGGCACCCGTGCCCCCGGTGTTGCCGCCTTCCGGCGCCTGGGCTCGGTCGTCGTGCGTCGGCGCAAAGCGGTCGTCATCGTATGGGTCATCATCCTGATCGGGTCCGTCCCCCTCGCGATGCAGTTGGGCGAAGTGACCTCCGCGGGGTCAGGTGGATTCGGCGCGTCCGACGCCGAGTCCGCACAGGCCCAGGACATCATCGACGAGCAGTTCCCGCGGGTCTTTGCCAACTCCACAGCGATCATCGTTGTGAGGGACGAGGATGTGACGGGCGCGGGCGCCCGCGATTTCGTCCTGGACCTGGAGGAAGAACTGGAGAGCGACGCACGGCAGGAGCACCTCTCGGAATTCACATCCGTCTACTCGGTGGCCCGTGACCTTGCGGCCGAGACCGCCCTGCAGGCGGCGCCGCTTGTGTGGGGCGTGAACTTCACCGCGTTCGTCGTCTACGGGGTCCCCTCGATATTCCTCGGGCACTGGGAGGCAACAAACGCTTCGTGGAACGTCTCGGCGCGCGACGCGGCCGCAAACGCCTCGACGACCGCGGAGGTCAATGCGATGGGGCTCGACGACGCCTCGCGCGCGGCGGCTCTCGGATACCATGCCCCCTTCTACGGGGCATGGACCCAGAGCGCGCGCAACCCGACGCTTGTGTCCGACCCCCCCGCTCGCGCCCAGGCGGCGGTCGCCGTGGCCGCGCCAACCTACGCGGCACAGGTTCCAGACCCGCAACAGGCGGGCTTGGTCCTTGGCGTCCTCCAGGGCTTTGACCTCGCCACGTGGAGCGAGCCGTCGGCCCACTACGCGTTCGTCGGCGCCCAGTTCGAGGCGTTCGGTCTGGGAGCGCCCGACCCCGCCTTCCTCGAGGCCGCGGCGGCCTTTGGCCCCTCCCCCACGGGGGAGCAAGCCGAGGCCCTTGCGGCCGAGACGGTGCGCAACGCGACGTTGGACGCCCTCCCCGTCCCGCTACCAAGCGACCTGCAGCGCGCGTTCGTCGCGCCCGACAATGGTACCATGCTCGTCGTCGTCGGCTACGACCTCACGCCCGTGGGTTTTGGGTCCGTCGAACTCGACCCCGTGCTGCAGGACGTCATCGAGGTGCGTGATGTCGTGGCCACGCTCCTGGATTTGGACGGCGCGCCCGGGGAGGTCCTCGTCACGGGCAGCGCCGCCACCTCGCTCGACTCGGCCGTGAGTGGAGAGGAGGACTTCGAACGGATCGAGCCCGCGACCATCGGCGCGGTCATCCTGCTTGTGTCGCTCTTCTTCCTGGGGGCTTTCGTCGTCCTTGTCCCGCTTGGCAGCATCGGGATTGCGCTCCTCGTGACACAAGCGCTCGTCTTCCTCATCGGCACGACCATCGTCAAGGTGCCGGCCGACACGCTGACCTTCCTCTTCACCATCCTCATCGGTGTCGGGATCGACTACGCCGTCTTCCTGATGGCCCGCTACCGCGAGGAGCGCGCCGAGGGGGCCGAGCGCAACGACGCGGTCGCCACGTCCGTCACGTGGGCCGGTGAGAGCATCACGACGTCCGGCGTGGCGGTGGTCGTCGCGTTTGGTGTACTTGCCACGGGCTCGTTCGAGATGCTCCGCGCGATGGGGCTCGCGGTCGGTGTCGGTGTCGGTGTCGCGCTCCTCGTGAGCCTGACGCTCATCCCCGCGTTGCTCGCGTTGCTTGGAAACCGCATCTTCTGGCCCACCTCTGGCGACCGCTTTCGCAAGCGCCAGGAGAAGGTGCGGGCCCGCAATGCGGCGCGGGGCGGGAACTACTTCCGGCGCGCCGCGCAGTTCAGCGTCGACCACGCGAAACTCGTCATTGTCCTTGCGGTCCTGGTGTCCGTCCCTACGACCTACATCAGCCTGACGGGCCAGACGTCCTTCGACTTCATCGCCGGGCTCCCCGACACGGAATCCAGCCGTGGCCTCGACGCGATGCAAGACGCGTTTGGGGCAGGGCAGTTGGGGCCCACGCAGGTCGTGGTCGTGTTCCCGGGCGCCGTTTGGCAGAACAGCACGGGGCTGGACCCGGACGCGGCCGGCGAGTTGGAAGAGATGTCGAGGCAGATCCAAGCGATGCCGAACATCCAGCAGGTGCAAGGACCCTCGCGCCCCCGCGGGACCTTCCTCGACGCGACCAACGCCTCGGCCCTGTCGCCGGCCGACCTAGCGGGCGTGGGCGGGTTCATCGGTCTGGACAACCGCACGGTGCTGCTCTCGGTCATCCTCGTCGAGGCGCCCTTTGCGCCCGCTTCGCTCGACACAGTACGGGATGTGCGGAAGGCGCTCCACGCGCGGGCCGTGGCCGACCCGGACCTGGCCGGTGCAGGGGTCTACGTCGGGGGGCAAAGCGCGCTCACGATCGACTTTGCGGCGGACATGGACGAGCAGTTTCTGACGATGCGGGTCCTGGTGACGATCGCCGTGTACATCGTCCTGCTCATCGTGCTCGGCTCCTTCCTGTTGCCGCTGGCGGCCGTCGCGTCGGTGGCAGCCTCGATCACGTGGGCCTACGCGGCCACGCTCTTCTTCTTCCACGATGTGTTCAACCTCGAGGTCCTCTTCATGATCCCGCTCATCCTGTTCGTGCTGTTGATGGGGATCGGGATGGACTACAACATCTTCATCCTGACACGAATCCGCGAGGAGTCGGAGAAGGGGAAGGACCCCAAACGCGCGGCCGTGGACGCAGTCGAGCGCACGGGCGGCATCATCACGGCACTGGCGCTGATCCTCGCGGCCGCGCTCGGCAGCCTCATGCTCTCCTCGAATTCGATGCTCCAGGGGTTCGGGTTCGCGATCGCGCTTGCGGTCATCCTCGACGCGATGATCGTGCGCACGTACGTGGTGCCCGCGGTGATGGCATTGCTGGGCAACCGGGCCTGGTGGGGCCCGAAGCGCCTGCAGCGCGTGGACACGTCGGCGATGGTGGCAGAGGAGCCGGAGCCCTCATCGTGAGCGGCGGCGGCGGGCTACGGCCACGAGGCCGACGAGCGCCACGATGAGCGCGCCCGACTCGAAGCCTGGGACGCGCGGGGGGCCGGAGTGGGGCGGCAGCTCTAGCCTTTCCCAAGTGAACATTGTCGCGTTCTCTGCGCCTGCCTCGCGCGTGAGGTTGGATGCGGATCCGACCGACGAGACCTCTCCGATTACCACATACGGCCCTTCGGGAAGCCCGTCCGGAACCGTGATTATGCACTCCATCCGCTCTTGGTCCACAGGGTCCGACACCGCGCACCCGAGGGTTCCGCCCCACGCTCCGGCGAGCGCCGCGTCACGCTCAAGTTCGGGGACGAGCCAGACCCACCCGTTCTCGAAGCCCGCGTCTGCGGGTCGCGCGTTGAGCGCGGTCACCAAGACGGCGCTCCCCAACAGGCTCTCGGCTTCTAGGTCAAGGGCGAAGCCCGGCTCCTTGGCAAACGGCGGGAACCCTGTACCGAACGCAGCCTGCTCGCCCGACGGGCACACGATCCGACCGTTCAGGTAGTCTGAGTACCCCCAGTCGTCGGGGATCGTGTACTCGATGGAGAGGTTTCCGTCCAACGTTGTGAAGTCCTTGCCCGCCCTGATGGCCCCCGGCGCTCCCTGCCGCCAGTAGAACACCCCGACATCGACGCCCGAAACGAGCAGCCCGTTGTCCGTCACACGCACACGCAACGTCGCTGTGTCGCCCCGGTGGAAGGCGTTGGGATCCTCCTGGAGTGCAGCGGAGCACCCGACGGCGGAGTTCGATTGCCGGTTCCATTCGGGGACCACGGGGGGCGGGGCCGTCTGGACGACAATGACCTCCTCGGCGGTGCGGTTGTCGGCCGCAATCCGGACGACAAGGTGGAGCTCCTGACGGCCGGGCAGGTCGTCGAAGGTCGCGCTCGTGGTGGCGTGCCCGGCTTCGTCCGTGATTCCTGTGGTCGGGATCACGTTGGTAGACGTCGGCGTCGCCCGGACGCCAGCCCCCGGGAGCGGCCCGGAGGCGTCCCACACCCACGCGTCTGCGGTGAGGTCCGTCGGGGTCACCTCCACGGCCACAACGAAGTCAAACGGATGGGCTATGACGTCCAGCGAGGCCTGCGGGACCGAGGACACACCACCCAGCGTGGCGGTGACGTCATAGTGGCGCGTCCTCCGCAGATCTTCCGGGACCGTGAACGTGTAGCGCCAGACGCCGTCGGCCGTTGAATTCCCCTCGGGGCTTTCCCACTCTCTCCCCCCTTCGTAGTACGTCACCAGCATGGACGGCTCCAATCCGCCGCTCACGACCCCGGCCCGGTAGGTGCGGACCTCGATCACGACCCGGTCACCCGGTCCGGGCCGCGGAGACGAGGTGCCCTCGGCGAGCACGCGGGCACGGATCTCCCACGCCGGCTCCGCCGGCCCGATCCGGTAGGGCACGATGTCGTACCCTTCGGACCCGTCTTCGGCCACAGCCCAAACCACAAACATGGCGTGGTTCACGCCGTATGGGCGCGCCTCGACCGTGTAGTTGGTGATCCACACGCCCCTGGAGACATTGCTCAGGTTGAGGGACGTCCAATTGAGGTACATCCATGCCGGGTTGATGACCGAGACGTTCACCGAGGCCGGGTCGTACGGTTCGCCCCACCGGTAGACCTCGACGCGCAGGTCGACAGTGTCGCCCACGCCGGCGCCTTGGTTCTGCGCGAAGACGAGCACGGTGAGGCCGCCAGCGGCCGACGCGGTGGGAAGGGCGGCGGGCGCCGCCAAAAGCAATCCCACAACGGTAGCAATCAACAAACGTCGCATGAGCCCTGCGCCCGCAACGATAGAACCGCGGCTCCCCGATAAGTCCTTCGAAGACCGGCGAAACCAAATGCAGGGGTTTCGCTGCCGCGGGCCGATGCGCGTTCTCGTGGCAGGTGCGGCCGGGTTTCTTGGCCTTGGCACGGTCGGCGCGCTAGCGCGGGCCGGCCACGAGGTCGTGGGCCTCGTCCACACGCCGACGAAGACGGGTCGCGTCGAGGCGGCGGGCGCCGCGCCGGTCGTGGGCGACGTCCTCAACGCGGCGGCGCTGGCCAAGGCCGCCGAGGGGTGCGAGGCGCTGATCCACCTTGCGCACACGCGGGACACCGGTACGCCCGCGGCAGGCCAGTCAATGGCCGCAAAGGTCCGGGTGGACGGCGCGTACAACCTGGTCGCGGTCGCGCGGGCCGTGAAGGCGCGGCGCCTCATCATCGGTTCGGGCTACTGGGAGTTCGGGCACCACGAAGGGACGATCACGGAGGAGACGCCGGTGATCCCGATCGGTACGTCCGTCTACAACTGGCAGGCGGAGCGCGCGGGGCTCGACGCGAACAGCCCCGGTACGCTCGACGTCGTGATCGCGCGGCCGGGGATGGTGTACGGCGACGGCGGGTGGTTCAAGGCGATGGTAGACGCGGTCCGCGATGGGAGCTACCGCGTCCCGGGTGACGGCGGGAACCACTGGTCGCCGGTGTACGTGGACGACGTGGGCGAGGCGTTTCGTGTGTTGCTCGAAAAGGGCTTGGCGGGGGAGGCGTACATTGTCGTCGACGACGACCCGCTCCCCCTCAAGGACTTCGCGGGCGCTATCGCGGGGGCGCTTGGTGTGGCCGCGCCCGCCCACGACACGATGGAGGAGGCCAAGGCGCGGGGGAGCGAGACCCGCGTGAAGATGATGACCGCGAACCAGCGGGCGTCCAACGCGAAGATGAAGGGGCTCGGGTGGGCGCCGACGCGGGCGTCTTCGCGCGAGGGCGTGCCGCCGGTCGTGCGGGCCATGGGGAAGTAGGCGAGGCCCCGCTGGCGATCCCGATCACGCAAGCGCCGCCATCAGAGCACCCCTACGGTTGCGGCAATAGCCACCGCCACCCCGCCGAGCCACACACCCCACGCTTAAGGACGGATAGCAAGCCGTTGCATCAGTTGTCCTCTCTCGGCCTCCGCCGCAACCAAAGCAGGGCGAGGGTACCCGCAGCCACGAAGAGGAGCAACCACATGAACGGGAAGGGATCGCCGATGAGCGCCGGGGGCGACGCTCCGGGGAGGCCGCTGTCGAGAGGCGGATCGTCTGCAACGACATTGTCTGCAGGGTCGAGGGCAGCGGGCGGCTCTGGCAATGACCCGTCGACCGGCTCTGCGCGGGGGGGCGAAAGGTGTACCGTCGTCCAGTTGTATTGTGGAACTTCGGCGGGGCGCGTCCGAAATCCGAATTCGGATTCCAGCCCGGCCACCACTACGTAGTCCCCTTCCCACAGCCATGCCGAAAGCCGGAAGGTACCAGAGAATGCTTCGCCGTCCCATCGCATGGGGCCACCCGGAAAGTTGCCGTCTCGTGTATTCCCGGGCATGGGGAAGACACTCTCGACAGGGATGACGTCCCCCCAGGCCGAGAGGCCCGTAACATTCTGTCCCGGTTGAGGATAGGCGCGGACCGCAAGGGTCCCGTTTACGGTGTCATGGGTTGCTTCGACGCGCAGTGGCCCTGGGGGTCCGTGACCCGGCCAATGCTCGTGGTTGAGGGGGGGCACTCCAACATTGATGTGGACCTCAAGCCGCTCGCCTGCCTCCGTGACGAACCGCACGTGGAGCAGATCGTTCCACGTCCACGCCTCCGGGATTGGGCACGTGAAGGAGAAGGTCCCGTTGGCATCGGTCGGTCGCTCCCCTATGAAGAAGGGCTGTCCCCTATTCCAGGGCCCCGCGAACACGGCCACGCTGTAGTTTGCGAGGGGCGTGCCGTTCACTGCGGCTGATATTGTGAAGGTCGCCTCTGTTCCGGGGACGATGATGGTGGGGTCGGAGAGCAATCTCAACACCAAGTCGTGAGGCGGCGGGTCCGGGCCACCTTGTGGCTCGAATGGGTCGTCGCGGTACGCGCCGGCGACCATGAGCCGGCTGGTGAGCCCGAAGCCCTCCACGTTGGCAATGACCAGGATGCGGTCGGGATCTCCCTCGCTGTCCAGGGGAACCGTGGCGCATCCGTCGGGGCCCGTCGTACGGTTCTCGCGGATGGGGATGTCCGCAGAGATAATGCTCGTGGGATTCGGGATGATCCCGAAAGCCACACTTGCGTTCTCGACCGCGTGCCCTCGGTAAGACGCGCAAACGCGTGCAGCAGATCCGGCAGGCGCGCCGTTGACGATCTCCAAGATCGCGGGCAGCGGGTGCACGATGACATGCGCCACAGCCGAGGGCTGGTGGACCGTGCCCTGGATCTCCGCGTTGAATTGGAATCTCGTCGAGACGTTCGTCTCGGGCGGGATCTGGTATGTGAAGCTGTGGACGCCCGGCCCTTCACGCACTCCGACCACGGACTGCTCGTCCCGTGAGAGGGAAAAAGGCGAATATTCCTCGAAGCGATCCGCGTACGGAAACAGCACGACCCGGCCACTGGGGGCCCCCACGTCTTCCGGTCGGCCGTCGCGGTGCGTGTATGACTGAAACACAATAGTGTCACCCGCAAGAGGTTCGATGCCCAGTTGCTCGGTGTTCGCCACGCGTGCCCCGATGTAGAGTCCGGAAGGGTAGCCGGGTTCCCCGATGTGGTACGACAGGCGTCCGGTCTCCTCGTGGTCTGCCACGCGAGCCGTGACGTGAATCGATACGGAACGGTAGCCAGAGTTGAACTCCGGCCGGATTTCAAGAGTGGCCGTGAACCGTCCAATTCCCGCGTTCGAGAAGTCAAGGACAACCGTCGGCTGCCCGCGCGCCGCCGAAGCCACCCCTGTCAACTCGTCAGGGTGCACGAGAGAGGCGTGCATGTACACCTCGACATGAATCGTGATTGTCTCGTTGACTCCCGCGCCTTCCGGCGTAGCATAGACGACCACGGTCATGGGGTCGGGAAACGCCGCGGCTGGCGCCGCAAGCAACGTTGCAAGCAGCGTCGCAATGACGAGCGGCAGGAAGCGCATGGGACGGGTCTCTTGGACTTTCGCTCTAGGCGCCTTAAGGCTTCTTTGGTGGATGGGGCGGACACCCCCAACCCGTGACCGCCGCTTGCGCGACGTTCCGCTCCCACCGGCTACGGCCGGACCTTCTTCTCGGCCGCCTTGAGCGCCGCCTCGAAGATCTCCACTCCCTTGTCGACCTGCGCGGCCGTCACGACGAGCGGCGGGATGAAACGCGTCGAGTTGCGGCCGCACCCCAGGACCACCAGCCCACGCTTGAACGCCTCTTCGCCAACCGCGTCGCGCAAGCGGGCGTCGCGCGACTTCGTCCGCGGGTCCTTCACGAACTCCGTCGCCTGCATCAAGCCGATCCCGCGCACATCGCCCACGCGCGGGTGGTCCTCCTGGACCTCCTTGAGCCGCTTGCGCAGGAGCTTGCCCTGGCGCGTTGCATTGGCGAGCAGCTTCTCCTCCTCGATCACGTCGAGCGTCGCTGTCGCGGCCGCACATGCGACCGGGTTGCCCCCAAACGTATTGGAGTGCGAACCCGATACCCTCCAGTCGAGGTCCGCACGGAAAACGGTGGCCCCGATGGGCATCCCGGACCCGAGTGCCTTGGCGACCGACACGATGTCCGGCTTCACGCCGAAGTGCTCGCTCGCGAACCACTTGCCCGTGCGGCCGATGCCGGACTGCACCTCGTCCATCACGAGCAGGATCCCGTGGGGGTCGAGGATCTTCTTGAGTTCCTTGAAGTACGGCCGCGGGGGGACGATGTAGCCGCCCTCCCCCTGGATCGGCTCCGCGAAGACCGCCCCGAGCTCATCCGGCGGGATGAGCGACGGGAAGTACTCCTCCTCCAGGATGTGGAGGCACCAGAAGTCGCATGAGGGGTACTCGATCTTGTAGGGGCACCGGTAGCAGTCCGCGAACGGGATGTGCTCGACGCCGCCGAGCATCGGCAGGTACCCTTCCCGCTGCACCTTCTTGGAGGCGGTCATTGAGAGCGAACCCATACTCCGCCCGTGGAAGGCACCGAGGAACGCGAGGATGGAGGGGCGCCTGCTCGCTTGGCGCACCAGCTTGATGGCGGCCTCGTTGGACTCGGTCCCTGAGTTTGTGAAGAACGTGAGTGCGCGGCCCCTGATGGGCACCAGCCCGTTCAGGCGCTTGGCGAGGTCCGACTGCTGCGCATAGTAGTAGTCCGTCCCCGCGAAGTGCAGGAACTCGCCGGCTTGGCGGCGGATGGCCTCCACGACCTTGGGGTGGGCATGGCCCGTGTTGAGCGCGCCCACGCCCGCCGCGAAGTCCAGGAAGAAGTTCCCGTCGACGTCCTGCGCGATGCACCCGCGGCCGCGCCGGATCGCGATCGGATCGGACTTCGTGGTGGTCGCCATTTCGCGCTTGTCGCGGGCGACGATCCTCTTGGCCTTGGGGCCGGGCGGCGTCGTCGTGATCTTTGGCATCGTGGGGAACGTGTTTCTTGCCACCTAGGCACCCTCCGTTACGAGATTCGTAACTCCTGGCCCCCGCATTAAGGTTTGGATATCGCCTTCTTGGATCTGCAAGCGCCACGGGCAGCGCACCCCCTCAAATAGCGGGTCGGGCGTCCCGGGCCGGGCGGTCACCGTGGTCTCCATCGACGGCTCCATAGGCGAGGGCGGCGGCCAAGTCCTGCGCACCGCGGTCGCGCTCGCGGCGGTCATGGAGACCGACCTGAAGATCACAAACATCCGGTCAGGGCGAACGCCCGGGGGGCTCAAGGCGCAGCACGTGGCCGGCGTGCGCGCCGTCGCGCAGTTGTGCGGCGCCGGGCTGGAGGGCGACAAAGTCGGGTCGAGCGAGTTGCGGTTCCGCCCGGACGTGTTGGGGGGCGGTGACTTCACGTTCGACGTCGGGACGGCCGGCTCGGTCGCCCTCGTCGTCCAAGCGGCCCTGCCGCCAGCGCTGCGGTGCGGCGAGGCTGTGACAATGACCGTCCACGGGGGGACCGACACCACGAACGCGCCGACGGTGGATTACCTCGAACATGTGCTTCTCCCCGTCCTGAGGACGGCCGGTGCTGACGTCTCCCTCGAGGTCCCATTGAGGGGGTTCTTCCCCAAGGGCGGAGGCGAAGTTCGGATCCGCGTGCAGCCCGGTGGCGCGCTCAAGCCCTTCGCCCCGACAGGCCCTCACCCCAAGCCCGTCGTCGAGGGAGTCGTCGTCAACTCAGGGCTGTCGGCCGACGTCGCCGACCGTACGCGGCGCTCCCTCCTGCGCGGCGTGCGGGGGCTCCATGTGGGGCGCGTGCAAATCCTGCACGCGACAGCCGCCTCGCACGGCGTCAGCGCGACCCTGTGGTGTGCGCGCCGGGGGGGCGCACTGGGGTCGTCGGGCGTGGGCAAGCGCGGGTATTCGGCCGAGGCGCTCGGGCGCGACACCGCCGAGCCCGTTGCCCGTGCGCTGAGGGCCGGTGTCGATGTTGACGAGTTCCTGCTCGACCAGGTCCTGCTCTACTGCATCATGGCGACCGGCCGCTCGAGTTTCACGTTCGACCGGATGACACCACACGCCCAGACGCTGCTGGCGGTCGTTCGCGAATTTGCGCCGTTTCGCAGCGAGGTCGAGCGACACGGAAGGCGGAACCGCATGGTCATCGACGGCGAGGGGCTGTAACGGGGAGGCGCGATTATCTAGGGATGTCCTTCTCGGCACGCTTATCTATCGGCCCGGCTCGGGTGGCATGTCGTCTCCACGCAGGGGAGCCACTTCAGATTCGCCCACGTGGGGCGGAACGAGGTCTTGGTGGTTGCTCTCCACGAATCGATAAGGCGCGGCGCGTTGTTATCGACTTTGAGGCTGGCCGGTATTGAAGTGGGGGAGTTCCTGGAGGCCCTCTGAGCGGTCCCTTCACCGCGACCGCACCCGGTGCGTCTGTCCCGTCACCTTCGCAACGATCTGCCAGAACTCGTCGAACGTGACGCTCCCCTTGCGCTCCCCGAGCTCTTTCAGGCTCGCCGTCACGCGGTCCACCTGCTCCTCCGGCAGTCTTACGCCCTGGCCCGAGAGGACGGCCCGCACATGGGCCTCGCCGGTATGCTTGCCAAGCGCGAGCGTCCGGCGCTGGCCGACGAGCTCCGGCGGGTAGGGCTCGTACGTGCGCGGGTCTACCATGACCGCCTTGACATGGATTCCGCTCTCGTGTGAGAACACGTTCGCGCCGGCGACGGGCGCGTTCGGGTGGATCGGCACGCCGCTGCGCGCGCTCACGAGCTCCGAGAGCGCTCGTAGCCCCGGAAGGTCGACCCCCGTGTCGATCCCGTAGAGCAGCTCGGCCGCCACTGCGAAGGGCTGGAGCGGCACGTTGCCCGCGCGCTCGCCGATCCCGTTCACGGTCGTTGTCACGAACCCTGCACCCGCGAGCACCCCGGCAAGCGCGTTTGCGGTCGCAAGGCCGAAGTCGTTGTGCAGGTGCACCGAGACCGGGAACCCGGCGAGCCCGTGCTTCACGTCCTGCACCAGTTGCGCGATGCCGTTTGGCGTCGAGCCGCCAACGGTGTCCGTGATCCCGACGCGCTCGGCGCCCGCGGCGACCGCCGCCCGGTAGATCCGCAGGAGGTCGGCGAGGTTGGCGCGCGTCGAGTCCTCCGTCGAGAAGCCGACCCTGAGGCCCCGGCCGCGAGCGTACTCGGTCACGCGCGTGATGTCGGGGAGCACCTGGTCGACGGTCTTCTTCAGCTTCACCTTCAGTTGGATCGGGGAGGCCGGGACAAAGAGCAGCACGAGGTCGACTCCGGCGTCGGCCGCCGCGTCGATGTCGTCTCGCCGCAACCGGGCGAGGCAGAGGATGTCCGCGTCCAGCCCCGCCTGGGCGATCTGCCTGACGGCCGCGGCCTCCGAGGCGCTGACCGACGGGAAACCCGCCTCGATCTCCCGGACACGCACCTCGTCGAGCGCCCGGGCGATCTCCAACTTCACCGCGGGGACGAACGCGACCCCTGGCATCTGTTCGCCGTCGCGCAGGGTCGAGTCGTAGACCACGACCGACTTGGGCACGTCATGGTAGAGGCCGTGCAGCCGGTAGGGAGATACGGCCACTTTGTCGCGCGGATCCACGAGGGCTCCGATGGTACAGGGCACCCCTAAAAACTTCGCGAACAGGTTCCCGCCCGGGGGCCCGTGCGGGCTCCGGCCCAGGGGCCGTGGACCTCACGAGTCGCCTTCGTCGTCCTTCCCCTTGCCGCCGGAGCCGCCTCGCGCGAGCGGCTTGGACATGACAAAGCGATTGATCACGTAGAACAGGCCGAACCCAGCGACAATCCCGACGATTACTCCGATGGCCGTGAGCCCTTGTACGCGCGTGAGTTCCTCTCCGCGCGCGTCCAACTCGCCCTGTGTGTTGGACCTTCCATCTTCCGCCTCCTTGAGGTCACCAAGGGTCCGGTTGAGATCCCCCCGTGCGACGCTCGTGGCGTTCTGTGCGGCCGCGAGGTCCACCGTCAGGTTCGCCACCTCTTGGCGCGTCTCGTTCAGTGTCCGGCTGATATTCTCCCAGAGCGCCGTGGCGTTGTCGCGCTCGCCATGTGACTGGTTGAGCTGCACGCGCAGGGTCGACACGTTGTCCATCAGGTCTTGGATGCGGCCCTGGCTGATGGACTCGTTCTCGAGCGATAGGTTGAGCCGGTCTTCGATGTCCGACGCGGTGCTGTTGATTGCGTCGAACGCGGCTTGGAGCACCGCGAGTTGCGCCTGCAGGTCTAAGATCTGCTGGTCGAGCGAATCTATGACGGTACCGACTTCGGCCGCGGTCGCGTTGTGGAGCCGCTCGGCCGCGGACTCGGTGACAAGGACACCCCCGCCCACCGCGGCATTGTAGCGCGCGCCGGTCGAGGCGAATTCGTAAGACGCGAGCATCGCGGAGACCGCGTCAAAGTCCGTGGCGGCCGAGGCGGTGGCGTTCGTCGTGTTGTATGTAAAGGACGCCCCGACGACGGGGGGGCCCTGAGCGCTGGAGAGCAGGAGGGGCGGTGCGGCCACGAGGGTGTCGAACGCGTCTACGAACCGGTAGACCGCGAGGGGCTCCTCGCCCGTGAGCGACAGGTCGCGCAGCGCACCGACGAGCCCGGCCACCGCCGCGCCCGTGTACGAGGTCAACGCCGGCTCCGGCCACTCGGCCGCAAAGGAGCCGTCGCGGTAGAGAGCGGACTCGAGCCCGGCGGCGGCGCGCAACCCCGCGTCGAAGTCCGCTTTGAGTCCCGTGGCGGCGGCCGATGCCTCGAGCGCCTCGACGGCCTGGGCCTGCGCCCACAGGGAGGCCGCCGCGAAGTCCGGCGTGACGGCCGTGCCGTTGACGGTGAAGGTGGCGGCGTAGCGCCCGCCTGCGCCCGCCATCGCAAGGAGGGCCTCGACGGCCTGCTCGCGCAGGTCGCCCAACTGGCCCTGGAGGGTGGTGTCGGAGCCGGTGGCCGACTCCCCGACCGCAAGCGCGCGGGCAAAGAGCGCCAGGTCGCCGGTGTCCACCGAAGCGCGGTCGGGTTCCGTGTAGGTGCCCGCGGTCGCGTTCCAGTGGTACGCGTGCGCGTTTTGCGCCACGGCGCCAAGGAGCGCGCGCGACTCGTTGTAGAGGGAGTCGTCGAAGGGCGAGCCGTCAAACAGGCCGGCGAGGTCGCCTGCCGGGTCGGAGAGGCCGACGACCTCCGCCAGGCCGAGGACGAGCGCCGCCTGCCCGGCCAGCGAGCTCGCGTTATCCGAGGCGACAAAGCCCTGGAACGTGGACCCGGAGATCGTGACGGCCATGGCGTCCGGCACGAGCTGCCAGCCGTTGCTGGTGTTGTCGTCCGTGAGCGCCGGGTCGGTCAGGTTGAACGCCTGGAGCGCGGAACCGTTGTAGGCCGCGCCCCCCGCGACCGCGGTCACACGGTCGTGGATCGCCTGCACCAGGAAGAGGCCCATAAGGCCAGCGTCGTCTGAGGCGCCCACGAGCGGGCCGTCGGGGTCCTGGGTCCCGTTGGCGTCGTGGTTCGTCCGCAGCAGTTCGCGGGCCCAGACCGCCTGGGCGGCCGCCCCGGTGCCCAGCGAGGCCGCGCCCACCACGCGGGCAGACGCCGTGAAGTTCCACCGCTGCTCGGCGTAGTCCGCGTCGCTGCCATTGCCCGTGTACGTCGGGTCCGAGAGCGCCGCGTATTCCATGAAGACGGGGAGCGCACCCGTCGGGAAGGCGCCCCCGGACCACGCTTCGGTCTGCGTGCGGAACGCGTCGTAGTCGGTGATGTTGCCCGCAAAGGTCGGGCCGCCGATCAGCGGGGCCCCGAACGACGAGCGCCAAAACACATGGTCGAGCGTCGCGAAACCGTCCGCGGCGAGCGCGTCGGTGGCCGCCTGCAGCTCCAGCTCCTCGTAGGCGGCGCCAAGGGGCATGAGAATTGTCGAGAGGACAGCGGCCGCCATGACGTAAGCTAGCCCTTTCCTGGCCAGAGAATCACCACGGAGTGCGCCGGGCAACAGGCAGGGGTCATATAAGGGCACCGATACGGCCAGACGCACTCCTGGCCACGTCCAGATGACAGGCGTCGCGGGCCCCCGGAAGCGCGTTGGTACGTTCGCGGTGCGGCTCGGGAGCGGGCTCCCGACCGTTGAACCGGGTCACTATCTGTCTGCGCGCGTGATGGAGCGGTAGTTAACCGCGCCGGAGAAGCCGCCGCCATCCTCAAGTAGGACGTCACGCTGCAAAGGTCGGAACTAGGTACCCCATGACCGCCGCCGGATCCATCACACGCACCTTCGGGCTCTTCACGCTCGTCTTTGTCATCATGTTCGCCATCGCCTGGGGGCTGGCCTTCTTCCTCTCCTTCTGGAGCCTCTCGTTCTTCGTCATCTTCGCGCTGTTCGCGGTCGTGCTAAACGTGTTCACGTACTATGCGTCCTCCCGGCTCGTCCTTCGGAGCTACCGCTGCAAGGTCGTTTCCAAGGAGGAGGCACCCGAGCTCCACCAGATGGTGGCTGAGGTGGCCGAGGCCGCGGGGATTCCCAAGCCTAGGATCGCCATCATGCCGTCTGCCTCCCCGAACGCGTTTGCCACCGGACGCAACCCGCGCCACGCGGTCGTTGCGTACACGACGGGCATCCTCGACCTGCTCAAGCCCAATGAGCTGAAGGGTGTGACCGCACACGAGCTCGGGCACATCAAGAACTACGACACGCTCGTGATGACGGCAACCGCGACGGTTTCGTCATTCATAGCCTATGCGATCATGTTCGCGGGGATGAGCGCCGGCCGTGGGCGCGGCGGCTTCGGGACAATGATCGCCGCCTACATCCTGGGGATGCTCGCTGCGGCCATGATCCGCGCTTTCGTCTCGCGGCGGCGCGAGTTTGGGGCCGACGAAACGGGAACGGCCATCCTCGGCGACTCGACAGGCCTCCAGAACGCGCTCCTAAGGCTCGACTACGCGACAAAGGGCCGCCCGATGAAGCAGGCCAGGGAGGCCTCCGCCCACCTTTTCATCGTCAACCCCCTTGCCGGCGGGCGCGGGGCCTCGTTTGTGGCCGGGATGTTCAGGTCCCACCCGCCGATCGAGAAGCGCGTGGCGCGCATGCGGTCGATGAAGTGAGCCATCGGCCGGCGCGGGCCCGAAAGCGGGGTAACGCCCCGAAGCGAAACGTATTTGGTCGGCGCGCCGTGGTTGGCCCCCATGCGGTCGGGCCGCGCGACGACGCTCCTCATCTTCGCGCTTTTCATGGTGCAGCCGGCGCTCGCCGGCGCCTCCGCGGCTCTTCCCCCCCTCATGGCCCCGGACGAGACCTCGAACCGCCCGTCCTTCAGCGACTCCTGGTGGGACGAGTACCACACGACGGGCGACGTCTACGACCTCATCAAGAAGATCGCGGCCGACCACCCGGACATCGTCTCGCTGGTCCCCATCGGCACGACCCACGAGAACCGGCAGCTCCTCGTGGCCAAAGTCTCGGACAACCCCAACTCGGAGGAGTCAGGCGAGCCCAAGTACATCGTGATGGCCGGTACCCACGCGCGCGAGTGGACGACCTACCACGCGGGCGCATATTTCCTCAACTACATCACGGGCAACTACCGGAGCGCGGACTCCGGGGGGCCCGCGTACGCCGCCCCGGGCGAGGCCGACAACGCCTCCTACGCGTCGTGGCTGGTCGACAACCGCGAGATCTACGTCCTGCTCATGGTCAACCCCGACGGCATCGAGTACTCCCACACGACCGACAACCTCTGGCGCAAGAACCGCGAGCCGAACCTCGGCGCAGCCGGCCAGGTGTGCTACGGCGTCGACATCAACCGCAATTTCGGCTACCACTGGGGCGAGATCCAGGGCGACTCGCACGTCCCCTGCTCCGAGGTCTACGCGGGCCCCTCGACGGCGCGCACGGAGGGGCCTTCCGTGCTCCGGGGCTGGCGCCCCGGCGACCCGAACCCCGGCGGCTTCTCGACCGCGGAGGCGGTCGCGATCCGTGACCTGCAGCTGCGCGTACCGTTTTCCACGGCGGTCTCCCTGCATTCCTACAGCGAACTCGTGATCTACCCGTGGGGGTACACCAACCAGCCGACGGTCGACCACGAGTACTACGTGGCGATGGCCGAGAAGATGGCCGGGTGGACCGGCTACACGCCACTCCAGGGGTACGACCTCTACAAGACGAGCGGTGTATGGGACGACTGGTCGTACGCCGAGACGGGCGCCTACTCATTCACGATCGAGATGGGGAGGGCCTTCCAGCCGCCGGCCTCGGCGATCATCAACCAGTCCGAGCTGCTCCTTACCTCCCTCATGTACCTCGGCGAGACCGCGGACGACCTCCACATGGAGGCGCCGACCGTGACGGTCGAGTCCGAACCGCGCGCGCAGGTCGAGCCCAACGCGCCGACCCCGGTGACCGCCCGCGTGGACGCGCCCAAAGCCGTCGACGCGGGCTCGGTGACGCTCGTCTATTCGCGCAACGGCGGCGGGAGCTGGTCCGAGGCGCCGATGCGGGAGTCCGGTGACGGCGGGACGACGTTTGTCGGCAGCCTCCCCGGGCTCTCCCCGGGGATGCAGGCCATCTACTACGTGCGTGTAGTTGACAACGACGGCATCACGCCGACGGGGCCTTTCTCCGCGCCGTACTCCGTGCACTTTGCGACCGCCGACAACGGCTTCTTCTTGCAGGTCGGGAGCGTCGGGCTGCTGGCAATCCTTGGCGGTGCGGGCGCGGTCGGCGTCCTGGTCTACCTGCGCTACTTCCGCGGCGGTGCGTTTGACCTCAAGTTGCCCCCGGTCCCCGGCCTCCGGCGCCGGCGCGCTGTGGACAGGGACCCGACCCCCGAGGTCGAGCCCCTGTACCCGCCGGCGCCCCGGCGCGTGCCCGCCGTCATTGCCAAACCGCGCCGCGTGGTGGACGCGGGCCCGGGCGGGGGGGACGTCTCATCGTACATCGACTCGAGGCCCCGCCTCAAGCGGTTCCTCGAGGACGGCGAACTCTAGGCCGCCCCTACTTGCCCCGCCGCAACCCGGCCCGCGTCATCCCGTCGTCGTGGTAGTCGACGGATTCCCCCTCGCCCACCTGGAGCCGCGCGGCGACGTCCCCCTCGAAGTCGCCCCCGCGCAGCGAGACGGTGAGCACCGCCTCCTTCCCGAACGATATGACGATGCTCTGGCCGGGGGTGTATTGGACGTCCGACACCGGCTGCCCGCGCAGCCGCTTCAGTTGCCGGATGAACGCCCTCGAGCCCGAGGCGACGGGTTCCGTATCACCCGCAAGCTGCGCGCGCGAGGCGACCTCGAGCTCCGCGGCCTCCTCGTTCCCCACGCGGAACGAGAGCCGCGTCTTGCGCTTTTCGACCGAGACCTTCGCGAAAGTGAACCCGAGGAGGTCGAGCAGGGGGTCGCGCTCGTGCTGCAAGCGTCCCCCGCCCCCGGTGCGCCTTCAAGCGTTCTGCTCCGAGAGCCGCCTGAGGCGCCGGGCCTTGTCCGTGCGCTCCCATGTGAACTCGGGTTCCTCGCGGCCGTAGTGGCCGAAAGCCGCCGTCTTCTTGTAGATCGGGCGCCGCAGGTTCAGGTACTCGATCATCTTCCACGGGACGAAGCTGAACACCTGGCGCACCGCCTTTTCGATCGCCTCCTCAGGCAGTTCCGAGGTGCCGTAGGTCTCGACGAGCAGCGACACGGGCTCCCGCACGCCAATCGCGTAGGCCAGCTGTACCTCGCACTCGTCGGCGAGCCCCGCCGCCACGACCGTCTTGGCGACGTGGCGCGCCATGTAGGAGGCGGTGCGGTCTACCTTCGACGGGTCCTTGCCCGAGAACGCCCCGCCGCCGTGCGAACCGTATCCGCCGTAGGTGTCGACGATGATCTTGCGGCCCGTGAGCCCCACGTCGGCGCGGGGGCCCCCCATCACGAACTTCCCCGTCTCGTTGACGTAGAACTTCGTCTTGGTGTCGGCAAACCCGTCCGGGAAGCTGGGGCGGATGACCTCGGCGATGATGTCCCGCTTGATCTTCGTGTGGCTCACCACGTCCTTGTGCATCGCAGCAACGACGACACCCTGGAGGCGGTAGGGGCGCCCGTCGCGGTACTCGATCGTGACCTGCGACTTGCCGTCCGGGTAGAGGTAGTCGAGCGTCCCGTCCCTCCGGACCTTCCCGAGCCGCTCCGTCACGCGGTGCGCGAAGTAGATGGGCGCCGGCATCAGCGTGGGCGTCTGGTCGCACGCGAACCCGAACATGAGCCCCTGGTCGCCCGCGCCCATCGCCATGCGGCTCTTTCGGTTGACCCCCCGCGCGATGTCCAGCGACTGGGGCTTGATCGACGAGACCACGCCGACCGTCTGCCAGTCGAACCCGGTGGCGGGGTCGTCGTACCCGATCTCCTTGATCGTGTTGCGCACGACGGCGACGAAGTCACAGTATGCCTTGGTCGTGATCTCGCCAGCGACGAAGGCCATCCCCGTGGAGACGAGGGTCTCGACGGCCACGCGGCAGTCCGGGTCCTGCGCGATGATGTCGTCCAGGATCGCGTCGGAGATGTGGTCGGCGACCTTGTCGGGGTGGCCGTCGGCCACCGACTCGCTCGTGAAGAGGTGCGGGCGCGATGTGTACAGCCGCGGCCGGGCCATCTTCGGTGTGTCGGCCTTCCTTTTGGTCTTCTTCCTGGCTGCCACGGCACATGTCCCCCCAGTTGGCTTCAAGGCTCGACCGAAGCGTAGCGCCGGGAAGCGCCGCGCTCTTCAAAAGCATTACGGGTGCCGGGAATGGCGCGCGGGGTGCGTTGCTCGGGGGCGCGCTAGAAGTCCCGAATGAGTGCGGCGAATTGCGACTGTGATGGGGCGCGTCGGGTGCGTGCGGCCGGTCTGGGGCCGCTTGCCTCCGCGCGGAGACGGCCGCGTGCACGCCGGGGCGCTAGCGACGTTGCTGGCTCGGCCGCTGGCCGCCGCCAACCTTCAAATATGACCACCGGGCTTGCCCCATTCCCGCACCCCGCGGGAAACGCCCTCTCAGGAGTTGGATGACGCTGGCCCAGTCCCTCTACTCGCGTGTCGGCGAGACATGGCACAAAGCGAGCGAGGAGAAGGAGGAGCTCGACTGGGCACGCAAGATCGAGTGGCGCAAGGGCGAGTCGTTCGTCCGTGTCGAGCGCCCGCTCCGGCTTGACCGCGCGCGCGCCCTCGGCTACCGTGCAAAGGCCGGCTTCGTGGTCGTGCGCGCGCGTGTGCGGCGCGGTTCGCTTCGCAAGCGGCGCTTCAACCACGGCCGGAAACCCCGGTCGATGGGTGTCCGCAAGATCACGGCCTCGAAGAGCATTCAGCGGATCGGGGAGGAGCGCGTGGCCAAGCGTTACCCCAACTGCGAGGTGCTCGCCTCCTACTGGGTCGGCGATGACGGGAAGAACTACTACTACGAGGTGATCCTCGTGGACACCTCGCACCCGGCGATCAAGAATGACCCCAAGATCAACTGGATCTGCCAGCCGCAGCACCACGGGCGCGCGTACCGGGGGCTCACCCCCGCAGGCAAGCGCGGGAGGGGCCTTGGCAAGAAGGGCAAGGGGTCAGAAAAGACGCGGCCGTCGGTCGCCAAGAGCGTGAGCCGCTCGCACCAACGCGTCCAGATGACGCCCCACAAGATCCGCCGGTGGTGAACCGGCAGGTCCGGCACTCTCACGGGGGTAGCGTCCGCGCTCCCGGCAGGGGAGGGCGGCCATCAACGCGGTTGCAATTCGCGCCCGCCAATTCGGTTCGCGTGCCAAGTGTGTTCAACCACCCAGACACACCCGACTGGCGGGGGCCAGGTCCCGCCCCCTCCCTCGAATCCGCTATATAGGCTTGCACGGTGCCCAAATGCGCTGAAAGGAGCCCCCTCGCCAGTGTGCCGGGATTAGTGCGGGGAATCAAACGATGTCTGACAACCTTTAACTCGCGCTCGGCCAAGCGCCGTCCGATGCGTCGTCGCCCCTCGAAGCCCCTAGCGGTGGCTGCCGTACTCGCTCTCCTCCTCCCCCTCGCGCCGCTTGCGGCCACCCCCGCGTCGGCCGCGCCCACCATCTACCCGCTTGACCCGATCCCCGGCCTCGAGTATGTCGCGATCGCCCCCGTCAACTGGGCCGACCACCTCATCCCGCTCATCGACTGGAAGACTGAGAAGGGCGTCCCCGCGCAGACCTTCACGGTCGAGAGCATCTACTCCACCTTCACGCGAGGGCGCGACAGCGCGGAGAAGCTCCACGACTTCCTCCAGGACCTCTACTACAACAAGACCGCGGGCTCCCCGCGCTGGCTGCTGCTCGTGGGCGACGGTGACTGGACGGGACCGACGATGCCGCTGCGCGAGGTCTACACGAACTCGCAACTGGACAATGACTATGGCAACAACGGCAACTGGTACACGACGGACACGTACTTCGGGAACCTCGAGAGCGACTGGGACGAGGACGGCGACGGGGTCTTCGGCGAGCTGGACGAGGGCGACTGGACGCCGGAGATGTACGTGGGCCGCGTTCCGGTCGACGACGACACGGAGCTCGACCGGTGGGTCGTGAGGCAACTCAAGTACGAGCGCGACCCGGCGCCGGGCCCGTGGCAGACGCGCGGGATCCTCGCGGGCGCGCTGATGGACCGCCCGAACATCATAGACGACCCGTTCACCGCCACGGACGAGGGCTTCGACCCCTTCTCGGACAACGCGCGCCGCGTGAACGAGGAGATCGCGGCGCTCCTGCCCGACGTCTTCGACCTGACGCGCATCTACGACTACCCGTTCTTTGACGGCGGGCAGTACACGTCGGCGACGGACACGCTCGTGGCCGGCGCGGTGCGCGCCGCGCTTGACTCGGGCGCTTCGTTCCTGGCGCTCGAGGGGCACGGGTACACCTCGAACCGCGGGGTGGCCCAGTACAACGACCCCCAGGGGAAGATGAGCATCTGGCGCTCAGACAGCGAGCAGCCGGCCCTCACCTATGCCGAGGTCCTCAACCTCACGAACGGCGACATGCGCCCCTTCGTGTACGTGTCGGCCTGCTACTCGGGCGACTTCACGGACCGCGACGACACCTCGTTCGAGGCGTTCCTCACGGCGCCGATGGGTGGCGCGGTCGCGGTCGTTGCCGGCAACGGAGAGAACTACCGCATCGAGAACGTCTCGGGCCAGCAGGGGTACGGCAACTGGTGGCTGGAGCGCGAGTACTTCCACATGCTATTCCAGGAAGGGTACTCGCAGCCGGGCAAGATCCTGGGCGACCTGAAGACGCGCTACAACGCGTATTTCCAGAGCCAGGGGCCGACCGACTGGATCAACCAGCAGTACTTCCGGGCCCAGCGGGTCTCGTACAACCTCATGGGCGACCCCGAGTTCGCGCTCATCACTGCGTCGGTGGCGCCCCTTGCGGCCGCGCCGGAGCGCCAGCCCTTCGCGGGGGAGACGGCGGTGACGATCCGCGTGACGTCCGCCGGGGACATCCCCGTAAGGGACGCGCTCGTGCGCATCGAGGGCCCCCACGGGGACGCGCACGGCCGGACCGACGCGGGCGGGCGCGTAACGCTGTCCTATGCGTTTGCGGACGTGCAGGCGGCCAACCTCACCGTGACGGCGCAGAACCACTTCCCGCTCTCCACGAGTTTCGTGCCGGCCCAGCCCGACCGAAACCTGGCATTCGACCCGCCCACGCTCGAGGCGCCGGGCGCGGTCAGAGCGGGCTCCGTCGTCAATGTCGGCGCCACGGTGGTGGCGCGGGGCATCGAGCCGTTTCGGGACGTCACGGTCGAGTTCCGGACGCAGGACCCGACGACCGGCCCCCTCATCGGTGCGGCCGTGCTCCCCCTCATCGAGCCGGGCAGCCCCGTGCACGTGTCCCACGACTTTGTGCTCCCCACGGTCGGCGACACGCTCGTCTACTTCAAGATCGACCCAGCGGGGCTGCTAACGGAGGACACGCGCGCCGACAACCTCGCGTTTGTGCTGCTGCACGCCAACCACCCGCCGTCGTTCTCCGTGCTCCCGCTCATCTCGATCCGCGAAGGGACGGTCGTGGCGGGCGCGCTCAACCTGACCGCCTACTCGACCGACCGCGACAACGGGGCGCTCGCGCTCTCCTACAGTGTGCTCTCGGTGAGCGACGGGCGGCTCGAGGCGGTGCTCGAGGGGCGGGAGCTCAGCCTCGTCGCCGCTGATGGTTGGTCGGGGCAGGCGACGGTGATCCTCGAGGCCACGGACGGGATCGACCGGGCAATCGCGGAGCTCACCGTCGAGGTGACTCGGAGCAACGCGCCGCCGGTGATCGAGCCCATCATGCGCGTCACGGTGGCGCAGGACCAGACGCGGATCATCGAACTCAAAGGGAGCGACCCGGAGGGAGCGCTGCTCGTCTGGTCGGTGGACATGGCGCCGCTCGCGGAGCTTGTGCAGGGCAGCTCGCTCCAGGTGACGGGGAGTCCGGACATGGTTGGCCGGCACCTAGTCACCGTAACGGCCAGTGACGGCGCGACCACGGCGCGGCACATATTCATCGTGGAGGTCGTGGAGGGCGAGCGGCCGATCGACGTCCGCAACCCGCCGCGGATCAAAACGTCGGCGGGGCGCACGCTCGTCATCGACCTCAACCAGGTCACGGACGACCCGGACGTGGAGTTCGTCACCGACCGCAGCGATGTCACCATCGACAACGACGCGCGGACGCTCACGTTCACGCCGGCGGAAGGTCCGGCGCGCCTCGAGACGATCCAACTGACAGCCACGAAGCCGGGGCAAGCGTCCGCGCGCGTCGCGATCAGCGTCGAGGTCGTGGGGCCCGGCGGCGCCGTCGACGCGCTCGGCGGTGAGGGGGCGGCGCTTGCCGCATTCGCGGCCGCATTCGCGGCGATTGCCGCGGTGGTCGGCCTGACGCTTTGGAGGACGCACCAGGGGCGGCTGCGGGACGAGCGCGCGTTCCGGCTGCCGGGAAAGCCCCCGAGCGCGCGGCGAAAAGCAGGGTCCGCAGGGAAGGGCAAGAAGAAGGGCGCGAAGAAGGGCGCCGGGAAGGGCACCGGGAAGGGCACCGGGAAGGGCACCGGGAAGGGGACGAAGAAGCCAGGTTCGGCCAAGAAGGCCTCCGACCCGGCGGCACCCAAGAAAACGGGTGAGGGCGGCGACGAGGCCGAGGGCGCGCGGAAACCTTAAGGCGGCGGCGAGTTTCCCCGACATCCCACCACCTTCCGTGGGCAGGTAGATCAGCTGGCAGATCGCGTGCTTCGCAAGCACGAGGCCACGGGTTCAAATCCCGTCCTGTCCACTCCCTCTCTTCCCGGACAGATTTCCCACCCAAAGTGCCACGGGACACGCTAGAGGTGCACGACGCGAACGCGGCATGGAACGCACGTCGACCACGCATGCCAGGCGCGCGGTTTCGACCTCCGAACACATCAGGGGGGAGTTGAAATAGGCCCCCGTCCCTCGGCGACCTTGGGACTCGTATGGGCCTACCAACCGCGATCGCGATTCTGACTGCCATTTCGCTCGTCTGGTCGCCGGCCTTCGTCGCCGTCTCCGATTGGCAAGCGGAAGATCCACCGGTGCTCCCTCCGGCCGATGCAGGTCTGGAGCTTTCCGACGGCGGAATGGGGCGCGTGCACGTGGAGGCGCAAGACGCGATCGTCCCCGGCGCTCTTGGTGGACTCGCAAAGCCCGGCGGCAGCGTTGAAACGGCTCCAGCCCCCCTGATACTCCCGACGTTGGAGGAAGCGGTACCCGACGTGGTTGCCGGCGAAAACGTAATGGAGGACCTCCCCCCCGCACTAGCCGAGACGGTTGCCGCCGACCCAACGCCGTCGGGGCCCGCGGCGGCTCCCGCTGGGGCTCAGCCGGTTCTACAGGCGGCCCCTGTGCCGATGAGTGACGACCACCACGACGACAACTCTTCAGGGGGCGACGATCACAACCTGAGCTACTGCGTGGGCCTTGGCGACTGGCAGAACTGGAGCCGGCTCATCAACTGGACCGCGCTCTCGGAGCTCTCGAGTTCGTTCAACTTGTCGGACTTCATCAACTGGACCGCCGTCTACGAGCAGGTCGATTGGGATGAATTGGTGGATCTCTACGAGAACTGGACCTGGGACGACTGGATGGACCTGATCCACGGGACCGGCGACGTGAACCTCAGCGACCTGCAGGACTGGGTAACGATCCTGGAGGGGGTGGACTGGGCGAACTGGACGGTGCTTGTCAACTGGTCCGCCATCGAGGACTGGCTCGACCAAGTCAACTGGAGCCAGTGGTGGCAACTTGGGAACCTCCTGAACTGGAGCGCCTGGCGCGATTTGTACGAAGCCTACGAGGACAGCGGATGTGGCGGTTGGGAGCACGGCCACCCGTGGCGCCACTGGGCGGTGTGGCTCTATTGGCTCCACGGGAACGACTGGAGAGACTGAAGCCCGCGCGATCCACGCCTGGGACCCCGGTCCTGAAAAGTCGCGGTTATTACGTTCCTACGGGAATCGTCCCCCCAGCTACATGGCATGGCCCCGACGAGTGTCCGGGAGGGCGACTCGTGGTGACTTCTCCTTCTCGCATTATGGAAGCAACTCGCGCGCGGCCTCCCGCGCCACCGCCCAAGCGCAGCCCTTTCCGCACAGCCCGGCATCCCACCGACGGCGACGAGGGGCCCCCGAGCGTCGAGGTCGCACGGGCGCCCGAGTACGCCCTTTTCCTAGACTTCTCGAACGGTGTCGTCATGAGGCCTGGTTTCTGCGCGCGCTGCGGCTCGCCGGCCGCCGGGTCCGTGTGCGACGTCTGCGGGTACCGCGACGGGTGAGGCGTTCACCCGATCGCCGCAGCCGCGACCGCCATCACCACGAGCGGCGCAAGGTTCATCGTGATGTTGTCGTCGAGGTGGGGGACGTTGTACGCCTCGGCCGCCACGGCGACGAAGGCGCCCAGCGGGATGAGGGCGAGCGGCGCGGCTAGCGGGACGACCAGGACCCAAACGAGCGCCTGCCCCGCCCACGCGAGCGCGCCGGCTGCCGGTGCCCATCGTGCGAACCCCCGTTGGCGCACCTCCCCAATCAGGGGGTCCACAAGCGTCGTCCCGAGGATCGTGATCATCGCGAAGCGCTGCTCGAAGAAGACGACGGCCACCGCGCACCCGACGACGAGCCATACGTGGCCGCCGACCTTGCGCCGCTCGTACTCCCGCATCGGGAAGACGAGCGAGTGGCGCGAGAGGCGCACAGCCTCCAGCGCGAGCACGACCGCGACGCCCCCAAGCACAAGCTGGTCTCGGGTGAGGCCAAGCTCGACGACGCGCTCCGGGAACCACCAGTAGAGGACCGCCGCCGAGACGGCGAGGTGGAACGCGCGGCGCGCGACCGCGCGGCGGGGGTCGGGGCCCTCCGTCGGCTCCTTCCCTTCCGCGACTTTCCCCCCGATATGAAGGGGGGAAGAGGCGGGCCACCCGTCTTATTCGTTCGGCTCGCTTGGTCTGCCGGAGCCATGAGGCCTTCGCCGCCACGCGGCGTTCTTGCCGCCCTCGGACTACGGCTTGAGCACTTCGTCCCGGTACTGGTCGAGGTGGTCCATCAGCGCGTTCACGTCCTGGAGCTTGGTGAGCTCCTCCTCGAGCGAATCGAGCACCGCCACGAGTTCCGGCGACGAGGGCTGGCCCGAGGCCTTCGGGATCTCGACCGCCGCAAACTGCAGGAGCGCGTGGGTCGCGCGGGCGATGACTACGGTCGCCGCCGCCGCCACGCGCTGGACCTCCGCGATGTCCGAGAGCGCGTCCTCCACCCCCTGCACGTGCTCGTGGAGGTCGTCCAGGTCGTCAAGCACCTGCCGGCGCGCCTTCTCCTCGGCCGAGCGCCTTCCCCGCGTGCGGGCCGTGCGGGCCGTGCGGGCCGCGGGGGGACTCCCACCTTTCTTCGCGGGCAATTCGACACGCTCCCTTAGGGGGCCCGCTAGCCGGCTCCCGCGCTATGAGGTCTTTGATTGTCTTTCGCGCCGAGCCAGGCGCCGTTCCCATGGCCTCTCACGGTCGGTGGCCGGCTGCACCTTGTCCATAGGTTTAAAGGACGACCAAAGCTAAGTGGACGGCTAGCTGGAGGCGTGCCCTTGGTTCTCTCTGGAAGGTTTCGTTCCCGCATCGCGGCGCTAAGCGCAATTGCAGTCGTCTCCCTCCTTGCCGGGGTCCCGGCCGTGGGGTTCCTCGGGGGGGCGCCGGCCAGTTCGACTGGAACGCTCGGCGCGGACGTTGAAGCGCCAGCAGCGTCCTTCGGGGCCCCGCACCTTGCGGACCTTCCGGCCGGCGCGCCGGCGCCCGAGAGCGTGCAGACGTCGGCTCCCACAGCACCCGTGTCGTTCACCCGCAATGACGGCCAGGTCGCGGACGACTCCATCCTCTACTACGCGCGCGCGGGCGGCGTCCTCTCGGGCTTCGGCGCAGGCTTTGCCCGCCATGTCATCGACAGCGGGTCGCCTGACGTTTCGCCCTCGGTAGTTACCGTCTCATTTGGCGACGCGCTCGCCAAGCCCCCGCTCCCCCAGGAGCCGGCACCGGGCACGCGCAACTTCTTCCTGGGTTCGGACCCCACCATGTGGCAGCGCGAGGTCCAATCCTTCGGGACGCTCGTCTATGCTGAGACTTGGCCGGACATCGACCTCGTGTTCCGTGCCACTCCGGAAGGACCCAAGTACGAGGTCGTCGTGCGGGCCGGGGCCGACCTCGCGTCCGTTCGCATGCTCTACACCGGGGCCACCGACCTCTCCCTGACCCCCGACGGGAGCCTCGTGGCCTCAACGCTCGCCGGGCCCCTCACAGACTCGCCCCCCACCGCCGCGTCGGGCGGCGCGACCGTCGAATGCAGCTTCGCCAAGCGGGGGCCGTATTCTGTCGGTTTCACATGCCCGGGCTGGGACGGGTCGCGAACGCTCGTCATTGACCCGCTGATCTTCTCCACCCTCTTCGGCAGCTCCTCGACCGACTACGCCTACGGCGTCCAAGTGGGATCGGACGGGACCATCTATGTGGGGGGCTACACGACCTCCTCCAGTTTCCCGACCACCGCCGGGGCGTACGACACGACCTGGAACGGGGGTTACGACCAGTACATCGCGCGGTTTGACGCCAACGGCACGAAGCTCATCTGGTCTACTTACATCGGCGGCTCGTCCACCGATTACGGCTACGACCTGTACGTGGACTCGTCGGGCGACGCTTACCTGGCCGGGGCGTCATACTCGACAAACTACCCGGCCACCGCGGGCGCTCATGACACCACGCGCAACGGCAGCTACGATGCGACGGTTGCCAAGATCGACTCCACGGGGAGCAAGCTCCTCTTTGCAACCTACCTGGGCGGCTCCTCCTCGGATTACGGGCGGGGGGTTTCCGTCGGCGCCAACGATACCGTCTACGTGGGCGGGTACACCTACTCGTCCGACTTCCCGACCACCGCCGGAGCATACCGGACATCGAGACCCGGTGGCTACGACGGTTTTGTCAGCCGCCTCAACCAGACGGGGGCGCTGCTTAGCTCGACGTACCTCGGGGGCAGTTCGACCGACTATGTGCACCACTTGCGGACGGACGCGAACGGCCGGCCTGTCATGACCGGGTACACCTACTCCTTCAATTTCCCGACCACGAGCAACGCCGAGCAGAGCTCCTATGGGGGGAGCTATGATTCGTATGTCGTTCAGTTCGCCAGCGACCTCTCGTCCATAGCGTACTCCTCCTACCTGGGGGGGGGGTCCTCCGACTACGGGTACCGCATCGCCATCGGCCCAGGTGGGGCTGCATACATCACGGGGATGACTTATTCGTCAAATTTCCCGACGAAGGGAAACTCGTTCAGCTCGAGTCTGGCGGGCGGCACCGACGCCTTCCTCGCCGTGTTTGACCTCAGCACCGGCGACCTCGACTATTCCTCCTACTTCGGCGGCGGGAGCTACGACTACGGGTACGGCGTCGCGGTGAACAACCAAGGGGAGGCCTACCTCACCGGCTATACCCAGTCCACGGACTTCCCCACCACGGCGGCGGCCTTCCAGTCGGACCGCGCCGGTGGGTACGACGCGTACATCCTGCGGCTCAACTCGGCCGGGGACAAGCTGATCTACGGGTCATACCTCGGCGGGACCAGGAGCGACTACGGGTACTCGATCGCCACGGACGCAAACAGCACCGCGTACATCGCCGGGCGTACGTACTCGTCGAATTTCCCGACCACGCCGGGCGCCTACGACACGACGCTCTCGAGCAACGACGGGTTCCTGACGAAGCTGGACCCCCGGCTCCCACGGCTGACGCTCAACAGCGAGCCGCCGGGCCTGCGGCTCGTCGTCCAGAACGACAACCGCACGACACCCTACACGGAGGAATGCTGGACCATCCGCCGCGTGTACGCCCCCTCCCCCCAGTACGATGGGGACACCCGCTACGTGTTCGACCGGTGGTCTGACGGGGGAACCCAGTTGCATGCACTCGACTGCACCAAGGCCGATGTGACGGTCACGGCGTACTTCAAGACCGAGTACCGGGTAGACATATCGACCTCGCCGCCGGGCCTGCACGTCAGTGTCGATGGTAAGGACATCCAGACGCCCGTGACCTACTGGTGGGAGAATGGCACATACCACCGTCTTGACGTGGTGCCCACCTTCACGACTGAAGGTGTCCGGTACACCTTCGATCAGTGGTCCAACGGGAGCGTGGGGCAGTTCAACTATACCGCCATAGCCCCGCTAGACATAGTCGCCGAGTACGCCATCTCGCATTACCTCTTCAAGGCGGTCACCCACAAGCCGATGACCTACATCACGTTCGACGGCAACCGGTACGCCGGACCGATCTCTGAGTGGCTGGCCGTGGGAAGCAACCACACGCTCGCCGCGCCCGAGTCGGTGGCCGAGGGGACAGCGGCCCGCCACCTATTCTTGAGCTGGTCGGACGGCGGCCCTATGGTGCGTCCCTTCACGGTCTCGGAACCCCTGGACCTGGTCGCGGAATTCTACTCGGAGTACCTCACGTCGTTCGAGACCAACCCGCCAGAGATCGCCATCAAGATCGACGAGGTGGAGACGCCGACTCCCCACTCTGTCTGGTGGCGGGAGGGCGACTCGCACCGGATCAACGGGCCGGTGGACGAGGTGGAGTTGTACGACACGCGCTACCGGATCGCGGGCTGGGTCGACAGTTACGCCAGCGAGCGGCTTGTGTACGCAGACGGGCCGATCACCTACACCGCCCTCTTCACGGCCTCCTCCTACCGGATCACCGTCCAGTCGGTCCCGCCGGGGCTCAACGTGGTCATTGACCGCGCAACGCACACGGCTCCGGCGGTGTTGTGGTGGACTAAGGGCAGCGACCACACGGTCCAGGCGGTCTCGCCGCAGCTGGGCGACCGGGAACGCTATGTGTTCAGCGGCTGGAGCGACCACATGCAGTTCACACACATGGTGACGGCCACGGCGCCTGGCCAACTGACCGCACGCTACCTTACGGAATACGAGTTCATCATCGACACGAATCCGACGGGCCTCAACGTGATCGTCGACGGGGCGGCCCAAGAGGCCCCGTACACCACGTGGTGGTCCAAGGGGCAGTACCACGACATTGGCGTCCCCGCTTCGCAGGCGGTGGGGGGCGACCAGCGGTGGGACTACGCGTCCTGGTCGGACGAGGGGGGGCGGATCCACAGCGTTACGGCAGAGGCCCCCATGCTATACACGGCCAGTTTCGACCCGTCCTTCCTTCTCACGATCATTAGCCAGCACCAGCCACCGCCCTGCGATGTGGACGACTGCTGGTACCGGGGAGGCGAGACTGCGACGCCCCATGTGGACAGCCCAAAGAACGCGAGCGTCGGAGTCCGCTTCGTATTCGCGGGGTGGGTGGGCGACTACGTCTCCGACGAGGTGGACGCGCTGATCCTGATGGACGGCCCGAAGACGGTGACCGTCGCCTGGCAACTCGAATACAAGCTTACCGTTGTCAGCGAGTGGGGCGAAGCGACAGGCGCCGGGTGGTACGCCCAGGGCGAATCGGCGTCGATCGGCCTGGGGGCTACGGATTGGCAAGAAGGCGATAGGGAGTACACGTTCTCCGGGTGGACCGGCGCGATCGCGACGCAGTCGGCCCTTGCACAGGTCCAGATGGGCGCCCCGAAGACCGCGACGGCCGTGTGGGACGAGGTCAAGGCCGAGGCGCCGCCGCCGCCGCCGCCGGACACCGGGGGGGATGGAGGTGGAGGCGGCGAAAGCTCAATGCCCGTCGAGGTCCTCGCTGGCGTTGGGGCTGCGGTAGCCGTGGCCGCCCTCATTGGTCTCTTGGCGCTGCGCCGGCGGACCCCGCGCGATGGCGAGGTGGAGGCGGAGCTGTCCGCACCTGTCGCGCCCGTCGGGGACATCGAGGTCCCGGCCGCGCTCCCGGCTGCGCCCCCGGCCGCGCCCCTGACCGCCGTGCCCGCACTCCGGCCCGTCCGGCGAATGCCCCAGAAGCGGCCCGCCGCGCAGGAGCCGCGGGCGGAGGCTTCGCCAGCCCGGTGCCGCAACTGCAACGAGCCCGCGCAAGCGGCCTGGACGGTCTGCCCGTTCTGCGAGACCCGCCTCAACGGGGAGTAGTGCTGCGTACTACGGTTCGAACCCTTCGAAGAGCAACCAGTTGGCCAGGGTCCGGCTGAAGACACCGGGCGACTCCATGTTCACCAGGCGAGAGGCGCCCTCCGCCACCTGGAGGAACGCGCCGGTCCCATCCGCGGTGCCCTCCAGCGGCCGGGCGTCAGGTATTGAAGTGTTTGCGTACGAGGAAGAGGTAGAGTAGCAGGACGGCGGGGATCAGCCAACCGTAGGGTGTGTAGGTGCCAAACAAGACATCGATGATGAGCAGGATCACCGTGAGCCACCAGGCCCACCCGCGCATCCGCCACAGGCCATGGCCCGCGATGTAGGTCAGGCCCCCGATGATGATGAGGACGAAGCCGAACGCCGCGCCAAGAAGCCCGCCCAGAGGCCCCGCCACGAGGAACCCGACAAACCCCAGGGCGAGGAGCGCGAGGAGCCCGACCAGGGCGACGATGATGCCCGCGAGCATGACGAGGACCGAGAGGATCGCGACTCCGATCGGCCGGTGGAAGGTGCGCGGCTGGCCAGCGGTACTTGCGGGTGGTGGGGCAGACATAGGGTCCGGGCTCCGCGGGCTGGATCGGCCCGCCTGCGCTTGAAGCCTCCCCTCCCCGTGACACATGTGCGATCGTCCCAGCGATGCCTTCAAGTCCCAGCGCCGCACGTTGTGAACACACGCAGCGCGCCCGCAAGCCCGCGGAGAGAAAACTCGTGCCTAGACCGGGGAGTTAGGCGTTCCCTACACCGCCATTACCGTCTATAGGCGGGGTCCAAAAGGCCCGATGCGGCGAACCGGTGGCTTGGCGGAGCCGCGCGCGATTCCCATGATGTCTCGGCCCTCGAACGGACGGGGTTGCGGGCACTTTCCGGAGGGAAGGTGGCCGCGGCGTATGCAGAGGGGATCGGCCTAGGCCCGGAAGGGAGCAGGCCCACCTCGTACCGGCCGTGTTGAGGGAGACCCGGGGCGGAGGGCGCGCGCGGGTTAACTCCGTCGAGTCGCCGGGCGCCCAGTTGGGTCAGGCGCGGGCCTCAAATCCGCGGGGTGCGGGGCGCAAGGCAGAAAACGGCCAGCCGCATTGCCGACCGCCATGGACGCCCCCAAAGCCACTTCCGTACACTCGCCAGCCGCCCCCAAAGCCGTCGGCCCCTACTCGCAGGCCGTCCGGTCGGGGGACCTCCTGTTCCTTTCGGGGCAGATCCCGCTCGACCCCGCAACAGGCGCGCTCGTGGACGGGGACATCGAGGTGCAGACCGAACGCGTGCTCGCAAACATGTCGGCCGTCCTTGCCACGGCGGGCGGTTCGCTTGCCGACGTCGTGAAGACGACGGTGCTCATGACGGACCTCTCAGAGTTCGCACGGATGAACGAGGTGTACGCGCGCCACTTCACGGCCGACCCCCTGCCGGCGCGCGCGACGTTCCAGGTGGGGGCGTTGCCCAAGGGCGCGCGCGTCGAGATTGAAGCCGTCGCGCGGCTCTGACGCCTGCCCGGCCCCGCACGTTCAAGTAGCGCGCGCCGCCTGGGCCGCGCCGTGGCGGCCCCCGAAGCGCCCTCCCCCCGGCCCGGGACGCTCCCCCCGCCGCCGGGCGAGACAACGCTGCTCCTGCGGTTTGGCGAGCTGACACTAAAGAGCGCGTCCGTCCGGCGTCGGTTCACCAACCTGCTCAAGCGAAGCCTCGAGGCGGCGTTCGCCCGCTCGGGGCTCGACTGCCTCATCCGCGACGACTGGGGCCACCTCTACATCGACACGACGGACCTCGTGGCGGCCGAAGGCATCTGCAAGCGCACGTTCGGGCTCGTGTCCGTCTCGCCCGTGGCGGTCCTCCGGAGCAGCGAGCTGGCTGTCGTCGCGCCCGCCTGCGCCGCCTACGCGCTGGGCCACCTGCCGGAGTCGGCCCGCACGTTCGCGGTGCGGCCCAGGCGCATCGGGAACCACCCGTACACCTCGACGGATGTGGGCCGTGTGTGCGGTTCGGCGGTCGCGGTGGCGGCGGCAAAGGCCGGGCACGAGCTATCCGTGGACCTCGAGGAGCCCGACTTCGAGGTGGAGGTTGAGGTCCGCCAGTCTGTGACCTACCTCTACACGCGGCGTGTCCCGTGCGTCGGCGGGATGCCACTTGGCAGCGCGGGGCGCATCGTCAGCGTTATCCGGGACGGCGACCCCGCGTCCGACCTCGACGCACGGGCCGCGTGGATGCTGATGAAGCGCGGGTGCGTTCCGATCTTTGCGGTCGCGGGGGAGGCGGGCACGCCGCACCTGCGCGCGGGCGAGGCGCTGGCCAAAGGGCTTGCGTGGGCGCCACGCGCAAGCGTCGTGGTGGCAGCCGACCCCACGGACGCCGCCTTCCTGCGGGATCTTGCCAACAAGCACGGCGCCGCCGCGTTCACCGTCGGCACACTGGCACGCGACGGCCAGGTATTGGGGCCGACCGAGTTGGCAGACGGGTTCCCGACGTTCCACCCGTTGCTCGCGATGGCTGACGACGAGGTCGCGAAGATCCCGTTGGACCGCTAGGTCGCCGCCACACTAGATGCCACTCGGCCCCCGCCGATGCTTTTATATCACCACCGAAATGCCCGGCACCCTCCGTGGGCCCGTAGCTTAGCTGGCTGGAGCACCCGGCTGATAACCGGGAGGTCGCCCGTTCGAATCGGGCCGGGCCCACTCGGGCGCTCCCCCGCTTGGGGGGGGCGCAGGCTTCACCCGCGCGTCGAGGCACACGTGGTCGATCCCGGGTGCGAATGACTTCACCTCGCGCTCCCCGACGACTTCCACGCGCCACGAACTGCCCGCGGCCTTGGCCAGCGCCCGCCGGGCATCCTCGAACTTCGTCTCCTGCGGGTAGGCCTCGTGGTAGTGGATGACGCCGCCCGCGGGCTTGAGGCACGAGAGCGCCGTCGGGAGGAAGGCCTCCGTCCCGTGGACATACCCCATAAGGACGCGGTCTGCCACGCCCCGCGGCGCGACATCGCGGCAGTCGCCAAGGAGGGGCTCGACCGTGTCCTGCACCTTGTTGAGGCGGGCGTTCTCGACCAGGAACGAGTGCGCGTCCGGGTTGACTTCGCACGCGACCACCCGCGCGGCGCCTGCGCGCATGGCCACCGGGAGCGTGAAGTAGCCGATCCCCGCGAACAGGTCAACCACGGTCTCGCCCCGGCAGTCGAGCGCGCCCATGCGCGCGCGTTCCGCTTGGTTCCCTGAGGCGAACATCACATTCAGGGGGTCGAACGCAAACACGATGCCGTTCTCCCTGTGGAGGCAGCGCGTGTCCCCACCCCAAAGGTGGCGCGCGCGCGGGGTGCGCGTCGGCCCCGGGCGGACGCCGAGGTCCTCGACGACGCTGCGCGCGCCAAGGGCCGGCCCGACGGCCGCCGCAGCCGCGAGGCGCTTCTCGTCCGGGACACCGGCCAGAAACTGCACCACGATGACGTCGCCGTACCGTTCCCAGCCGTGGCGCAGCACCTGCTCCCACGGGACGCCGAGGGCCGCCTCGAGGGCAGCGTCGGGAGCGCGCTTGGACTCCGCCACCTCAACCACCCCGCGGTCGCCACGCAAGGCACGCCGTGAAAAGAAGTTATAGCGTCCCCCCCAATTCCGCCGGAGGGTTCCTTTGCGCTCCGGCCAGCGCGCATGTGCCGTGGGTGCTATCCTCCTACTGCTGCCCGTGGCGGGGCTGCTCGCGGCCCCCGCCGGTGCCGTCCCTATGGCCTCCGGGCAGGACACGCGCGACACGGCGCTCATTCCCCAGTTCAACTTCACGGCAGTCGAGGTGCGGCCCGGCGAGTCCGGGGCGGTCGAGGTGACCGTCACGAACCGGTACAATCAGACGGTCTACTCGCTCCAGGTGGCGCTGGCGTTTCAGGTCGGCGGCGAGTGGCGGCACGCGCGCCCCGTCGCGGAGTTGGACGACCCGCCCCGGTTTGACCCGGCCTCGCGGGGGCCCCCACACGACCTTGCGCCGGGAGAGAACGTGACGGTGACCGCGCCATTCACGACGACCGCTGCCACGCCCGAGGGCGTCTACCTGGTCAGCCTCGTCGTCCGCTTCTCGTTCCTCGACGCGTCGAACCTCACGCGGGGGGCAGTTCTCAAGTCGTTGGGGGCGATCGCCTCCGAGAGCAACACGTCGCTCGTTGACATGACGAACTACACGGCGACCCTTGAGGTGCTCGGGATTGACGGCGTGGCCCCCGACACCTCGGTCATCGTGGACTCGCACTCCGGGGAGGCGCTCTACTGGCAGGCGGTCGCCGCTGGCGTGGTCATCGTCGCCATCGGGTTCGGCCTGGCGGCGTACCTCGGGCGGCGCGCGGCCAAGCGGCCCCCCGCCAGGAGGAAACGCCGGTGAGCGGAGGGCGCACGGCCCCCTCGGCTGCGGCGGCTGCGGCGGCGGCCCTTGCCGTCGTCTGCCTCCTGCCTGGGGCCGCGTTGGCCGAGTCCATGGACGAGATGATCCGACCGGGCAACATGCCCCGCTTCGATTTCGTCGCGATCGACGCCGGCGTCGAGCCCGGGTCGGCGGCCGTGTACGGGTTCGACCTGCTCAACCGCTACAACGCGTCGATGGAGAACGTGCGCGTCACCATGGAGATCTACCGGTGGGCCGACCAGGACAGCAGCCGCCCAGTGGAGGAGGTCGGCCGGCCCCCGTGGTTCGAGACATCCGGAGGGCTCGGCCGGACCGTCACCTTCGCCGACGTGGGCCCCAACGCCACCGTCGAGGTGCGGGAGACCGTCCGCGCGTCGCAGGACGCCCTGGAGGGGGTCTACTTCACGCGCCACACAATCGAGTTCGACTACCCGAACTTCACATCGGGGCCGTTCGACCCGCCACAAACGCGGCACTTCGTCCTGAAGTCGCGCGGTTACTTCACGCAGGAGCAGTTCGAGTCGATCAACTACAGCGACCTCGAGCCGAGCCTCGCTGCGCTGAACATCTCGGGGGTCGTCCCCGACTCGTCGCTCTCCGTGAAACGGCCGGTGCCGCTGTGGCCGCTCGCGCTCGTCGTCGGCGCGGCGGCGGCCACAGGCGGGCTGGCGTATGCGTCCTACCTCGCTGACATGCACCCCGACCGGTACCCCCGCCTGAAGCGGAACCTGCTGCGGTGGTCAGGGGCGTTGCGCGTCCGGCGGGTGTTGTTCGTCGAAGGCATGAAGGAGCGGATCGCCCGTCCCAAGAGGTAGGAATCCGGAGAAATCGTCTCAGTTTCTGTATGCGATTAGGGTCTATTCATCTCAAAATGCATAACATATTATATGTCTTATATGCGTTACAAGCTAATCGTGGATAATCGCATACTGGAGGAGCTGCGGACAGCGTTCCTGACACGCCGGCCAATAGACGACCTCCCCGACGAAGTCTGGAAGCGTACTGCGGCCTTGAACACGTGGGGGACCAACGCCCTCGAAGGGAACACGCTTACGTGGGCCGACGTGGACAAACTCCTCCTACAACAGAAGGGTGTCTCCGATCGACCTACCTCCGACATCCTGGAAACGCTCCAGCACGAGCAAGCCTTTCGAAGCCTGGTGGCCCAAAAGAAGGCACCCCTCACCCTCGTCGCTGTCCAGGAAATGCACCTGTCGGTCTTCCGTGGGGTTACTGGAAAGGACGCCGGCCAGTGGCGAAGGATCAACGTGCGAATTGGCGAGACCGCCTACCGGCCCCCCTCGATGGAGAAGGTCGTCCCCGAGATGGAGCGTTGGATCGCCGAATACGAGCGGCGCGACTTGGGGGCCGAGGAGACCTTCGCCCTTGCGGTGTGGATGCACCACCGGTTCGAATCGATCCACCCCTTCCGAGACGGCAATGGGCGCGTAGGGCGCCTCCTGCTCAACCTGCATTTCCTGAAGCGGAACTGGGCCCCTGTTCACTTGGGTCCGCCCGACCGCAAGGACTACCTGCAGGCGCTTCAGGCCGGACACGAGGGCAACTTCGCGCCGCTCATCCACCTGCTCCAGTCGGCGATGGCAGCTTCGTTGCTCGATCTACTTGACCAAGTCGGGTCAGGGCGCGATACGCTGGCCCCGCTCGGCTCCCTCTCGAAGAGGTCGGGCTACACCGCGCATTACATGGCGCTCCGGGCCCTGCAGGGGGAGTTGCCAGCGGTCAAGGAAGGGGGCCGTTGGAGGAGCAGCCCGAGGGCGGTCGAACTGTACGCGAAGTACGTAGGCCGGTAGGGGAGATTGATTCAAGACCCATCTGATTGGAACCGACAGACAAACCGGAGCAAGACAATCCTTGGCGGAATACCCCATGAAAGCCATCGTCTGTGACAAATATGGTTCACCCGATGTTCTTCGACTCGAAGAGGTCCCGAAGCCGACCCCCTCGGACGATGAAGTCCTGGTCAAAGTGCATGCGGCATCCGTCAATTCAGCAGACTTTGAACTGCTGAGAGGGAAGCCGTGGCTGATCCGCCTGGGTGGGCTTCGAAGACCCATGCACCGCATACTCGGATCGGACATAGCGGGGCGGGTTGAAGCGGTAGGCAGAAACGTCAAGGAGTTTCAGCCAGGGGACGAGGTATTTGGCGACATCAGCCGGAGTGGTTGGGGCGGTTTTGCTGAGTACGTCTGCGCTCCCGAAAGTGCATTGGTGGCAAAACCGGCCAGTCTGGCCTTCGAGGAAGCCGCGGCCGTTCCGCAAACGGCAGTCATGGCCCTCCAGGGCCTTCGCCAGTACGGGAATATCCAGACTGGGCAGAAGGTTCTGATCAATGGGGCGGGTGGTGGTGTGGGTTCGTTTGCGGTGCAGATGGTCCGGTCATTCGGGGCTGAAGTCACTGGCGTGGACAGCGCGATGAAACTGGACATGATGGCCTCGATCGGTGCAGACCATGTCATCGACTACGCCAAGGAGGATTTCACCAAGAATGGCAAGCACTATGACCTGATTATTGATTGCGCGCTCCATCGTTCGATCCGTGCATGCAAGCGCGCGCTTAGTCCCGGGGGGAGGTATGTCATGATCGGGGGGTCCATGACTCGGGTTTTCGGGGCGATGCTCGTCGGACGATTGGTGTCACCGACCAAGGGGAAGAGAATGATACTCCTGGTCCATAGACCCAACAAGGATCTGGCTCTTATCATCGAATTCCTGGAAGCTGGCAAGGTAGTACCGGTGATCGATCAACGGTACACGCTGCTCGAGGTTCCTGAAGCCGTCCGGTATATTGAAGAAGGACGCTCCAAAGGAAAACTGGTCATCACCATGGGCGCTCTCTAGATGAAACCAATCCGGGCCCAGGCGAATTCCTACAACAGCGCTCGCACCGCCGGCCCCGTTAGCCGGAGCAACTGCGGGCTCTTGCGCAGCGCGACGCGCGCGAGCTTCGACGGGAAGTCGATGTCTCCGTGCTTGACGATGAGTGCCTTCAGCGCCGGGTCGTCCATGACCTTCACCGCGTAGTCGAGTTGCTTGTCGCTCATCTCGCCCATCATCCGGTGGAGCAGCTTCGCCTGCTTGAGCTCCTTCCCGATCGCGGCGGTCCACGCCTCCTGGTACGCCGACAGGAAATCCGCCGAGAGGTCGCCGGCGTCGAGTGCCTCGCTCGCTGTCTGCGCGCAGTGCACCGCAGAGGTGAGCCCCATGTAGAGGCCGCCGCCCGTCGTCTGCTTGACTTGGGCCGCCGCGTCGCCCACGATCATCACGCGGTCGTCGAACGTACGCTTCAGCATCCCGAACGGGATGGCCGATAGCACATACTCGAGCTCTTGGGGCGTGCCGTAGCGCTCCTTGAACCAGTCGGCGCCAATGAGCCTCTTGAGGTACTCGAGCGCGACGCCCTTGCGGCCGTCGATCCCTAGCCCCACGAGCCCAGACGACTCGTCGTAGGGGATGATCCACGCGAAGAAGCCGGGGGCGATGTCGCGGCCCGCGAAGAGCTCTACGGTGTCCGGGTCGAGCCGGAGGCCCTCGCAGTGCAGTTCGATCGACGGGATGAGCTTCTCCGGGTGGGAGAGGTCGAACCACCAGGCGACCTGCGACTGGACGCCATCGGCGCCGATGAGCAGCCGCGTGCGGACGGAGGTGGGCTCCGCCTCCCCGCGGCGAAGCGTCACGTCGACGCCGTCCGCCCCGCGGATCGCGGCCTCGGCACGCGTGCCAAGCGAAAGTTGCGCGCCCTGCTTGATGGCCAGACGCGCGAACGCCTTGTCAAAGTAGGAGCGGTTGACCACGTACGCGCGTGTGTCGGGGGCCTTGAAGGAGAGCCATCGGCCGCCCGGCGCGCGGGCGTTGGCGCCTTTCAGGGTGTTGAGCACCACACCCCTCGTTTGCCGGAAGTCCGCGTCGGGCAGGTCGAAGACGCGCGGCGTGATGCAGCCGCCGCACTGGATGGGCCGGCCGACCTCGTTGTGCTCCTCGACCACGAGGACGCGGTGCCCGCGCTTGGCAATCTGGGCTGCCGTGTAGCAGCCGATGGGGCCACCGCCGACAACGACCGCGTCGAAGACGCCCTCTCCTGGCACGGCCGCGCGATCGCGGGGGCCCGGTATAAATACGCACCCGGAGGATCATTGCAGGAGACAATGGCGAAGCGAAAGCGGCGCTCCCTAGAGGAGGCGGTGGCCCAAGCGGAGTCGGTCCTGAGGGAGAAGGACACGCTGCGCGAGGGCGCGCTGCGCGACGCGCGCGAGATCCAGCGCGCGGCGGCCCGGGTGCTGCGCGGCGGCGTCGGGAAGACGAAGGCTGCGCGGGCGGCCACGCGCGAGCAACTGGAGCTTGCGTCCGCGCATTCACGCACGCTTAGCCGCACGCTCAAGGGCCACCCGGAGTTGTACGGGGCCGGGTTCCTGGTGACGCCGCTCCAGGAGCTTGCCGAGGCCTACATCCTCCTCGCGCGCATCGAAGGGGTGGACGTCCCCACGCACGAAGAGATCGCGGTGACGCCCGCGGCGTTCCTGCTGGGCGCGGCCGACGCGATCGGGGAGTTTCGGCGCCAACTCGTCGAGGCGGTCCGCGAGGGCCGGATCGCCGACGCGGAGGACGAACTCGGTGCGATGGAGACGGCGTACTTGGCACTCTCGGGGATTGCGCTGCCCGACGCGCTCGTCCCGATCCGCAAGAAGATGGACGTTTCGCGGTCGCTCCTCGAGCGCTCGCGCGGCGAGGTGGCGCTGGCGGTGCGGATGCACGAGCATGAGAAGGCAATCCGGAAGGCGGCGCGCCCAAAAGGTGGCAGGCGGGGGACGGGCAAGAAGGCCAGGCGTAGGTAGCGCCGGATTTGTCGGTCGTCCCAAACCGGCAGGCTCTTAGCGTTTTCAAACGGACGGCCCAAGGGCTGGATGGGGGTCTGGCGATACCGATGAGAGGGGGAGACCGGCGACCTCCTGGGATGCGGTGGGTGCTGTGGGGGGCGGCCGCGGGCCTCCTGGTTGTCGCGCTCACGTTGCTCGCTGCACCCGCCCAAGCCGCCAACTACACGATCAACGGCGACTGGGTCATCGGACCTAGCGAGTTCGTGTCGAACGTTAGCGACAACATCACGGTGTTTGGAGACGTCATCGTTCAGGGGATGCTTTCCCTTCAGAACTGCACGCTCAACGTGACCTATCTTCCCAGCCCCCCGCCCCCGCAGATCGCACGGCTCGGGCATGTTATCGTGACCGGGCAACTTACTGTCATCAATACGACTGTGACGTTTGACGTGGGGCTCGGCGGGTCTCTGACCGTCCCTAACGGGTTCCGCGTAAGCTCCTCCGGACGCGTAACGATCCGTGATTACGACAACATCCCGTCAACGCCTGGGGACGCGAGCTACGTGAGGGCGACGCAGGCGGGAACCTACTCCACGTTCGCTCCGGGAGCGGACATTGCAATCTGGAACTCCTACTACGACGACGCCGGGTGGGACGGGTACCCGGGCTTGGCGCTTAACGGGACTACATTCTACGCGAACCAGGTCAACTTCGCAAACAGACCCACGAACATGCCGGGCACGTTTGGCGGCATCACGGTGGTACGGGCGCGAAACAACGTCAGTGGTTCGCTCGGCAATTCCACTTTCAATGCGACGGCTGCGCCCGCCATGGTCGATGTGATGGCCTTGGACGTACAGGCCAGCCCCGGCCTGTACCTCAACGGCCTGAACATCGACGGGTTCCGGCGGGGAGTCGTGTGGGCCAACGACGCGGGCGTATACATGTACAACCTGACGTTCATCGGACACGGCACCGGCGTCGAGTTCTCGAACATGACCAACTCGAGCATCTGGGGCACCACCACCGGTGGCGCCGCGGGCTACCCATCGGGTCCGGGGTGGCCGCCCGCGGGGACGTTGGTGGCGATCCGTCAGTCCCAGAACATCTGGGTCACGGAGACCCGGGGCAACGCCGGGCTGGCGGTGGGCGGGTTCCTCTCCCCAACACTCATTGCGGTCCTCGCATCGCAGGACGTGCACATTCCCTCGGTCGACTCGAACCTCGCCGCCAGGTTCGGCGCAGTGGAGGGCTCCACGCGGGTGTGGGTAAACAACGTCACGGCCTCCGGCCTTCTTGACGGCCTCGTGGTATCGAATTCCGATAGTTTGTGGATTGACAACGTGACCCTATCTGGCCCAGGAGCCCGGTTGGAGGTGTCCGGGGCGCGGTTTGTGTGGATCCTGAACACCCATTTTGACCAGCCGACCGGGCTTGCCATTTTTGTGAACGCCTCATTCAATGTCACCTTGGAAGCTACGAGCGCGAACGCGGAAGCAGGGATCTACGTGCGGGGGTCGGCCAACCTGTCGCTGGTCGATGTCGCGCTTAACGTCACTCAGAGCGCTGTCTCGATCTTCAACACCGGTTTCGTGGACATCGTGCGCCTGTCCGTTACGGGGACCGGGAGCGGCCTGACGATCAGCAACGTGTTTCAGATGAGGCTACAAGACGCGACCATCGAGCATGCCGCTAGAGGAATCGACGCCTACGACCTGCGGGGTGCCCTCTTGGACGGGGCCGCCATGCGGTCGCCCCAGGGCGTGGAGGCCAGCGAGGTAGTTCATGTCCGCTACTCGCAGGGGGTGACGCTTAGGAATCTCTCCTTCTCGGGCAACTGCACTACATTTGGAAAGATACAGAACACGGACATTGTTGCTGTGGAGCGACTCAGCGTTTCGGGGTGCCAGCGCGGCTTGGAGTTCGAGTCCGACAACTTCGTCACTGCCCGAAATGTCACCATCGTGGGGACGTGGAACGGGACCGGACTCAGGCTCGACACGGTGACTGATGTGCTCTTGGAGAACATCCGCGTGGATGGGGCTGCGGACCTTGGTTTGTCGGTGTCGCTGGCTGTGCGCCTCCAGGCGACATCAATCAACGTAACGGCCTCCGGCGCTGCCGGCGCGATTTTCTCCGCGTGCACCGACCTCGACCTTTCGGACAGCGAGTTCTCGACATCGGGCGGCACAGGCCTCCTGCTCCTGAGCAACTACGAACCTGTGCAATTGTCAGGCCTGGCGCTTCGGGGAAACGACAACGGGCTCCGGCTCCTCTCCACAAAGAACGCTACCGTAACCCAAGTGGAGGCGTCCAACAACGCGGGGGACGGCGTCTTCCTTGACTCCGATTCGACGAATGTGCTGCTGCGTGACCTCAAACTCATCGGCAACGGCCGGAACGGACTGCTCGTCGACGCGACCGGTGCGGCGCTCATCGACGGCAATATCTCCGCGAACGACTGGGACGGGATCGCCGCTGGCCGGGGCATCCGCCTCTCCTGGCTCGTCGAGGTAGCCGCCTCGTTCACGGACGGGAGCGCCCGGCTGCCGGGCGACCTCACCATCTTGCCCGGCGCCAGGTTCTGGCTCGTCCGCGCGACGCTGCGTCCCGACGCGACCCCGATCTCGGCGCGGCCGACCGCATGGAACGTTTGGTCTTTTGGCGAAGCGTCGACGGTTTTCTTTGAAGGCGCTACAGTGGACCCCGTCAACCGCTCGGCCGCATACGCGATCGAATTCGCCTCCGGGAGCTCCGTGTCGATCCGCGGGTCCGACTTCGTGGGCGCCGGCCGCGACGACGCCCGGTCGCGCGTGGCCGCCGCCGACTCATCGTTGGAGATTATGTTCAGCACGTTCACGGGTTTCCACTCGCCCCTCGTCGTCACCGGGGGAACCCTGCGGTTTGTCGATACGCTCTTCTTCGACAACAAGGACGGGCTCTCGGCCACGGGGACGACCCTTGCGGTCTCCAACCTCACGGTTCAAGACGCCGACGGCGACGGCATCGTCTTCACCGGTGGCGGTCTGTCCAGCGGGGATCGGATCCAGGTCCGCGACAACGCGGGTGTCGGCCTGCGCCTTGCCCGGCTCCTGTCCGCGGACTTGTCGGGCCTCGTCGCCACAGGCAACGCCCAGGGCGGTGTCCTTGTCGACTCGACGCCGTTTCGTGCGGACGGCGTGCTCCTCTCCGGCAACGTCGGGTTCGCGCTCTCTATTGCAGGCACCGAGACCGCGGAGATCTACAACTATACGGCATCCCTGAATGCGGGCCCCGGGCTCCGGGTCTCCAACGCCGCCGGGCTCACGTTGGGCGACTGCTTGATCGACCGGGCCGGGGGCTACGGAATCGAGTTGGACGGGGTCGGGCTCGCCAACATATGGCGGTGCACGGTCGAGGGGAGCGGGGGCTTCGGCCTGACCGCCAACGACGTCGATGACCTGACCATGTTCAACGTGACCTTCGACGGCAACAGCGTCTCGCACATCGAGCTGAGGGGCTCCACGCACGCAGACATCGCCTCTTGCCGCCTCCGCAACTCGCCGGGCGACGCCGTCCACATCCGCGACTCGGTGCGGCTGCGGCTGGTGGACTGCGTGAGCGAGACCAGCGTCGCCGGCATCCTGGCGCTCGAGGACGCCTACGCGTACCTGCTGAACGCGACCTTCGGGTCGGCCGCACGGGCCCTGGGCAACGCCCAGGTCGATATCGCGTGGAGGGTGCAGGTGCACGTGGCGCTCGAGGCCGGGGGGGCCATCCCCTCTGCCCTCGTCAATGTGACAGGCGCGGACGGGACGCCCCTTGGCTCTGCGTCCACCAACGACACGGGCTGGACGCGCGTCATGGAGGTGCTCGAGCGCACCGTGTACGGCACGGGGGAACCGGCGGTCTACACGCCCCACCTCTTCGAGGCGATGCTCCCCTCGGGGGGGTATGTCTCGAAAGAACAGTCCATCGAGGCGGACTCGGACGTTGTTATCCTGGCGGACGATCGCGCACCCACCACGTCCGCTACGCTCGACGGGCCCGAGGGGAAGGACGGGTGGCACATCGGGCCCGTGACGGTCTCCCTCGAGGCCGAGGACGCCAGCGGCGGCTTCCTCACGCTTTGGTGGCGCACGCTCCCGGACCCCGCAACATGGGATTCGATTGGCGGTAGCGGGGGGGTTGCCTCCACCTCCTTCGAGGTGTCGGCCCAGGGGGACACAGACGTCGAGTACTACGCGATTGACGCCGCGGGGAACCGCGACGAGACCCAGAGCGTTGCGTTCAGGATCGACTCGTTGGCCCCCTCGGCTTCTTTGGAGGACCACGATGCCGTCATTTCCTCGAAGGAGACGGACGTCGCCTGGTTCGGCACCGACGCCGGCGGGAGCGGGATCGTCTCGTGGCGGCTCGAGTTCCAGACGCGCGGCGGCCCGTGGACCGAACTCCTCAACAACACCAACGCGACCACCTACCACCTCGTCGGCCAGGAGGGGTTGCACACGTTCCGCCTCCAAGGGACCGACGCGGCCGGGCTCACGTCCCCACCGGCCTCCATGTCCTTCGAGATCTCGCTCTACGGCACGCTGCGGATCCACGCCGTGGACGCGGCCGGTGTCGACGTCCCGGGCATCGTGGTTTTCGTTGGGGAAACGAACGAATCGCACCTCGTTACCGGTAACTTCACGCTTTCGCTGCCGCCTGGCGAGTACACCGTCATCGTGTCGGCGCCCGGGTACTCCTCGGCGACGCTGCACGCGGTCGTCCTGGCCGGTGGCGAGACCGACCCGGGCCCGCTCACGATGGACCGCTACGGAGTCTCGGCGACGGTGGCCGACGCGCCGCCCGTGGCGTTCCTACTCGTATTCCTCGGACT
>CBEUCC010000002.1:0-54327 GCA_965541515.1 uncultured Thermoplasmata archaeon
TGGAGTGAGATACCATGGTTGGTGAGCCGAAGGGACTGGCCGGGCTGCATCGCTCGGTAGTCTCCCCGCTCATGGACCGGCTGCGGCCGCGCATGCGGGAGTTCCTGCGCGGGGCACACTACTTCCGCAAGTCGCCGATCGCGGTCGCGGGACTCGTCATCATCTTCTCGTTCGTCCTCATCGCGATCCTAGCCCCCTTCCTTGCGCCGACCCCGCCGGGGCAGAAGGACCCGTATGAGATGGAGTACAACCTCAGCGAGGAGTGGGGCGAGCCGCGGGAGGGCCACCCCTTCGGGCAGACGCGCCTCGGGATGGACGTCTACTACGGCGTGATCTGGGGCTCGCGGCTCTCGATGACGATCGCGCTCGAGGTCGTATTTGCGGGGGTGCTCATAGGCGCGCTCCTCGGGCTCGTCGCCGGCTACTACGGCGGCTGGATCGACGAAGGCCTGATGCGGGTGACCGATGTGATCTTCGGAATCCCCGGCCTCATCCTGGCGATGGCGATCCTCGTGGGACTCGGAGCCACGCTGGAGAGCCTTGTGATAGCGCTCGTGGTGGTGATATGGCCCACGTACGCGCGCCTGACGCGAGGGGTCTCGCTCTCCGTGAAGACCAACCTATACGTTGAGGCCGCGCGCGCGTCGGGCACCCGCGGTCCGAAGATTCTCGGGCGGCACATCTTCCCGAATACGCTCTCGCCCCTGCTGGTGCAGTCTACCCTCGACATTGGCACGGTGGTGCTCGTGGCCGCGGGCCTCTCGGTCATCGGTTTTTCGTTCACGACCTCGACGACGGCGGAGTGGGGGAAGATGGTCCAGGACGGGCAGCGGCACTTCGGCTCGGCACCGGAGGACTGGTGGCCAGTCTTCTACCCGGGCTTCTTCATTTTCATGTTTGTGCTGGGTTTCAACATGCTCGGCGACGGCCTGCGCGACGTGTTGGACCCGCGCTTACGGAGGTAACCCATGGCGTCTGCAGATACCGAAGAAACACACGTTGGCCCGGCCAGGGGCGAGCTCCGGCAGATCCCGCCGATGGCGGCGGCCGACCTGATCTCCATACGCGGCCTCACGGTCCGGTTCTACACGTTCGACGGCGTTCTCAAAGCGCTCGACGGGGTGAACCTCTCGGTCGGCGACCGGGAGATCTTCGGTGTCGTCGGGGAGACCGGGTGCGGGAAGAGCGTGATGGCCAAGGCCGTGATCCGCCTCATCCCCGACCCGCCGGGACGCATCACGGGGGGGGAAGTCATCTTCCAGGGGATCAACCTCCTCGACAGTATCGACCAGGAAGCGACGATCAAGGTCAACTCGCGTGGCCGGGCCCGAATCCGCCGGAACCGGCGGATAGCGCGGCGCATGGAGTCGCTAATGCGGACGATCCGCGGCAACGAGATCTCTATGATCTTTCAGGAGCCCTCGGCCGCGCTCAACCCGGTGCTGACCGTCCGGCGGCAGGTCGGCGAAACGTTCCTGACGCACCAGCTCGGCGACATCTGCGACAAGGTCGAATCCGAGCGCCCACTCAACCCGTTGCAGCGCCGGTTCTTCGCCCGCATGCGGGACCGCCAGCGCCTGCGCGATGAACTCGAGGCACGCTTCCGGGAACTGACGGTCAAGCGCTCGGCCTTCAACCGCGCGCAGTTGGCGCGCGACGCGGCGGCGGCCACGCCGCTGCGGGACGAGGTCTCCCGCCTCGACCAGGCGGTCTTTCGGCTTTCCCTGCGGCTTGGTGTAATGGAGCGACGCATCCGCCTTTGGCAGGCGATCCCGATCCTTGGCAAACGTGTGCTAATGAAACCGATCGAGGCCGAGGTGTCGAAGCGCGTCGTTCAGATGCTGCAATCGGTGCGGATCGCGGACCCGGAGAAGAAGGCAGACGCGTTCCCATTCGAGCTCTCGGGCGGCATGCAGCAACGGGTGATGATCGCGATGGCCCTCTCGTGCCGGCCGCGGCTGCTCATCGCCGACGAGCCCACGACGGCGCTCGACGTGACGATCCAGGCGCAGATCCTCAGCCTCATCCGGGACCTGCGCGACCAGTTCGGCTCATCCATCATTCTGATCACGCACGACCTCGGCGTCATCGCCGAGACCTGCGACCGCGTCGGGGTCATGTATGCGGGCGTGATGGCGGAGATCGCCGAGGTCAACGACATTTTCGCGCGTCCGAATCACCCCTACACGGTCGGCCTGCTCCGGTCGATCCCCGAGACGTACGCGCGCACGGGTTCGCTCGCGATCATCCCCGGCAGCGTCCCCTCGCTGCTTGACCCTCCGAGCGGGTGCCGGTTCAACCCGCGTTGCCCCTTCGCCTCGGCCAAGTGCCGGGATGTCGTCCCGCAGCTCGTCGAGGTGGCGCCGGGCCACCTGGTCGCCTGCCACTTGTACGGCCACCCCGAGTTCTTCCCTCCCGAGACGATCAAGGAGCGCGACGCGGGGCTCGGGAAAGGGTGGACGGAGGTGTCAGCCCCGTGAACGTCGCAGCGGCCCCGTCGGAGAGCGTGGGCGAAGGCGACGAGGTCCTGATCAGCGTCCGGGGACTTCGCAAGTTCTTCCCAATCCGCGGGGGCATCACTTCGCGGACGGTTTCGTTTGTCCGGGCGGTCGACGGGGTGGACATGGACATCCGCAAGGGCCGGTCCATGGGCCTCATCGGGGAGAGCGGATGCGGCAAGACCACGGTTGGCCGCTGCATCCTGCAACTGCTCACACCCACGGAAGGGACGGTCACCTTTGGGGGGCACGAGATCACGGGGGTCAAGCGGCCTTGGCTGCTCACGCTGGCGGGGGTGCTCTTCGGCTTCGCGACAGCCCTGAATGCCTTCGCGGCGATGCTGATCTTCGTCTCGCTTCAGACATTCCACCAATTCCCCTTCGCCACGGTGCAGTTCGGCGTCCCCCAGGTGCCCGCGATCATCATGGCGCTTGTGGCCGTCGCTTCGTCCCTCGTTGCGGGGTCGGGCGCGATGGAGCGCGAGCGGTGGGGCCGGACGGTGCAGGCCGGTCTGGTGGCGGCCGCGATGGGAGCCCCCCTCGCCGCGCTGGGCGTGGTTCTCGTCCTGTTGGCGCGCGGCGAGTTCGGCAAGGACACCGTGCGATCACTCCGCAAGGACATGCAGATCGTCTTCCAGGACCCGTTCGGGTCGCTCAACCCGCGCATGCTGGTCCGGCACATCGTCGGCGAGCCGCTGCAGGCCTTCCGGTCCGACGTCCCCGAACGCTACCCGGGGACCGAGATCGCGCGCAGGCGCGTCACCAACACGGGGATCGAGGGGTTGACGGCCGACCTCCTAGAGCGTGTCGGGCTCAACCCCGAGCACCTGAACCGGTTCCCGCATGAGTTTTCCGGCGGCCAGCGGCAGCGCATTTGCGTGGCGCGGGCGCTGGCCCTCAAACCCAGCTTCGTTGTGCTGGACGAGCCCACCTCGGCGCTCGATGTGTCGGTGCAGGCGCAGATCCTCAACCTGCTCAAGGATCTCCAGCGGGAACGGGGCCTCACATACCTCTTCATCTCCCACCACCTGGCGGTCATCCGCCACATGTGCGACGATGTGGCGGTCATGTACCTGGGGCAGATCGTCGAGCAGGCGCCAAACGCAATGTTCTTCGCCAGCCCCGGCCACCCGTACACGATCGCCCTGCTGTCGGCCATTCCGGCGGTAGACCCGGAGGAGCGAAGGGAGCGCATCGTGCTCGAGGGGGACGTGCCGTCGTCGGCGAACCCCCCGGCCGGCTGCCGATTCCACACGCGGTGCATGTTCGCCCTTGAGCGCGATCCGGTCGAGGTCGACTTGTCGCTGCCGGAGGGGGAGCATGAGTTCCCGGTCAATGACGCTCGCGCAGCCCTGCGCACGGTGCAGCTCGTGGTGGGCGACCGGGTCATCGACCCTGCCGGGTCGGTGGAGTTCGAGGTAGAGGACCGGGGCCAGGACGGGGTGGCCCTCAAGATCTTCATGGACCTTCCGCCGAGCGTTTCCGCGCGCGCCCGCTACCGCCGGTACCGTAAGGAATGCGCATTCGACGAGCCAAAGCTGGTGGAGGTCGCGCCGTCCCACCGTGTTGCGTGTCACTTCCACAACGAAGTGGTGCAGGCGGTGGAGGAGGCCGACCGGACGGGGCGGCCCATCAGCCAGGTCATCAGCCAAATGCGCGCGCCGCTGCTTCCCGGTGGCGGGACACCCAAGGAGTGAGCCGGAGTGGCGGCCCGGCGCCGGGGTTGGAGGGGGCGCAGCGGCGGCGACCGCAAGGGAAACCCGCCGCTCAGGCAGAAGGCCAACGCCTTCGTGTACGACGGGCAGGGCGAGCACGAACGGTTCGGGGTCTTCGACCCCGCGGTGCGCTTGACATTTGCCGTGGGGGTCCTTATCATGCTCATCCTCGCGGGCCTCACGGTCGGGGAGTCCGTGGGACCTGGCAGTGGTGTGGTTGGCGCGGCGCTCAGCCTGACCGTGGTCGCCGCCCTGGCCTTGGCCGGTATCCTCGCGTACCGGCGCGTGTGGGTGCCGCCGCCCGAGCGCGAGGTGCTCCTGCAGTTGGCGCGGGAAGAAGATGAGTCGAAGGCGCTTGTTGCCGCGCGGGGGCGGGGGAAGGGGGAGCGAGACGGCGCGGAAGGGGAAGCGCGCGACGAGCACCGGTAAGGCTGGACGGTACGGGCTTCCAACCCCTGGCCAGAAAGTGTTTTTAGGCCGGCGGCGGGTCGCTGGAAAAGGTCCCCCCTTGAAAGTCAACCGCACGACCCGGTGGATCGCAATTGCAGCCGTCGTCCTATTCGTCCCGTGGTCGGGAGCCGCGGGCACGGGGCCCGCGGACGCGCGCCAGGAGCTGCACCTGCTCGCGGGGACGTTTGACCCGCTGCTCGACCCGATCCCCCCCGGGTTCGCGGTTGGGCGCCTGCCGGGCCCCGGCCCCTACATCGTGCAGTTTGCCTACCCCATGGGCGGCGGCGAGGCAGGGGCCGTGGAGGCGGCGGGGGGCACGGTGGCCGCGTACCTCCCGGACGGCGCGTTTGCGGTCGTGGCCTTGCCCACGTTCCCCGCCAGGGCGCGGGCGATCGAGGGCGTGCGGTGGGTCGGCGCGCTGCCGGCGTGGGCACGCATGGCCGAGGGGACCGACACGGCCGACCGAATCCAAATGTCGTTTGCGGGGCCGGGCGACGCCCTGCTCGCGCGGGTCGCCACGACCGGCCTGCGGCCCCTCGCGCTCGGGAATGGCGTCGCGGTGCTTGAGGCGCCACCGGGGGCCGCGCGCGCAGCCGCGTCCCTGGATTTCGTGTTGTGGGTCGAGCCCTACCGGGAACCGTCGCCCCTCAACTACCGGGCGGTGCTCACCGACCGCCTGCGCACGCCCACGAACGGGTCCACGTACTCTCTGGCGGACGGCGCGTTGTGGACCTACGACCCGGGCGCCTCCGGATTCCTCGGCTACACGGGAGCCGGCTACGCCGTCGATGTGACGGACCGGGGGATCGATGGCACCCACCCGGCCCTTGCGGGTCGGATGGACGCGTACCGCTCATGGACGGGCGGGAGCGACTGGGTCGACACGCAAGGTCACGGGACGCACGTGGCCGCGACCGCGCTCGGGTCGGGGGCCTACCTGCCGGGTGACGCGGCTCTCGCGGACGGCACCTTCGCGGGCGCCGCACCCGGCGCGCAGCTCATTGGTCAGAAGTACAACGCGTCAGCGCTCAACTACACCGGGATGGCGGAGTTTGCCGCGGCAAGTGGCGCAACTGTTTCCGTCAACTCGTGGGGCGACGCCGCCCCGGCAACGCAGTCCAACTACACGGCCGCGTCGGCCACATACGACATGCTTACAGCCGACGCCTTCCCCGCGTCGGGACTGCAGCCCCTACTCTTCGTGTTCGCGGCCGGAAACGAAGGCCAGGCCGCGGCGTCGATCCTCCCCCCAGCCACGGCCAAGAACGTGTTGACGGTCGGAGGGACGGGCAACGACCAAGCGGGCGGGACCGCGTCCTCGGACATTGCGTCGTTCTCGTCGTTCGGCCCCACGGACGACGGCCGCATCAAGCCAGACCTCGTTGCCCCGGGCGAGCGAATCGCCTCGGCAAACTCCACGCAGGACGCAGGCTCCGGGCTTTTGCCCCGCCCTCCGCTTGGCGGTGCGTCGTACGTCTACCTCTCCGGGACGAGCCAAGCGGCTCCGCAGGTCGCTGGGGCTTCCGTCGTGGCAGCCCAGTACCTCCAAGACGTCAAAGGGATCGATGCGGCGCCCGCGCTCCTCAAGGCGGTGCTGATCAACGGGGCAACCCCGCTTGCGGGCTACCCGTGGCCAGGCCCTGCACAGGGGTGGGGGCGGATGGATGTCCGCGAATCGCTCCTCGACTACGCTGGCCACAGAGTGGAATTCGTCGGGGATGGATCGTACACGTTCTACTCCACAATCGACGTCTACCAGTACGACGTCGAAGTAGAGCCCGGCGCCGACCTGCGAGTGACTCTCGTCTGGACCGATGCCGCCGGAACACCGCTCGCCTCGAAGGCCTTGGTCAACGACCTCGATCTTGAGGTACGCGACCCAACCGAATCGCGCATCTTCCCGGGTAACACGATCAACACAACGACGGCATACTCCATCGCCGGGCCAGGCGGCGACCACACGAACAACGTGGAAGTCGTCCGCGTCAAGGACGCCGAGGCCGGCGTGTGGAAGATCGTGGTCCGCCCTTACAACCTTCCGGCGGGCGCGCAGAGTTTCGCGCTCGTTGTATCGGGAGCCATCCGCACCTACGAGACCGTCCTCGTGGTGGACCCGTTGCAGGCAAGCATTTGGGTAGCGCCGGGCGCGAACGCAACGCTAGACGTTCGGTTCACCGTCGTGGGGACGGCATCCGCATCGGAGGAGGTGATGCTATCCGGGTCGGTCCAGTGGATGAACGCCTCCAACTGGTCGATTTCAAGCACCGTCGTGCACCTGCCTCCTAGCGGTACGGTCACGGCGTCCCTGAACATCAGCAACGACGACCGGGGAATGGCGGGTTTCCGCGGCGCGGTCCGAGTTACCGGAACCTTTGTGGCTACGGGTGCGACGTTCGACTTCGATGTGAACGTTACCCTCACCGCGTTCGAGTGCCTGGAGTCCCCGAGCATTTCCAACCTTACGCTGCCGGGCAACGATGTCGTTGATGTGCCCTTTTCGGTGACGAACTGTGGGAACACGCCGCTCAGTGTGACGGTTGAAACGCCGAATGCTCGGGGCGTCCTCGTAGTCCCGGCGGACCCTGTGCCGATCGATGCCGGCCAAGCCGTGGACATGGGGGTACACCTGCAGGCAGGCCGCCCCTACCCCGACGTCACACTCGTCGTCACATTGACAGCACGTTCGGGAAGTGCCACGACCAGCCAGACATTCGCCGTCCATCGGGCCACGGGCGTCCAACTCAACGGGTCGGCGATACCGGCGACAATGCACCTTTCATCCGAGCAAGGCCCCCTTTCGATTCGGCTGACAAACGATGGTGACGGAGGGTACGTCCAGGTTCCTCTCATCTCGGGTGTGCCGCCAGGGTGGACTGTAGCCATCAGCGCACAAGAGGAGATCGTCCTGTCGGGCGGGGAACTCGTCCTCGAGCTCTTGGTGGAACGGGAGGCCGATTCTGACCTCGAGGCGGATCTGGTCTTGACGTTCTACGCCGGCTCCGCGCGGGAGGGTGAACTGGCCGTGAACCTCACGGTCGTCTCGACTCCCCCACGCCCGCCGACGGCTGCATGGCCCACGGACGTAGCCCCCGGCCTGGCGCTCCTAGCTGGCCTCGGGGCCGCAGCAGCCGCCAGCGCCATCGCGGCACGCCCCAGGGGCATCCCCCGCACCTGCCCTGCCTGCGGCCAAGAAGGCCCTCGTTTCGACACCTTCATGAACCCCTCCTGCCCTGGGTGCGGCGCCGTGCTGGCTCCCAAGGGGGGACGCCGGTAGGGAGAAGGATACCATGGAACGACCCTCACACGCCCTGAGCACCGCCCGAGCAACCGTCCTTGCCCTCACCGTGGCCGTCCTCATCGGGGCGTCCGGGCCCTCCATGGCCCTCCTGACGTCCGGAGGCGACGCGGGGGGCAGTTCGGGGGCGCAGGCCCTCGTGCTCCTCAAGGCAGGGTCGTTCGACCCCCTGCGCGACGGGACGGGGTGGGTCCCCTCCACGTGGCGCTTGAGTTCCACCGACCCGACGGGCGACCTCTTCATCGTCCAGATGTCCGGCGACCGCGTCCCGGCCGGGACGCTCGACCGGCTCATGGCGACCGGCGCCCAGTACAACGCGTACCTGCCCGACAACTCGTTCCTCTTGAAGGCGACCGCTCTCCAGAAACGGGCGCTCGAGCGGATCGACCTGGTGCGCGCGGTCGTCCCGTACGAGCCTTACTTCCGGGTGGACCCGAGCCTCCTTGCGCCCGGCGAGCTCGCCAGGCCGGGCTACGTCAAGGTCGACATCGAGACCTTCCAGAACCCAGGCTCGGCCGAGGCGCGCGTGATCGCGCTTGGGGGCCGGATCGTCGAGACGAAGGTCTACGGGACGCTCGTCGAGGTCCCGCGCTTGGCGCTCCCGGCGCTTGCCAAGCACCCGAACGTCGTGTGGGTGCAGCCGTGGGAGGAGCGAACCGTCGACAACCAGCACTCATCCATCATCCAGGGCGCGCGCCAGCCGACGGACGGTACGTGGGACCCGGCGTCGATGAGGCTGTGGAGCTACAACCCCGCGACAGGGGACTTCGAAGGCTACACCGGCGCGAACGTGACCGTTACCGTCTCGGACACGGGCGTCGACATGTCGCACCCCGCGTTTGCGGGCAAGCTCGTCTTCTACGACGGGATGGGCTCGACCGACCTGCGCGACACCTACGGGCACGGCACCCACACGGCCGGCACTGTCCTTGGGAACGGCGCCTGGCGCACGGCTGACGCCGGCATCGCGGTGCCCGGGCTCTTTGCCGGGATCGCTCCCGACGCGAACCTCGTTGTCGAGGACTGGTCCGGGACGAACGCCTCGTCCGATGACACGCGCATGGCCCGCACGAACGCGCGGTACGGCGCCGTTATCTCGTCCAACTCCTGGTCGAACGGCGGCTCCTACGATTCGAACGCCCGCCTGTACGACCGGTTCGCACGCGACTCGTGGGCCGACACGCCCTCCAACACAAGCTCTTACGGCGAGCAGCCGGTCCTCTACTTCTTCTCCGCCGGAAACGCCGGCGCTGCGCGCTCCATCGGCTCGCCGGCCCACGCGAAGAACGTGATCGCCGTCGGGTCGACGGGCGACAACTACAACGGCGTCAACTGGGACGAGATCTCGGGCTTCTCGTCGCGCGGTCCCTCGGACGACGGGCGTATCAAGCCGGAGCTCGTGGCGCCTGGCTCCTCGGTCCGCTCCGCCACCTCGCTGCAGGGCGGGTGGATCTACGGCGGCGGCCACAATTATGGCGACTCCTACGGGTCGCTGTCCGGAACCTCTATGTCCTGCCCCGGCGCGGCCGGCGCGGCCGCGGTGCTATGGGAGTACTACCGGGTCAACATCGGGGGCGACCCCTCGCCCGACATGGCCAAAGCGATCCTGATCAACGGCGCGACCGAGATGGACGGCTACAAGGCGCCGGGGCCCGAGCAGGGCTTTGGCCGCATCAACCTAACGACCTCGCTCCTGGAAACGCCCGAGCGACAGCACCTCTGGTACGACCGGCCCACGACCCTGGCCACGGACGACGAGTGGGTCTACACCTTCGCCGTCGCGGACACGAGCGAGCCCTTCACGGTGACGCTGGCCTGGACGGACGAGCCTGCCGCGTCGGGCGCCAACCCGATCCTCGTCAACAACCTCGACCTGTATGTCGTTGACCCCGTGGGCGACATCCTCTATGGGAACCATATGACCAACGCGGGCATTTCGATGGCCAACGGCGTCTCGGACAACTTGAACAACGTCGAGAAGGTGAAGGTGGCCAACCCAGCGCGCGGTTACTACGAGGTCCATGTCTCTGCCAAGAACGTCCCCGTAGGCGCGCAGGACTTCTCGCTCGCGGTGCGCGGGACGATCGTCTCGTCCTGGGAGGACCTCGAAATGACGAGCGTCGAGGTCAGCGACACGTCGCCGATCGTTGACGACGTCGTCACGATCAACGTGACGCTGCGCAACCGCGGCACCTTCCCGATGGCCGGGTACACCGTTACGGTGACCGCGGAAACGGACCTGGGCAACTTTGATGTGTTGAACGTCCAGCCGGCGCAGCTGGCTGCGGGACAGCCCCTCGAGCTCAGTGCGGAATGGACGGCCGTCGCGGGACCCGCGAACATCGTGGCGCGCATCACGCCGCCGCTGGGGTTAACGGAGTTCGCATCGAACAACAATGTGGCGAACACTTCGCTCTTCGTGCGCGAATACGGGTTCCAGATGGTGACAGGCGCCGCCTTGAGCTACGACATGGATCCCGGGCAGGTCATCACGCTCAGGTTCAACGTCACGCAAGTGGGCAACGTCCCCGACAACATCACGATTGAGTTCAATGAGACTGGGCCCGAGAGCGTGCAGCGGTTCATCACGCCGACCCGTCTCTACCTGCGGCCAGGTGACACGGGCGTCGTGAGCCTCACGGTCATCGCGTCCCCGGCGGCAAAGGCCGGCGACGCGGCCGACATGCAGCTGACGTTCTCGTCGCAGACCGACGGGCGCAAGACAAGTGTCTTCCAGGTTAGCGCGTCTATCAACCACATCTACGCGTTCTCCACCGCGCTCACGAACAGCTACGCAGCGCTGGAGCCGGGCTGGAGCGCTTCCTCGTCGCTGTCGATCACGAACCTCGGGAACGGCCAGGACACATTCTCCATCCAGTCGCTCCAGATCCCGGGCGATTGGAGCTTCGGATTTGCCCAGAGCGTCGTCACCCTGGAGGACAACGCCACGATCGATGTGCCGCTCCTCATCGAGTCGCCAGCGCGCGTGGACGCGGGCAACGTCTACGACGTCGTCGTGCGCGTGGGGAGTGAGGGCGCGCCCGTCCAGAGCCTCACGTACAGGATGGAGGTAACGCAGGTCTTCGGCTGGGAGGCGGACGTCCAACCGCCGCCCGGCCAAGTGCGCGGCGGGACGGTGTTCCAGTTGCCGATCGAGGCGCTCAACCTCGGCAACGGCTTCGACACGATCGAAGTGGGCCTTCAGACCCCGCCGGGGTGGCAAGGGACGCTGACGCGCCCCGTCATGGTGCTTCTGCCCTACAGCAACTTGTCGGGGATCGCGCTCGTCACGGTGGACCCCGAGGCGGTCGCGGGCGACTACACCCTGCGGTTCACGTTCTCGACGCCGCACTACTACACCGTGATCACCTTGCCCGTCACGGTCGAGCACATCTACATGATCGTGATGGAGGGGCCAGGCTTCACCATGCAGCTCGGGCAGGGCGACCTGAACACCTTCGAGGTCACCGTGACCAACGACGGCAATGCGAGGGCGACGGTGATCCCGCAATACGAGCCCCCGGACGGCCTGAACATCATTGCGGTTGTCCAACGGGCGGATCTCGAGCGCGGGGCCACCGCGGTCTTCACCTTCCAGGTCATCGCGGAGCTCCAGGCGCCGGCCCAGCTCTACAACCTATCGTTGGACTTCCGCACGGGGACCACTGGCGACAAGCCAAACGAAATCCTGATTAGGATCGACGTCCACGAGGCGGTCGAGCCATACATCGAGCCGGGCCCAGCCCAGGACGCAGGGGCCGACACGGTCATCAACGCGCTATTCGGTGTGATGGCGGTCGTCCTGGTCGCCCTCCCGATCGGGTACGTGTACCTGCGCCGAAGGGCCTCGGCAAATGCGCCTCCGCCCGAGGTCATCATCCAGACGATTGAGGATGCCAACACGGGGTCGGACTACGACCCGACACGCCAGCCTTCTCCGTCGGCTACGCCCAGTACGGCCGCTCGCGTGAAGAGCGCGGCCGTCGGGTCTTCCGGTCAGGTGTCGATGGAGATTGTGGGTTCCTGCATGAACTGCGCTGGGTCGCTCATCGCGGTCGGCGAGGGAATGGGGCGCTGCCTGTCGTGCGGAGTCGAGCAGATTCCGCGGCCGCACCGGAGGTAGCGGAGGGCCACGCTCACTCGCCGTCCCCACGCAGGTGGAGGGCGAGCGCGGGCGCGCCGGCCACGACGACCAGCAGGGCGGTGGCAAGCAGGTAGACCGCGAGTTCGCCGGCGGTGAAGAGGTCGACGAGCGGGACGAGGTCCTGGGGCACGAGCAGCGCCAACACGCGCGTGGCAACCCCTGCAAGGGCCGCCACCACCGCGAGTCCCGTCATCTGGCGGACGATCAGCAAGAAGAGTACGGCAAGGAGCGCGCCAAACGCGGCGAGGCTCGTGACGATCGCCGCCGGGTCGGTCGCCGGGCCCACCAGTGCCCCGGGGGCGCTGGCCCACGCGAGCATGGCCGCGGAGAGCGCGGCGGCCGCAGTCCAGAGCGGAGCCACCCCGTAGACCTTGACCATCTGTCGCCCAACCCAGTGCGGGTCGTCGAGGTCGGCCACCACCGCCTCGAATTCGCCGCCGCGCGCGGCCGCCTGCGCCTGGACGCCCCCCATGATCTCCCGCGTCACGGCGTCGCGGTCCTTGCGGGCCATCAGGCGCATCCCGGCGCGCAGCCGCCGCTCGTACACCTGTGCGTCCCGCACGCGGCCCCGCGGTTTGGTGGGAGCGCCGTCCGTCATTTCTTGTCGGCACCCCCCTTAGCGTCTGTGATGAGGACACCGTTGAGCCCGTCAACCATCAACTGCCACTCCCTGCGTGCGTCCGCGAGCGAGCGCCGCCCTTCATGGGTGATCGAGTAGTACTTGCGTGGTGGCGCGCCCCCTTCTTCGATGACCCACTCGGCCTTGAGCAGGCCCTGCTTCTCGAGGCGGTGGAGCGCCGGGTAGAGCGTCCCCTCCTTCAGGTCCAGGTACCCGCCCGAACGGCCCCGCAACTGCTCGATGACCTCGAACCCGTAGCGCCTTCCCCCCTCCAGGAGCGCCAGGATCCCCAGCTGGACCGTCCCCTTCTTGAGTTCGACTGTCCACTCCTTTCGCGCCATGGGGCCCTGCTCCGAAACGACGCTTCGCGCTTTTAGGCCCTCCGACGGCCTCGGGCGTCCGCGGTCACGGCGAATCGGTAGGCGCGCGACCGCCGCCGGAAGGCCGAGGACCGCCCGCGCGGGGAGCATCGAACTCGGCCGAGAACGTGAGGATTACGTCCTCCGGTTGGAGGATCCGACGAGCCGTTTCGGTGAGCCGGTAGTAGACCCACTTGCGGTTCCCCTCGATCCGGGCCGCGAGCCCGGCTTCCTCGAGGCGCGAGAGTTCCTTGAACGCGGTGCTCTTCGACATCTGGAGCCGGCCTGCGACCTCCGTCCCCGTCATCTGGTGCTCCTCCAGGACGCGTAGCACGCGGACCCGCAGGGGCGAGGCGAGCGCCGCGAAGATCCGTGGCGTGAGGACGACGCGCTTCCAGATCACCGGCCGTCACCTCCGGGCCGGAGCCTGTAGCGCTCCTTGAGTGCCTGGAGGCGCTCGTGGTCGCGCCGCGCCCGCGCGCGCGCGCGGGAGGACCCGAAGTAGGCCGAGATTCCGACGGCGCCAAGGACGCTGAGCGCGATGACGGCGAACTGGGCGGCCATCACCACGGCGGGGAGCACATCCGGGAGGATTGAGGAGGCGTGGAGCTCGACGCCTTCGGCAATGATCTCGGGGTCGTGGAAGACACGGTAGCCGGTGGGGTACGAAAAGCCGCCAAACAGCAGGAAGCCGCGGAAGAAAGTGTCTCCGATCCGGTCGGCGACGGGCACACCTCCCAGTAGCTGGAAGAAGGCCTTGCCGGTCTCCGGCTCCTCCGATTCCGCGTGGGGCCAGACGTCGACGGTGGGAAGGAGGCGGAGGTGGGCCATCTCCCGCCAGTTGTCATGCAGGTCGAGACTCGCGACGCGGGCAAACGAGTCCGTCACCGGGCGCGTCGGGTTCATCTCGACGGAGTCGCCCTCGCCCAAGTTCGCGCGCGCCGACCCGGCACGGTCGTCGCGCAGGGCCAGGTCATTCAGCCACGGCGCGAGCCGGTCACTGATGCCGTTTAGGACACGGATCGCCGTGATGAGCAGGAGGCGGGAGGGCGCGTCGTGCAACGGGGGCGACGCATCCCACCCGACAATCTCATGGTCGATCTTCAAGTGGGCCGAGGTGACGGTTGCCGTGCCGGAGGACGTCCCGTCCGGAACGATCGAAACAAGTTCCCGACCGTGGCGGGTGAGCGCCACGATCGCGTCGAAATGGGGGATGGAGGGGAGCTCCTCGTCGTGCCGCTCGAGGAGCATGCGGACGTGGAAGGCAACCTTCTCGACAGTCCCGTCTCCATTGTGCTCGCGGTCGGCGACGTGTGTGTAGCTGACGTCCTCCAGCGTGATGCTGTAGTTCAGCCGCACGGCGTCGTGGCCCGCGGCAGTGAGTTCGAACCCCGTCAGCTCCCACGTGCCGCTTAGTTGCAGCGACTTGTGGAGTGGTTCCGACACGTTGAAATCCAGGACTTCGGGAGTCGAGAGGTTCGGGCGGAAGTTGAAGATCCCATCGCCGGGGCTGCCATCCCTGCTTCCCACGTCGCGGAACTCCACCAGCGCAATCATTCGCTGCGCCACCACGGTGACGACCGGTAGCGGGACATTCTCCCCCACGAGCCGGCCGCCCGAACGCTCATACACATCGGCGGTGCCAAGCGTCCGCACCACGGCCGCGTAGAAAGTGACGTAGCCCTCGTGGCCTCCTTCGCCGCCATACACGACGCCAAACGCCTGGTTGCCGATGCGCACGAGGAGCTGGTTGCCCCCGCCAAAGGCGTCGGTCGTGCCGTTCTCGACGGTGATCTGGTCGATGAGTGGGAGGGCGTCGGCCTCCTTCGCGGAGGCCGGAAGGACGGCGAGGCTCGCAAGGAGCATCATGGCGATGGCCAAGACGGGGGCTGCCCGCACGCGTCCCTCCACGATTCCGTCTCCTCTCTCGACCTTCGGGGCCTAGCCAGCACTAGATTTCGCGCGCCGAGTCCGGGAGCGGAGCAAGGTCGTCGACCGCGACCGTGTGGTGGAGCGAGGGCAACTCGCCCGCGACGCGCGCCGGGGTGTCAAGCTCCCGCATCACATGGGAGATCTCTTCAGGTGCCCGGTCGACGTCGTGGCCGTCAGCGCCGTCGTGGCCGTCAGCGCCGTCGTGGCCGTCAGCGCCGTCGTGGCCGTCAGCGCCGTCGTGGCCGCCACTGCCTGCGTGGTCACGGGTCGCCGTCCACTCGCGGCAGAATTGCACGAGCTCGCGGCCGTCAACCGTGCCGTCGCTGTCCCGGTCGACCGCGGTCGCTCGGAACCCGCAGATGGTTGCATGGTCGACGTGGCCGTCGTCATTGCGGTCCACGGCAAACGCGCGCCACCCGGCAAGCACCCGGAGCTCGGGATTACCGTCGCTGTCCCGGTCCACCGTCCGGCCCGTCGAGGCGCGGGCAGTAAAGAGGTCAAAGGTGCCGTCGTCGTCGCGGTCTCTGGCGGTGGCGACCACGTGGCCGCGCTCCGCCGCCTCCGGCAGCCCGTCGCCGTCGTGATCTACCCACGAGGCCCGCGCCGCCGCGACGCGCTTGACGTCGACGTTCCCGTCGCCGTCCCGGTCGCGCGCGAATGCCTGGACGTGCCAGGAGCGCGCGGCGTTGGGTTCGCCGTCACCGTCCGTGTCTGCACGCACGTACCCGGACCGCGTCGCGTAGAAGATGTCGAGCGCGGGGCGCCCGGCGAGGTCGGCCGCGCGGCCCTGCGCGCGCTCTCCGCCCTCGACGTCGTCGGCCCCGTCGAAGTCGTGGTCCACCGCGTAGTGCTCGCCCCGATCGGCGGCGACGTAGTCGAGCTTGCCGTCGCTGTCCCGGTCGACTGTGACGGCCACAAACCGCACGGACTTGGCCACGTCCGACGTGCCGTCTTCGTTGCGGTCCATCGTGAGGTGCGAGGCGACCTGCAGGGCCGTCCGCTCGGGGTTGCCGTCGTCGTCCCGGTCCACGCGCGTGAAGTTCGCAATCGTTACGCGCCAGGTGTCCATCGTTCCGTTCATGTTGCGGTCGACCGCCTCGCGGCAGGCCACGGCGATGTAGAGGAACTCTGGGTTGCCATCGCTGTCGGCGTCCACCACGCGCCGCGCCGTCACTTTGCACGCGCGCCTGTAGTCGATCTCCCCGTCGTCGTTCCGGTCGGCCTCGACGTTCTCGAGGCCACCGATGGCTTGCCTGAGGTCGTGTGCCGCATCGGTACCGCCCTCGCCTTCGGCCAAGGCGGAGCCCGCAAACGAACTCAACACCATCAGCGCGATCGCAGCCACAGCCCCGAGGGCCACACCTTTCTTGTTGTCGGTCATTCCGGTTTCACCTACCTCATCACAGCAGCGGCAGGCGCACGCGCTTCGAGCAGGTCTTGTGCCGACCGCGCGAGCCGCAGTTGCGCGACCCAACGCGCGACGAAGCCCCCCTCCGAAATGTCCGCATCGAACTCCACGCGTGTTTGCCTCCGTGCCGACCCCAGAATCAAAGACGAGTGCCTTTCAATCCTACGGGCATAGCGTTACTATGTACCTCTCCTATTTGAGGCACGTCTTGAGATCCTCAACTCCGGAAACGCGCCACCTGGCCGGGCCCCCCGCGAACCCCTCTTTATATAGAAACTCCATCCGGCCCGCACGTACACCACGACCTATGAAGTGGGTTGGTATCGCGTCCGGTGGGCGGCCCACGACGGCAAGTCCGACGCGGTCTTGCTCGGGGAAGTGCCGCTCGCATCTGGGCTTACGGAGGGCCTGCGCAAGGCGGCCGCGGAGGCGCGCCTATCGCTCGCGGCCGAGGACCTGAGCTCCGGCCATGAGTCCATCGTAGCGTTTGACGGGTCGCTCCTTTGGCCGATGCTCCACGCCGCCGCCGCCGAGACGCTCCTCGTGCTCTCGCCGGTGGGGGCGGCCGACTCCTACGAGGAGCAGGCAGGCGGGCAATTGCTCGCGACGTTCCTCCCTGCCGAACGGGTCGTGCGCGCAGACCTGCCCGGGGAAGCTGCCCACGTCGCGGCCGCCATCGACGCCCTGCGGCCGCGCGTTGTCGGGCTGTCGCTCGCGGGAGAGGGGACCCGGCTCCAGGCGGCCGAACGGGCGGCCGAGCGTGCCTTGCACGAAGCGGTGCCGGGCACGCCCATGCTGCTCTCGTGCGAAGTGGGCCCGCTATGGGGTTGGTCGGACCGGCCGATCGAGAAGACGGCGGTCTCGTGCGCGCTCCTCCCGCTCGTCCAGGACGGCGTCGCCGGGCTGCGCGAGGGGCTCGGGGACGAGGAAACGCGGATTTGGTTCGCCTCGCTCGACGGGACGCTCATCCCCGCCGCGCTGGCGCACCGCCACCCATACTCCACGCTGCGGGGGCTGCCGCTCGTGTCGCTCTCCTACGGGGCGGCGTTCGGCCACGAGGCGGTGTCCGAGCCGTCGGTCGCGGCCGCGTCCTTCCACGAGATGTCGACGGCGGTCGCGATCCTGCCGCCCACGCCAGTCGGCCGCTCCCTGACGTCGCAGCTCTTGGGTTCCCACATTGAGAGCCTGGGGATCGGCGCGGAGACCCCCGTGGGCCGCGCGGAGGGCACGTGGCGTGTCGGCACGGGGGAGGGGCTCAAGCGCGCCGTCACGGTGCGTGAGGTCCTCGAGGCGGCCGGCCTCATTGCGACGGCACACCCCGAGGTGGGCCAGGAAGCGGCGGCCGACCTTTCCCAATGGGCGGACTTGGACCCGGACGGGGCCGTCTCGGGCGCGCTTGGCGCCATCTTCGACGCGTTTCGCGCCGCGCTCCAGCCACGGATCCGCCAGGCCGAGGGCGCCGCGTTTGTGGGGCCGCTCGCGGGGGCGCTCGCCGCGGAGTGCGTGCGCGGGCTCGCGGGCGGCGCGCGTGTCCCGCCGTGTTTCGGGGCCGGCGCTGCGCTTGGAGCACGCACTGCGCCCCGCTCGTCCCGCGCCGCGGAGACGTTCTCGCCTTCGGCCCCCGACCGAGCCGGGGCCGAGGCGCGCGCCGCGCTCGACGAGTTGATCGCGCTTGCGGTTGGGGACCTCGAGCCCTTGGGGTTCCGGCGTGACGCGCTGGCCGCCATGGTATGGGTCGAGGGCGCGCGCGACGCCCATGGCGTCTTCCCGGCGCTAGACCGCGAGAGCGGGCGCAAGGCCGCCGTGGCGCTCGAGTCCGACCTCGTCGGGAGGCAGGACGTCACGCTCCAGGTCGAGGTCTACCCGGCGAGCCAGCGCAAGGTCACCGCCTTCCGTGCGGCGCGCTCCCCGCTCACGTCGCTGCAGGAGCAACGTGTCGTCCTGGCCGGTGGCGGCGCGGAGGTCCTGCGAGTCACCCCTGCCGGCGCGCTGTCCAAGGGGGCCCCGACACAGGGACCCGCGCTCCTTTCTGACCCGACGGGGATGGTGTTCGTGCCAGAGGGGTTCGCAGCCCGGCCGGGCGAACCCGCGGGCGTGCGGATCGACCGGGTGTGAGCGCGACCGACGCGCCGTTACGGGCGGGGGCCCAGCAGGTGTCCCATCCGCTCGCGTTTCACGGTCAGGTAATCCTCGTTGGAGGGGTTGGGCGGCACATCGATGGGCACGCGCTCGTCCACAGGCACCCCGTACCTCCCGAGCTCCTCGATCTTCAACGGGTTGTTCGTCATCAGCCGGACGCTCTTCACATTGAGGATATGGAGCGCGCAGGCGGCGCAGTGGTAGGTTCGCATGTCGGCCGGGTAGCCCAGGAGCTCATTTGCCTCGATCGTGTCCGCGCCGTGATCCTGGAGGTTGTAGGCGCGCACCTTGTTGGCAAGGCCGATCCCGCGACCCTCCTGGCGCAGGTAGAGGACGAGCCCTGAGCCCTCCTTCTCGATCGCACGCAGAGCGACCGCGAGTTGCTCGCCGCAGTCGCATCGCCGCGACCCGAAGACGTCGCCCGTGAGGCATTCGGAGTGGATGCGCAGGAGCACGCCCGACTTCCCGCGGACGTCCCCCTTCATGATTACGAGGTGGTCGCCGCCGCCCGTTTGGGTGGGTTGGCTGCAGCCGAACGCGAACATCTGGAAGTCGCCGTGGTCGCTCGGGAGCGCCGTGAGGGCGGTCCGGTAGGCGAGGCGCTCGCATGCGTCGGGGCCGGGGCTTTGTGGTGGTGAAAGGTCAGAGCCCACGGCCGCTTGAGTCCGGGGAGGGTATTTGATGATTCGCTGAAAACCACGCACAATCCTCGGAGGGATTCACCGATGATTCCCACGGTGCCAAAACGGCCAGCGCCGGGTGTGAGACACATGTGAGATGGTGGCGGTGCCATGGGGTGCTCTTCTGGGAGCCGCCAGACGGCGGCCCGCTACCCTCTCGTTCCCAAAGCTTTCAAAAGGTGCCTCGGGCTTCTTGCCGGAGCCATGGTGCAGGGCGTCGCACAGGTCGAGGTACACCTTCCCCGCGCGCTTGCCAGGGAATTCGGGCTGAAGGGGACGGTACCGGCCGAAGGCGCCAACCTCGAAGCGGCGCTCACGGGCCTGGACCGGAAGGCGCCCGGGCTCTCCGCGGCGGTGCTAGACGACCAGGGTCGGGTGCGCAAGAACGTGATCGTGATCATCAACCGTGACACGGTAACCCACCTTGACCCACTGGCCGTGCGGCTCCGCGACGGGGACGCGGTGCATGTGTTGCCCCATGTGGCAGGTGGTTGAGTTGGCGGACATCAAGAAAGGCGAGACGCTCGTGATTGCAGGGACGAAGAAGGGGCTCTTTTTGCTCCACTCGCGAGACCGGAAGCGATGGAAGACGGAGGGCCCCTACATCGAAGGGATGCTTGTCCGCCACGCGATCTTGAGCCCCCACGACCACAAGACAATCTTCGCAAGTGGGCACTCCGGCCACTTCGGGCCCGGCATCTCGGTCTCGACCAACACAGGCGGGAGGTGGCGGCGTACGAAGGCGACTCCGCACTACGCGAAGGGCACGGGCCTTAGCGTCGAGGCGTTGTGGTCGTTCGCCCTGGACGACGACGGCGACCTGTTCGCGGGTGTCGAGCCCGCGGGGCTGTTCCGGTCGGGCGACAGGGGCAATTCCTGGGAGCCCGTGGACGGGCTGAACCAATGGGGCAGCCGGAAGGACTGGCAGCCCGGAAACGGGGGCTTGATGCTGCACACGATCCTCCCGTACCCTGGCGATCCCCGCAAGATGGTCGTGGGGATCTCATCGGTGGGGGTCTTCGGGACCAAGGACGGCGGCAAGTCGTGGAAGGCGATCTCCGGCGGCGTCCACGGCGTCTTCAACGTGGACAGGGTCATGAAGGACGGGGAGATCGGCAACTGCCCGCACAAGGTCGTGCGCGACGCGGCCGACCCGCGCATGCTCTACATGCAGGACCACGCCGGTGTCTACCGGCGGACGGAGGGCGACGACACGTGGGTGCCGGCCGAGCGCGGGCTGCCGAGGTGGAAGTCGGAGAAGGGGCGGCGATGGACGTTCGGCTTCGCGATGGCCGCGCACCCCCGAAAGAAGGGGTGGGCGTACATGCTCCCCTTGGTCAGCGACTCGAACCGCGTCACGAAGGACGGGAAGGTCCGGGTGTGGCGGACGACGGACGGCGCCAGGAGTTGGAAGGAATCGTCGCGGGGCCTGCCCAAAAGCGGCGCGTACATGACAGTGCTGCGCGACGGGATGCGTACGGACACGAACGACCCGGCGGGCGTGTATTTCGGGACGACGACGGGGCAGGTCTACGCAAGCCGCAACGCGGGCTCGAGCTACGCGCTCATCGCGAACAACCTCCCGCCAGTGCTGTCGGTCGAGGCGGGCGTCGTCGGCGGCTAGTCGCGTGTTATCCCTTCAGCGCCGCCGCGCGCTGACGCGTGACCTCAAAGAGTACGACAGCTGCGGCGGCCGATGCATTTAGCGACCCAACCTTCCCCGCGATGGGGATGGTCATGAGGAAGTCGCACCGCTCCTGGACGAGCCGGTGGAGGCCGCGCGATTCCGACCCGATGACGACCACGAGGGGCCCCTTGAGGTCATACGCGTGGTAGGGCTTGCCGCCCGCCGGGACCGCACCGCCCACCCACACGTCTTTCGCCTTGAGCCGCTCGAGGGCGCGCGCGGGGCTGGAGACCAAGGCGTGGGGCATGAGGAGGAGCGCGCCTGCCGAGGCGCGCATGGCACCTGGCCCGACGCCGGCCGAATGTTTTTCGGAGAGGATGAGGCCGTGGGCGCCTGCGGCCTCCGCCGACCGCGCGATCGCCCCCAGGTTCTGCGGGTCCTCGACGCCGTCGAGCAAGACCAGGAACGGGTCCTGTTGGAGCGCGGCGGCGCGCTCGAGGAGGCTTTCGATCTCGACGGGCGCCGGGGGGACGACGTCGGCAGCGACGCCTTGGTGGTGGCCGGTGGAGGTGAGCGCGTCGAGCACTTCGGGGGCGACGCGCTCGACGATGACGCCGCGCGCCCGCGCCTCCGCCGCCACCTGGTCGAGCAGCGCGCTGGGCTCGGCACGCTGCGACACGCGCACTCGCAGGACCTTTGCCCCCGACCGAAGCGCCTCGAGCGCCGCGCGTCTGCCCTCGACCTGCAGGCGCTCGCCGCCGGCCGTCGGGCGCGGGCGTGCGCGCGTGCGTTTGGGCGCCACGGCCGGCAGTGTCGCTAGGCTACCATAAGCGCTTTCCCGGCCGCGCGGCGCCAGGGACGCAAGATCCAACCCATTCTTGCCCCGTCTCCACCACGGCCCCGAAGCGCCCGGCGGCGAACCTTCATCTTAGCGCGCCCCCTGGCGCGAGACCGTGCGCAAGGAACTCTACGGGCCGGCGCCCCTGGCTCTGGGTGTCGTCGCGCTCGTGGCGGCTGTGCTTGCCACGAACGCGCCGGCCCCCGCCGACTGCGCGTGCCCGGTGGACTCCCCGGCGGACTTCGAGGCACGCGACGGCGCCGGGTACCCCGGGACCGCCTTGGGCGACACGGTCGTCGTCGACGGGCAGGTCGTGGCGGTCTTCCCCCACCCGATCGTCGAATCGCCATACCGGCTCATCCGAATGGCCGGGTCGCCGATCCAGTTCAACATCACGGAGCTGGACGCGCCGGTCCCCTTCGAGGGCGCGTGGGTGCGCGTCACGACGGTGCACCAAGGTCAAAGCGAGTCGGGCGGGCCGGAGACGGGCCACCGGTGGCGGTACACGGGTCCGACGACACCTGAGGGCGACGCCGTTGTCCCGCTCACCGGGTACTCGGTCGGCCTGGTGGGGGTGCTGTGGGGTCTTGCGACACTCCGCCTGTTCCAGCGGACGAAAGAGACGGAGCGGTCGCTGAAGACGCGCCACGCCCGTGCAAGGGACGCTGCGGGCGCCGAGCCGGCGGTTGCGCGGGATTCCAAGGCGCTGAATGCGCTCTCGGCGGCGCGTCGCGAGATCCGTTTCGGGCAACTCGACTCGGCGGCCGAGACCCTCTCCAGGTTCGAGGAGTTGCTCACCCGCGCGCAGGGTGTGGGGAAGATGTCCGCGGAGATTGGGGCAACGCTGTCGCAGCAGGAGGACGCCGTCGGGTCGTCGGGGAATTCGTCAGCTCGCGTGCTGGTGGAGAAGGCCGCCGAACACCATGGGGCCGGTGACCTGGCCGGCGCCGAGGCGACGTTGGACCTGGCGATGGTAGAGTTGCGGGCCGGCGCGCGCGCGGCCGACCTGCTGCGGCGGGCGCGCGCCCTCTCGGGAGAGGGGCCAGACGACGCAGGAGCGGCCGAGCGGGTCACGTCCGCAGCGGCTGAGGCAGAGCGCCTCCTGCGAGCAGGCAAGTGGGCGGAGGCCGACACGGCCGCGGCCAAAGCCGTGGTCGTCGCGGTCGCCGCCTCCCCGCTCGCGCGCCGCGCGAAGCGCGCCATGGGGGCGCTCGAGGAGTCCATGCACGCAAACCGCACGGGCGACGCGCCGCGCGAGGTCTCGCACCAGTTGGCGGCGGCTCGGTCCGCGTTCGCGAGCGGCGACTACCGCCGGGCCGAGGCGCTAGCCGAGTCGGCCCGGTGGCTGGTTGACGAGCAGGCGCTTGACGAGGAGGGGTTCCGCGACCTGATGGCGCGCCTGTGGGAGGCGCGCGGCTACCGTGCGGACGAGGGCGCCGGGCGACCCCCGGCCGGTGGCCTCGTCGTATCGAAGGGCGCAGAGCGCCTGCTGCTGCTCACGGGGTCCTGGCGCGAGTTCCCGACCGAGCGGTTGTTGCTGGCAGCCAAGGACTTCCTGCGGGAGGGCCACGCCCAGCGCGCGCGGGTGTACTCGTCAGCGTTTGCAAACACCAGCACGGACCCGACCATCACGGTCGTCACATCGCGCGAGCTGCTTGCCGAGCTTGCGGAGGCGGCGGCCCTCGAAGACGACCGTCCGGGCTAGGGACAGCAGGGGACGCGCGCGCTGCGGTGCAGGTGCATCCGGGGCTAGCCGCGACCGGGACACAGCAGGATACGGGCACACAGATGCTCACCGTTTCGCGGTCGGCGCCCAGCGACCTCCATGCCATCCATTCGACGGACGCGACATCCGTGCGGTTCACGATGGGGTTCTTCGAGAGCCCGCGGTGCCACACGGCCTGAGCGCGGGCCCCGGCGTGGAGAGGAGGGTTGGAGAGCCGCTGGAGGGAATCGAACCCCCGGCCTACACCTTACCAAGGTGTCGCTATACCCCTTAGCCACAGCGGCGCGGGGTCGGCCAATGGGGGGGGCCCATTTGAGGCTTTGGGGACGCTGGACACAGGCCCGATGACAACGCGCGTCGGCGCCCAAGCCTTTTCAACGCACCCGCAAGTGCGATCCCCGATGAAGCGGCGCGAAATGCTCACGGCCCTCGATGTCCTTGCCGTCGCGCGCGAACTTGACGCGCGCCTCAAAGGGGCATTCGTCGACAAGGTGTACCAGCTCGGCCCCGACGACGTGCTGCTCAAAGTCAAATTGAAAGGGGAGCGCGGGAAGTCCAACCTGCTCATCCTGGGCGGGCGGCGCGCGTACCTCACCGCGCTGGAGGTCACGAGCCCGCAGAGCCCCACGTCGTTTGCCGCCGGCATGCGCAAGCGCATCGCCAACGCGGTGATCGAGTCGGTGGAGCAGGTGGGGTTTGACCGGATGCTCTGCTTCCGGTTGGGGAAGGGCCCGCTTTCGTTCGAGCTGATGGTCGAGCTGCTCCCCGACGGAACGGTCTCGCTCCTTGAGGACGGCGTGATCGCGCTTGTCGCCAAGCCCAAGGTGTTCAAGGGCCGCAAGGTGACCCCCAAGAACCCGTATGTCCCGCCCAAGCCCAACGCTGACCCGCGGGGGATGGACGCCACAGGCCTGGCGCAGGCCGCCGGTACCGGGCCGGTGGGCCGGGCCCTTGCCCGTGGCGTGGGACTTGGGCCCGGGCTTGCAGAGGAGGTCCTGGCCCGCGCACGCCTGGACCCAACGCGCGGCGCGGGCGACCTCTCGCCTGAGGATTGGCTGCATGTCCACGACGCGCTCGAGAAGATCATCGGAGATGCACACGACAACGCCGCGCCACACGCGCTCGTCGCGGGGGACCAGATGACGGAGTTCAGCCCCATCCCCCTGCGCCGGTGGGGGGACGCAACCACCCGTCCATTCGAGTCGATGAGCGCGCTCTTCGACGCCTACTTCGGTCCATACGACGCGGACAAGGCGGACTCGGAGCAGACCAAACAGACGGCGGAGGGGGCAGAGGTCGCGCGGCTAGAGCGCGTGCTCGCGCAGCAGCGCGAGGCCGACACGACTGCAACCACTGATGTCGCGCGTGCCCAGGCGGCGGCGGAGGCGATCTACGCGAACTTCCCCGCCCTGGAGGCTCTCCTTGTGGCCGCGCCCCGCGGGACAGGCGGCGCGGCGCTCCAGGAGGCGGCAGCCAAGGCCGGCCTCCAAGGTGCGCAGGTCGAAGGCGCCCGCGAGAGCCGCGCGGTGAAACTCTCGCTCAAGGGTCCGGACGGGCAGGTGCACCGGGTGGAGGTGGCACTCGGCGCCACGGTGATCGGGGCGGCCCAGAGCTACTACGAGCAGGCGTCGCGTGCCAAGGAGAAACAAAAAGGGGCGCTCGAGGCAATGGCCGATACGGAGCGGGCGCTCAAGGGCGCGCGGAGGCGGCATGCGTCGAGGGAGGGGGAGTTCGAGCAGGCGCGCCGCGACCGTCGGCGCGCCAAAGAGGCCGGAGTCCCGCCGCCGCCGCGCCGGCGCGAGTGGTTCGAGCGCTACCGGTGGATGCACACGACCGACGGGCACCTCGTGCTCGCGGGGCGCGACGCAGCGACCAACGACACGGTCGTCAAGAAGTACCTCAAACCCGGCGACCGCTACGCGCACGCCGACATCCACGGGGCGCCGAGCGTCGTGGCCAAGCGGAAAGAGGGCGAGGGGGAGATCCCCAACCAGGCCATGGAGGAGGCGTGCGCCTTTGGCGCGATCCACTCCCGCGCGTGGTCGTCGGGTGCCGGTGAAGTCGCGGCCTACTGGGTGCTACCCGACCAGGTGTCCAAGACGCCCGAGAGCGGAGAGCACCTCCCGCGCGGCGCCTTCGTGATCCGGGGGAAGCGCAACACCGTCCGCCACGTCCCGATGCGCGCGGCCGTCGGGGGGCTGTCGATGAAGACGGAGCGCAAGGCAGTATGTGGCCCGGTCGAAGCGATTCTGGCCCACTGCGACAAGGCCGTGCTTATCGGGCCGGGAAAGCGCAAGGGGACGGACGTGGCCAAGGAGCTTGCCATTGTTCTGCGCGTGCACGCCGACGAGGTCGCGCGCGCGCTGCCGCCGGGCGGTTGCGAGGTGCTCGGCCCTGCCAGGCCGCGCGGTGGCGGAACGGCGGCGTCCGAGGAAGAATAGCCCTCGACGTGGCCCAGGGGCGGTCTTCCCCCGCTCGGACGGCTGGGAACGGCCGGGCACGGGTGGGCCACGGCGCCCTACAACCGCGAAGCCTTATCTGGGGCGCCCCGGCTTGGCATGGGTGATGCGGAAGCAGGCTGCGACCCTGGCCGTGGCGCTCCTGGTCGCCACGGCCCTCGTGCCGGGAGCTGCCGTGGCCGACCGGGCGGCCGAGGATACGCCCGTGGCCGGGACCTGGGTCAACTCCACCGTCACCATCGTGACGAATTTCGGGACAATCGTCGCCATGCTCTACGACGAGGGCGCGCCCGTAACGGTCGAGAACTTCCTGGACCTGGCGACGAGCGGCTTCTACGACGGGATCAGGTTCCACCGCATCGTCGACGACTTCGTCATCCAGACCGGCGACCCGAACACCAAGGACAGCAACCCCTACAACGACGGAACGGGCGGCTCGTCGCAGACCATCCCGCTCGAGACGGACGAGAACCTGACCCACGTGGACGGGGCGCTCGGGATGGCGCGGTCCAACGACCCGGACTCGGCCTCGTCCCAGTTCTATATCTGCGACGGACCCCAGAACGGCCTCGACGGGAACTACGCGGTCTTCGGTGTCGTGGTCCAGGGGATTGAGGTCGTCCGTCAGATCGCTTCGCAGCCTGTGTGGGGCCTCAAGCGCCCCGCCATCCAGCAGCAGCCGATCAGCGACATCATCATGGAGAGCGTCACGGCGGAGTTCGGCTACGAGCAGCCCGCCGAGCCCGGCGCAGGCGGGGGCGGCGGAATCCTGGACGACATCGCGTGGCTGGGGGGAGGCGACAGCGAGTTCGGCGCGAGCATTCTGGCGATTATCGTCATTGCCCTGATCGGCGCGTTCTCCGTGGCGTCCTTCCGACGCGGCGCCTGGCGGATCCTTGGTTCCTACGGGTCCGACGTCAGGCGGGTGCCCATTGCGCGGCGGGGCCTTGCCGGCACGCGCGACTTCACGCGGCGCGTGGGGGCCGGCGCAAGGAAGTCGATTGCCATCGCGCGCATGGGGCTGCCGCGTCGCCGGTGATCAGCGCCTGCGGCGGGCGCGCCAGCGCGCGGCGCGCTCCGGCGACGAGCTGTCAAAGAAGAGGGTGTTGCCATCCGGGTCGTCCAGCATCGCACTGCCGCGGCCGTTGGGCTGGAGCCCGGCCACGCGGTAGGGCCTTAGTCCCCTCTCACGCAGCCCCTCCACGATGCGGCCGACATGGCCCCCGCGAAAGTTCATGACGTTCTCGTCGATGTGGCCCTGGTAGAGCCCGAGCCGGAAGTCGCCGCGCTTGAGGATAAGCCACATCTCTTCGAACTTGCCGCCGATCTCCCGGAAGCCCAGCTTCCGGTAGAACGTGCGCGATCGCGCGATGCCCTTCACGTTGAGGCACATGTCGACGCGCCCCAGGTCGACCCGCAGGGGGCCGGGGGTCATGGCCTTGCTCGCTTTTTTTGCCATTCGGAGTGGCCAGGCAGCCAGGCGATTTGACCGTTTGCGTCACGGCCAGGCGTGGCCGGGCCCCTCGGCGGCCGGACGGATACGACGGTTGGTCCCCGACCGCAAGCCCGTGCGCTCCTCAAGGGGGCACGACCGGCGGGACCGGTGAGACCGGTGGAACCGGGGGCGGCCCTTCCGGCGGCGGCCCTTCCGGCGGCCGCGCGTTCCGCGAGCGGTGGGACAACGCGAGCAGGAGGACGCCCCCCACCATCGCGGCCGCCCCGACCAGCTGCCCGGGCGCGAGCCGGTCGCCAATGAGGACGTATCCAAGGACCGCGCCAAAAGCCCCCTGCAAACCGAAGATCGCAGCGGTACGGTAGGCGCCGATGTGGCGCAGGGCCGTGTAGAACAGCACGAGCGAAACGCCGATCCCGACGCCGCCGACGAGGAACAGCCCCAGGAGGTGCTCCGAAGTGAGCGCCAGGCTGGAGCCAGCGGCCAGTGCGACCGCGATGACGATCGGCGCTCCGACCATGTTCTTCCAGGCTGCAATCGCATGGGGCGCGTTGCGCCGCGCAAGCCCTGTGGAGATCACATTGTCCGAGGCCCAGATGAGCGTCGACAGGATGATGAGCCCGTTTGCGAACAGGTGGGCCATGTCGAACGCGAGGTTGCCCGCCAGCGAGAGGGCGACGGCCCCGGCCACGACGACCCCAACTGCCGTGAGGTCGAGGCCGGAGGCGCGCTCGCGCAGGATCGCGACGGCCAGCATTACCGTGAAGACGGTCTCTGCGTTGACGAGGACGGCGGCCTCCGACGCGGTCGTCTGGAGGAGCGCGAAGAAGTAGATCACCGGGGCGAGCGCTGCGCCAAGGAGCGCAATCGCGACGAGCCGCGGCCGGTCCTGCTTCGAGAACTTGGGCCGCCCGGCAAGCGGCATGATCACGAGCGCCGCGAAGAGGTTCGCGAACCCCGCGGTGACGAGGGGGTCTACGTCGGACAGGAACAGGGTCGCGCCGACGGGGATGAGGCTCGCGAGCGCTCCGGCCCCGAGGGCGGCGCCGTATCCAAGTTTGTGGTTGCGCGAGGCGGCCGCGCTGTCCTCTTCGGCACCGACCACGCGGCGCAGGTCGTCCATCCGCGGCACGCGCTTTCCTCCCCGCGAGCGACGCGCTCGGGCGCGCGCGTTATTGCCCACGCCCACTAGAGCTTGGAGAGGAGCGAATCCATGGTCTGCGGGTTGCCGATCGGCCCGGTGTCCGCGGCAAACTCGATGATGTCTCGCAGAAGGGCGGATTCCTCATAGCCGAAGTCGAGCCCGCGGTCGCCGTCCATCTTCTCCAGAAAGCCGGCGATGATCGGCTCGTCGTCCACTGCACAGTTGTCGATTGCGTACTCCAGCGTGCGCCGGAGCAGCGCTGCTTCACGGTGGCTCAGTTCCAACGATGGCAAATTTGACGGCCCCCCTGCGGGGGGGCCAGATATGGCCATATTTGATAAACGTTCTGAGCGGGGAGCTACGAGGTGACAGGTGCCTCCCCCCCGCGGCCGCTGACCCGCGTGTTCGGGGCTTGCCGTTGATCGTTGGTTTTTAGGCGATTTGGCCATCAAACCCGGACAAGCGCCCGATCCTGGCGCCAGCCGTGCCTGGACTCCCGGGATCGGGGGGCCGCACGGCACGGGCCAGCAAGGGTTTATTGCAGCGTGCCCGAGGTCTTGCCGATGGCCGAGGCGCAGGCCGGCGGGTGGCGGGGGCCGGTCACCCGAGCCGCCGCCTGGATGGCCGCAAGCCCAAAGCGCGAGCGGCGCCTGAAGATCCTGGCGGCGCTCCTCGCCTTCCAGGGGACGGCCTTCGTCCTGGTGGCCAACAAGCTCGTGGTCATCCACCCCGCGTTTGTGGCGGTCGGCTTCGGGATGATCGCGGCCGGAGTGTTCCTGCTGCTCCTGCGCGAGCTTGACGCGGTCGCCCGCGGCGTCCCGGCGGGTGGGCCGGCCGCAGGGGCGGTCGAAGGCTCCCCCCCGGCCGAGGGCGCCGCCGAACCGACGCTCGCCGGTCGTCTCGTTGACCGTGTCACGCTCCGTGGGCGGTTGAACTCCGTGTTCGCGCTCATCGGCCTCGCCGTCATCGGACTCGACCTCCTTTACAACCAGTACCTCTCGGCGACCCCCGCGATCCTCTCGACCGACGTAGTCGTCCTGGGGCTTGGCGTCGTCCTCGTCGCGTTCCCCTTCGTCCCTGGGCGGTTCCACCGTGAGCGCAACTTCGCGGTCCTGTTCTTCGCGTCCCTTGCCCTCTTCTTCGGGGTCCCGCTCCTACTCCTGCGCGCAGGACAGGACCCGTACGCCAGCGTCGACGAGTACACGGCCGCCCTGCTCGCCCCGCAGCTCTCGTGGCTCGTGAACCTCTTCGGGATGGGCTCCACCTACTCGGGCAACATCCTCTACTATTTTGACCAGACGAACGGCACCCTCGCCTCCGTTTACATCGCGACGAGTTGCTCCGGGCTCTACTCGATGGGCATCTTCATCTCCGCGTTCCTCGCGCTCGTGGTGACCGAGTACACGCGGCTATCCTGGCGCGTCGGTGCGCTCATGGGCCTTGGCGTCCTCATCGCGTACCTCGCGAACCTGCTGCGGATGGGGATCATCGTCGAGGTCGGCTACAGCTTCGGCGGCGAAGCGCTGCTGTGGACGCACGCGAACCTCGGCGACCTCATCTTCCTCCTGTGGGTCGCGCCGTTCGTGTGGCTCTCCTACCGGGTGCTGGACCCGCGCGCGGGCGACGGCCCGTCCTTGGACCGGGTGGCGTTCGAGCAGGCCCTACGTGAACAGGGCATCGAGCCCGACACCATCGGTGAGAGTGACTGGTTCTGCGCCGCGTGCTTCCTGCGCATCGACGGCCCGGACGCCGGTGCCGAGGGCGGATCCTGCCCCCGGTGCGGCGAGTCGCTGGCTTGAACCGGCGCGCCAACAACCTTTAAAGGGGAGCCGGGCATCGCGGCGTCCCCAGCGAGGTTGTCACCGTGGCGACGAAACCCGCACGCATGTACCGGCGCGTCATCGGCCAAGCCTACACGCGGCGTGAGTACATGGGCGGCGTCCCGCACGACCGGATCGTCCAGTACAACATGGGCGACCCCAACGGTAAGTTCGACGTCGAGTTGAAGTTGATCGGCCAGGAGATGTGCCAGATCCGCCACAGCGCGCTCGAGTCCTGCCGTGTGGCGGCGGGCCGGGTGCTCCTCAAGGGAGGCGCGACGAACTTCCACCTGCGCATCAACATCTACCCCCATAACGTGCTCCGCGAGAACAAGGTCGCAACGGGTGCCGGGGCCGACCGTATCTCCCAGGGGATGCGCTCCGCCTTCGGGAAGCCCATCGGCACGGCCGCGCGCGTCTTCCCGGGCGCCGAGCTCATCACGGTGCGCACGTCGGCGACGAACTTCGCGCGCGGCAAGGAAGCGCTGCGCAAGGCAGCATTCAAGCTGCCGACCCCCTGCCGGATCGTCGTGACGCAGGGCGCCAACCTGATCAAGTAGTCGGCGGGACCCGGTACTCCGGGGTCGGCTGCAGGACCTCGCGGATTTCGATGGTCGTCCACCCCTCCTCGAGGTTGCCCTGCACGTAGCGTGTGGTCGTCCACTGCGGGCCCGCCTCCCGGTAGGAGAGGTCGACCGTCGGGTGCTGGGCAAAGCCCGAAGCGTTCAGGAAGACGCGCACCGCCAGCTGGCCGCGCGCCGAGTGCCCTTCGGTGGAGAACGCGAGGCTCAGCGGCTCGAACGTGGGGAGCGTACACATGACCGAGAGGTCGCCAACGCCCTCCACGCGCAAGACCTCGCCGTAGGTTGACCCGTCGCGCGCGGGCGCCGACTGGTTGCCCAGGAACCGGCACGCAGAGTCCACCTGCCCGTCTGCTGGAAGCGGCAGGAGGAGTGTGTAGGGGTGGCCGGCGTCCTCGGTGAATGTCAGGATGTACGTGTACTCGTGGTCGGGCGCTCGGGACGCGACAAGGACGCCGGCGGCCACGATGAGCGCGGATGCGGCGACCGCCCCGAAGGTGATGAAACCCCGGCGCGTCCAGCGCGCGTCCGCAGCGGGGTCGCGCGGCGCGATGCCTGACACGGGGCGCCCCACCGCCCCCGCGCGGATTTCTAGGTTTGCCGGCGGTGCCGCCGGGCGCCAAAACTCCTTTACAGCGCGCCACGGTTTCCTGCGGGGGCTACGCGGTGGGTTTCCACACCTTTCCGATCGACCGTGTCGAGCCCGAACATGAGGCGCTCGTCGGGAGCCGCGTCGTGCTGCTCGCGACCGCCCACCGGCGCGGGTTTGCCGTGCCCCAGGGCTTTGTGGTGCTCCAGAAGAGCTTCGCAGACCTCGTGCGCGACACCTCACTCAAGTTGGAACTTCCGGCGGTCATGCGAAAGCTGGTCTCGCCCAGGGCCGACCTCAGCGAGGTCTCGCGCGGGATCCGCGCGCTCATCCGCAGTGTGGCTGTCCCGCAGCCGATCTCCCTCGACATCATCTCGAACTGCAAGCGCCTCGGGATCGGCACCCGGTCCATGGACAAGTCGGCGACCCTGCGCGCGTGCCCGACGGACGACCGACTCTCGAGCGCGCCGCTCGAGCGGGCGGTGGCGGTCACGCGCCTCTCCGACATCGAAGGGGTCGTGAAGTCGTGCTGGGGCTCCGTGTTCGACCAGGCCAACCTGGATGTGATCCGGCGGGAGCGGATGTCGTTCGAGGACGCGGCGCCCGCGATCTTCATCACGGAGACCGTCCCGGCCGAGGTCTCGGGGATCCTTTTCTCGCAGACTCCCGGCGACCCTTCGTCGCTGCTGATCGAGGCCGTCTGGGGGTTCCACGAGGCGCTCTCAGAGGGCGCGTTTGTCCCATCGCGCTACCGTGTGCCGAGGGCGCAGCTGGGCGATGTACGATCGCAGGAGCGGGACCAGGCGTGGGAGTACGCGCAGGGGTCGCAGGGCGTGCTCGTGCGGCGCGAGGTGCACGCCGACCGGCGCACGCGCCCGAAGCTGCAGGCCCTGCAGGTGGAGGAACTAGGGCGCGCGGCGCTCGAGCTTGAGCGCGTGCTCGGCAGCCCGGTGGGCGTCGAGTGGGCCATCCATGGGGGCGTGGTATTCGTTCTGCAGATCGTTCCACTCGTGCCAAGCGCGGCCGTGCTGGGCGAGGAAGGCGAGGCCGAGCGCTACATCGCCGCCGCCCACGCGCGCGAGGAGGAGCTCACGAACATCGAGTACGAGGAGCCGTTCGAGCCGGTGGCGAAGGGACCGCCGCCCACCCACCAGAGTCCGCCGGAACCGCAACGGGTGGAAAAGCAACTGCCACCCACGACGGTGGCCGGCCGGGAGCCGGCGCCCGCGCCGCCGCCGCAAGAGCGCCCCGCGCCGCCCCCGCAACCCCAGCCCCAGCCTGCGGCCGTCGCCGCTGCGCCCGCGCCGCCAACGCCCGACCCGCCGGTCGGTGCGGTGCAGCCGAAGCGGATGGCCCAGGCGGGCCGCCTGCTCCCCGTCATCCGGACGGGCCTCTATGTCGGCCTTCCCGCGCCGGCAGACGCGGCGTCTGCCGCCCACATCCCCCACGCCGGTATTGTCATCGACCTGGCGGCCTGGCGGCGAGGGCAGGGTGACCGCGGGGGGCTCGTGGTCGAACTGGCGGCCGCCGCAACCACCGTCTTCCCGCGGCCGGTGCTCGTGGAGCTCTCCGACTTGTCGCCCGGCCACTATGAGGCGATGCGTGAACAGGCCGCCTCGGGGGGCGACGACCTCCTGGAGCATGTCCTTGGCGGCGTTCTCGACGAACTCGCGCTGCTCTACGAGGCCTCGGCCCGGACGGGTGCAACAAACATCCACGTCGTTGCGCCGTTCCTGAAAGCACCCGAAGACCTCGCGGTGGTGCGGCGGGCGCTCGCGAGCGCGGGGGTCACGAAGGGGTCAGACGGCCGACACACGCTCGTGTTTGCGGAAGTGCGCGGGCCGTCGGCGCTGCGCGCGGTCGGCGCGTTCGCCCCGGCGCCCGACGGCATCATCCTGCAGGCCGGCCGGTTCTACAAGACACTGGTGCAGCACGGGCAGGATCCCCCCCCCGTGCCAGGCGCCCGGGGGGCCGATGATTCGGTTGCGTTCCGGCCCGGCGAGTTTGCCAGGGCGCTGCTCGACGTGACGCGCGCGCTCGAGCGGGCGGGCGGGACGGTCCTTGTGAAACTGGACGACGAGAGCGACCTGGACACGCTCCCCTTCTACTTGGACCTGGGCGTCGACGGGTTCATCGCTCCGCTCAACGGGGCCGAGGCCTGCGCACACGAGCTCTACGCGCTTGAGAGGGACCGCGACCGGGGTGCCAAATGACGGGATTCAATTTTGAGCAGATCATCGCAGGGGACCCGCCGGCGACGGTTTTCACCGCTATCGAGGCGTGGCTCGAGCGCGAAAGCGCAACCATCAAGCGCCGCAAACCGCCGGTGTACCTGGAGGCCGTGCACGGGCGGCGGCTTCGGTCAATTCACGAGAGGGAAGGGCGCAAGCGCCTGGAATTCAAGCTCCAAGGCACCCCATCCTCGACCACCATCCATGTGCGGGTCGTCCCGATCTCCTACGACGCCGCGGAGATCGACCCGCAGAAGGCCGTCGCGGCGAACATGGCCTACCGCCAGCTCCTTGGCGATCTGTGGGATTCGTTGGCCGCCGGGCACCCTGCCTGAGCTTGGAAGGTGATCTGCCTGGGCGGCCAAGTTGGCGGCCCCGCTATTTGGCAGGGTCCGCCAACTCGCTGGCACAGGCGGAGACCGATTCCCGCAGGGCCTTCGCGACCTGCTTGGCGATGTCGGGGATCCCCAACGCCTTGCTGATGACCGAGCGGGCCCCGGCATCGAGCGCCTCGCGGATGAGGTTCTCGTCCGCGCAGGGAGTCACGACGAAGACCGCCACGGCCGGTCGACGATGCCATTAAGAGCGGCCTCCGGATGGGGCGGCCCGGGAAGCCATGCTCGATCAGGCGATCGTGGACACGGCTCTCGCGCTGCTGCGCAAGCGGTTTCCCGACGGCGAGGGGGTCGCCTCGGCCCTCTACACCGACGACGGCCGAGTCCTGACGAGCGTCTACTTCGACCCCAAAGGCGGCGTGGCAAGCCTCTGCGCCGAGACCGGCGCGATCCTCGAGGCGCACAAGCAAGGCAAGCGGGTCGTCGCGATCGCGTGCGTGGCGCGCACGGGGCCCCACGAAGCCCCTGTGATCCTGACGCCGTGCGGCGTTTGCCAGGAGCGGCTCGTCCACTGGGGGTACGACGTGGAGGTCGCGGTGCCCGACCCCGCGGATCCCACGAAGTGGGTCGCCAAGCGGCTACACGAGGTGCAGCCATTCCACTGGCACAAGGTGCAGCGGAGAGAGGGCGCGTAGGGGCGGCAGCCGCCCCGCCTCGATTCCGATCTACGGTCGGCGTGTGAGGGCAAGTTTCTTTAGCGGCCCGCCTCTCAGATCCTTCCCCATGTCCGATATCGCCCCGCGCTCCCGCGATGGGTCGAAGGCAGCCACGGAGCGCCTCAAGAGGGAGCTTGGATCCGCCGCCGTGATCGACTTCGGGAAGTACCACTACGTGGTGCACCCCGTACTGGACGGGTTCCCCTCCATCGAGCCCAGTTTCGTCGGCGGGCTCGCCGACGCCATGGCCGAAGCCGCGTTCCCAGCGGGTCAGGCGCCGGGCGTCGACGGGATCATCACCGTCGAGGCGATGGGTATCCCGCTGGCGTTCCTCGTGGCCGACGCGCTGCGGGTGCCGCTGCACATCGCCCGCAAGAAGGAGTACAAGGTCCCGGGCGAGATCGTCGTGCGGCGAAAGACTGGCTACGACGAGTCGCACATCTCTTTCAACGGGCTCCAGGAAGGCAAGACGTACTGGTTCGTGGACTCGCTCCTCTCGACGGGCGCAACGCTGCGTGCCACGATGCTCGCGCTGAACCTCGCCGGCGCCAAGATCGGTGGGGCCATATGCCTCGTATCGAAGATGGACGAGAAGGAGGCGGCCCCCCTGGTCGAGGCGGTGAACGTCCCGCTCATCGCGCTGCTGGCGCTCAAGGTCGTCGCTGGCCCGGAGGAGACGGGAGGTGAGGCGCCTGGATACCGCCTACGTGTATCGGACGGGTTCCAACTACGAGCTTGACTTCGAGCGGGCCGTCCACTCCGTGACCGCGGGTGGCTACAAGCGCGTCGCGCTGCAGCTTCCCGAGGGCCTCAAAACCGACGGGTGGGAGGTCGCGCGAACGCTCGAGAAGTGGACGGGCGCGATGTGCATTGTCGCGGCCGACCCGTGCTTCGGCGCGTGCGACCTGGTCGACCGTGACCTCGGACCGCTCGGCGTCGAGGCGATCGTGCACGTCGGGCACACGCGGATGCCAAGCGTCCCAACGCAGATGCCCACGTTCTTCGTGGCGGCGCCGTCAACCGTCGACGTCTTGCCCGCGGTAGAGAAAGCGGTTCCCCTTCTGACCGAGCCCGTCGGGGTCCTGACGAACAGCCAGCACGGACCGGCCCTGCCCGCCATCCAGGAGTTCCTCGCCAACCGCCACATCCCGTCGCACATCGGGCGCGGGGACCGTCGGCTGACGTTCTCCGGGCAGGTCCTTGGCTGCAACTTCACGAGCGCGGACGAGGTCGACGGGAAGGTGGGGTCCTTCCTCTTTGTCGGGTCAGGGATGTTCCACCCGCTGGCCGTTGCCATGGGCTCGAAGAAGCCCGTGATCGCCGCGAACCCGTTCACCGGGGAGGTCGTCGACATGAAGGCGGAGGCCGACAAGTTCCTCCGCCAGCGCTACGCAACCGTCGGCCGGGCGCTGGACGCGAAGCGATTCGGGATCCTGGTGGGGACGAAGATCGGCCAGCTGCGGATGGAGGAGGTGGAGCGGACCCGTACGCTGATCGAGGACGCGGGCCGCGAGGCCGCAGTGTTCGCGCTCGCGAACTTCTCGCCGGAGGCCATCGAGTTCCACCCCGTCGACGCGTTTGTGTGCACCGCTTGCCCTCGGATCGCGATCGACGACGCGCTACGCTACAAGAAACCGATGCTCACGCCGCCAGAGCTGGAGATCGTCCTGGGGCTGAGGCCGTGGGAGAAGTACGAGTTCGACCAGTTCTACGGGTGATCAGTCCCGGCCACGTACTTCCATCATCCTCTGCACAGACAGGCGCGCCCGGCGTAGGACGTCCTCGTCGACGGTCACCTCTGGCGACATCGTCTCCATCGTGCGCAGCACTTTGCGCAGCGTGATCTTCTTGTGCGTCGGGCACACCGCGCGCGCCGCCGTGTAGAACGTCTTCCCCGGGTTGTCGCGCTTGAGCGCAAAGACCATGTCGCGCTCGGTCGCGACGATGAACTCCTTCCTGGTGCTCTGGCGCACGTGGCGCATCATCCCGCCCGTCGAGTACGCGTAGTCCGCCATGTCGATGACGTCCGGTGGGCACTCCACGTGCACAATGACCTCCGCCCCCGGGTGCGCTGAGCGGATCGCGAGCAACTCGTCTGTCGTCATGTTCTGGTGCACGTGGCAGTACCCCGGCCAAATGACGATCTTCTTCTCGGGGAGGTGCCGCTGGACATACTGCCCGAGGTTCTGGTCGGGTGCGAAGATGATCTCTTTGGCCTCGACCTGGCGGCACACGGCCACCGCGTTTGCCGCGGCGCAGCAGATCTCGGCCTCGGCCTTGACGGCCGCGCTGCTATTCATGTAGGCCACGACCGCAGCGTCAGGGTAGCGCTCCTTGAGCAGCCGCAGCCCCTCCACGTCCGACATGGCCGCCAGCGGACAAAGCGCCCGGTCGTCGGGGATGAGCACGCGCCTGTCGGGGTTGATGAGCTTGGCCGTCTCGGCCATGAAGTCCACACCGCAGAAGAGGATGTTCGGCTGCTCCGCCCGCGCGGCAGCAAGCGACACTTCGAGGGCGTCACCGCGCGCGTCCGCGATGGCCTGGACTTCCGGGTACTGGTAGTTGTGCGCGATCACGAAGATGTCGTGCTCGTGCTTGAGCGCCTCGATCCGGGAGGTGATCGGACCGAGCCCACTGTCTGGGGGGCCGCTCTCCCCTTGCGGGAGCGCACTGGCAACGACGGGGAGTGACACCAGTTGAAAGACAGCGTCCTCGCCTTAAACTCATCCTTGCCGGTGGCGGTCGCGCAAACGCCCCAGGGCTAACGCCTCAGTCGACGGCCGAACCCTTCCCGAAGAAACTCGGTGTTTGGCCCACGCGGTCAATGACGACGTCCGTATCGCCCCTGCCACCCACGAGCGCTCGCGCTTCGTGGAGTTCCTGGAACTCCTTGGGCGCGGGCAGCACCTTGAACTGGCCGCTCTCGGCCAAGCGAAGCTGCGCACGGGACACGTCCAGCTCCGCCATTGCGGGCGGAAGGAATACGGCGATCTTGCCAAGCGACGGCGCGTACGCGAGGGCCACCGTGTCGAAGGTCCCGTCGGCCTTCCGCTGCTGCACGACCGCTGCGACCTCCATCTCCTCGCGCAGTTCGTGCGGCAGTTCGGCGCCCGGCGTCCAGTCCTTGGCCACGTAAGGCAGCGGCCCCTTCATCGTCTCGACGACCTGCCGGAGGTTGTCCAACTCGGCTTGGAAGCGGGCGCGGGCCTCCTCGCTCTTGAAATCGTGTGCGCGGTCAACGAACTCCCCGAGCTTTTCCGCGACCTCTCCCAGGCTGCGTCCAGTCGCGAAGTGCGTCCGCTTCGCCTTCGAGACGAGCCGGTCGATCGCGTCGGCGTCGTCGGCCTCCACCGCGCACTCGAGCGCTTCCTCGAAGAAGTCCACCGCCACCTGCGGCAGCGAGAAGTTCACGAGGTGGTCTCCGAAGTCCTCGAGGATCTTGGCGCCCTGCGTGGGGTCGCTCTCGATCTGGTGGTACACGTCGACCATGGTCGCGGCCGCCTCCTGCGGCTCGCCGCGCAGGTACTCCGACAGCGCCCTCCCCACCAGCGCGCGTGTGCGCGCGTCGTCCCGGCGCAGCCGCTGGGAGAGCAGGTCAACGAGCGCGAACTGGCCCGCGGCCTCCTCGTGCCGCAGCTGGTAGAGGTAGACCAGCGCCAGCAGGTAGTTGGCCTCCAGCGCGACACCGCCGTTATCGGCAAAGAGCCCGAGTACGGCTGTGTCATTCAAGCGCGCCTCGGCTGGCTCCATCTCGCCGAGCGAGAGGTGCACCATCGCCGCAAGGTACTGGAGCCGCGCGAGCCGCGGCGAGAACACGCGGTACAGGAGCTCTGCGTCGCGCGGCGGGATGGACGCGAAGCCGACCTGGAGTTCGGTCTTCATTGAGTTGAGCCGGCGGTCGAGGGTCTCGAGCGCCCGCCTCGGCTCGCCGGCCGCGTTTCGCTTCACGACTTCCTTGCGGACATTGTCGATGTCCGGGAGCGTTGTCGTGTAGGGGATCAGCGCCTCGAACGTCTTCAGTTTCGAGGGCCGCACACGCTCCCCCTGGAGGTAGCGGTCGAGTGCCGTGAGGTCGTCCTCGGTCTCTGCGGCCGCCGCCGCCGGGAGCGGGGAAGCCGGCGCGGTGCCTGTTGGTGCGCTCCTCTCGCCCTGAACAAGCGTCCCGATCATCGAGTCGATCAGCCAGTCGAGTTTCGGCTGCGCGTCGTAGATGTCCTTGCGCGCGAGCATATACTCGATCTCGAACCGCCGCACCTTGCGGTGCAGGGACTTGAAACGGCCGCGGCGGCGGCCTCGGCTCTCCTGCGAGACGGCCAACAGGAACACCGAGGGGGAGACCACCTCGAACTGCTGTGGCACCTTGGGCGCCGTCCTCATGATCTTGAAGTCGTCGGTCACGAGGGTCGTCCCGAACCCCGCCGCCGCAAGTTCGGCGCAAAGAGCCATCAGCGAGAGGTCCGTGTCCTGCGGCGCCGCCGCCACGCCGATGTGCCGCTGGAGTGCCACGATCTTTTCGACGGTCACAGCGTGCACCTTGAAGTGCTTCTGCACCAACTCCGCGACCCGTGCTTTCGACCCGTAGTTCGGGACCGTCCGGATCTCGTCGATCACGCGCGTGGTCGTGTCCAGACTTGCGCGGGCCTCGCGCGACCAGTTGATCAGATCCTCGATCGCGCCCTCCTCACGTGTGCGTGAGACGGAGATGAAGAAGTTCGCATCGATTACGAAGGCGCGAGCCATCCCTGCAACCCCCTCCGCTCCCGCGGGGGCCTTCACGACACGGCGATCATCATCTTGGCCAACTCGGTGAACGCCCGCTCGATGTTCTTTCCCGTCTTGGCCGAGCATAGCATTGTTTTGGCCTTGTACTTGTTCGCCAGGTCCTGGACATCTGCCAGCGAGAACTTGATCTGGTCAATGAGGTCGGTCTTGTTGAGCAGGATCACAATCGGGACCTGCCCGACGACTTCATAGAGGCTCTTGATCCAGTCGTCCAGGCTCTGGAGCGTCGTCACGCGCGTCACATCGCACACCACGAGTGACCCCTTTGCCCCCCGGTAGTAGGCCTGCTTGACGTGCTTGAACGTCTGCTGACCCGCAATGTCCCAGATGATCATCGCGACCTGGAAGTACTTGCTCGCGTCCTCCTCGTAGAACTCGACTTCCTTCTTCGAGACCTTGGACCCGATCGTCGAGATGTACTCGTCCTCGAACGTCTCGTACACGAAGGAGCGGATCAGGCTGGTCTTTCCCACGGCCGGGTTGCCAAGGAGGCAGATCTTGCGCGAGAGCTTGGTGAGTTGGTCGGCCGCGGCGGATTCCTCCTTGGTCGCCACCTCAATGCCGGCCCCTTTGGGCTCTTCCGTGGCGGCGCCTGCCGCGCCGACCCGGAGCTTCTTGATGCGAACCTTACGCTCTTCCCCGCGCGTCATAGGATACCACCGAGTGTCTCCCGAGGGCTCGACAGGCGGGCGTTGAAATCCGGCGGCCGAGTATAAACTATCTTGCGCCGCAATCCGGTCGAGACGGGCGCTCGCGCGGGCCAGCAGGCGTGTCCGCACCACGGTTTCGCGTGGAAAATGGGGAATCGACGAGACCGCGTTCGGCGTTTTCAGGGATTGTTAACGTGTAACCAGTCCGGCCAGACGCCACTTGCTAGGGCGCGGTGAGTCCGGATCCTTGGTTTCCGAATCGCATTTTGGGCCGGCCGCGGTGGCCATTATGTCAAGTCTAGATGGTTGTGTGAAAGTCCTTAAATAGAAACTGAGCAACATCTTTCGTATAGGAAATCGGTCCGACCTCCGGAACCGAGCCTCGCGTTGGTGGACCCGTTGGAGATGTACAAGCGCGTTGTGTTGACCTCGAAGGTGTTTGACGCCCTAGCCTCGGAGGAGCGGATCACGATCTTGAAGCTGCTTGACCAGCGGCAAATGACCGGGACCGACATCGCCAACAAGCTCGGCCGGAGCAAGAGTTCCATCTTCAAGCAGTTGCAAAAGCTCCAGGAGGCGGACCTCGTGAAGCGAGTGGATGAGGGCCGCAAGTGGATCTACTACTACCCCACCGACAAGGCCAAGCGGATCCTGCACCCCGAGGACGTCGTCATTACGCTCCTTTGAGCCCCGCGCGTTCGGTCGAGCAGGCCGCCCCGACGGTAGCCGGCCAACCCCTTTAATCCGGCCGCTCGTTGGTGAGCGCCGTGCCGGAGAAGGGGAACCCGGGTGCGCTCGTCACGATTGAGGGCATCGACGGCACGGGCAAGTCGTCGGTCGCGACGGACCTTGGCCGTTTCCTTGCCGAGGTGAGCGTTCCAGGCGCGCTCCAGCGGGAGCCCACACCGTCGTGGATCGGCGAGGCGGTTCGTCGGGGCCAGGGGAACAAGGCGGCCCCGCTTGCGCTCACGTTCCTCTTCCTGGCTGATCGCGCGGAGCACGCGCGAGCCCTCGCCGACCAGGTCGCCGCGGGTACGGTCGTGGTGTGCGACCGCTACATCGATTCTACGACAGCTTACCAAGGCGCCGCGCTCGAGGGCGTGCTGCCGGCTGATGCCGGCGACCCGGTCGAGTGGGTGTGGGCCATCCAGCGGGTGTGGGCGCCTGTGCCTGACTTGACCCTTCTCCTCGTCGACGACCCGGCCGCATGCATGGAGCGCGTGCGGAAACGACCCGGAGCGACCGAGCTTTTCGAGGACGTCGCGTTCCTGGCCAAGGTCCAGCAGAACTACCGTGCCATCGCCGCACGGGAGGCCGCCCGGTTCAGGGTGGTCGGCCCCGGGACCCTCGGGTCAGTCAAGGCGGCGGCACGGGAGCACGTCCGGGCGCTCCTCGCGGAGCGCGGGCTGCTCAAGAAGGGCTGACGGCGCCGCGCGCGCCCCCTCGGCATTTCACGAACCGAGGCCCACGTGCGGGATCGAAACTCGACCGTGGGTCGAAGAAAGTGAGATCAGTGCGCACCCGCACCCCTTGGGGGGGGTGGAGGTGACAGAAATCGGGGCACCGATGCGCCTGACCTACAGGTTACTCTTGGGAGAGCGTCATATTTGAACGCTCGCGGATTGTCTACAAACGTCGAAACCGAGCGGCCGGGGAGCCTACCCTTCGGGGAGGCCCGCCCGCAGGTCACGCACCGTCTCGACCATGTTCTCGACCTGCTCCTTCGTGCGGTCGAGGTAGTAGCGCTGCCGCGGCTCGAGCGTGCTCTGGGTCTCGAGCAACTCGAGGTACGCCCGCATGGCGGTCGCGAGGTTGGTGAGGTCGTGCATGGCGCCGCTGACTGCGGCCATGTCCGTCTTCGGTCGCGCACGCTTCGGCTGGCTCGTGCGCTTCGGCCGGCCACGAGACCCCGCGCGTTTCCGGGTGGAGCCGCCTGCGGCCCGGCCACGCGCGGGCGCCGCCTTCTTGCGAGCGGCTGGCTTAGTTGCTTTCCGACGTCCGGCCTTTCGAGGTCCCGACTTGCGCTTCTTCCCCTTGGGTGGCATTCCGACCGCAACAGCGAGCCCGTGGTCGAGCCATATACATTTGGGTGGCGCGCACAGCCTACTCCGGCGACAGCCATTCGGCCGCGGGCCGCGCCGCGGCCCCATCGGCCCGACCGGCGGCCCGTCACATCTGCCCGACGACGAGTCCCTTCCATCGGTCGTAGTCGCGCTCAAGCCCCAGCTCCTTCGACGTCTGGGCGAGGTAGAACCAGACGCTCTTCTCCTCGGGGTCGAGGTCAAAGCTCTTCTTGAAGACAATCATGGCCTCCCGGAGCTTGCCCTCCTTTCGGAGCTGTGTGCCGAGTTTGATGTGGGACTTGATGTCGTGGGCCTCCAGGCCGGCCATCATCCGGTTGGCGTTCAGCGTCACGTTCAGCGACTCGAGGTCCACGTCGCGCCGGTGCACGTTGAACGTGTGGTCCGAGATCAGTTCGTCCACCAGGTCCTCGTAGATCATGTCGCCCCCGCGGAAGTGGATCGTCGCGATGTTCGTCTTGTCGATCATCTGCACGAGCTCCTCGCGGAACGTGCCCGCCGATGTGAGGAAGGCCGCGTCGCCGAGGTAGATCCCGACCTCGACTCCCTCGTGATTGATGAGCTCGAGGCCGCGACGCGCCTGGAAGTCGTGGTAGACTCCGTTGATGTCTTCGCTGCGCCGTCCGAGCTTCAGCGTCAACGCCCGCGCGTCCAGCTGCTCCTCCGCCTTGAACGCGAAGTTGTACAGCGAGAACTGCGAGACCTCGCCCCGCTCGATGTTCTCGCCGAACCGGCGCAGCGCGCGCATGGCCCGCTCCGCGATCTTGCGGTCCGACTTCTTGAGCGCCTTGTAGTGGATCTTCTCGAGTTCGCCGAGCATCTCCTCGCGCGATCCCTCCGCACGTTCGGACCCGAGAAGCACCTCGAGCGCCCGGATCCGCACGAGGTCGTCGCGGTGCCTGGACAACTGCCGGGCGCGCGTGATCACCTGCTCGTCCTCGCGTGCCATCTCCGCGAGCGCGTTCACGACCGTGTCGTCAAAGTAAAGCGAACGCTTCTGCATCTGGTCGAAGAGCCTCGGCCAGAACCTCGAGCGGTCCGGTAGGGTCAAGATCGCCTTGAGGTTGTAGTACCGGCGCTCGTGCTTGAGCCCGCTCTTGAGCGCGGAGGCCGCATGGTTCGGGTCGGTGAGGTGCTCCGAGAGGTACTGCTCAATCTCGCCGGCCCGCTCGCGCAGCGCCCGCTTGCGCAAACGCATCGCGTCGCGCACGAGTGACAGGTGCTCGCGCTCGGTGGTGATCACCTCGTCGTAGAGGGCCACGGCCGTGGCGGCTTTCCCGGCCTGCTCGAGGATTTCCCCCTTGATGAGCGCCAGCTCTCCCAAGTGCGGGCGCTCCTCGATCTCCTTGTCGAGTGTCCCTAGCGCCTCGTCCCACTGCCCCTGCTTCTCGAACTCGAATACCTGGCGCTGGACCTCCTCGAGCTCCGTGAGGGCCATCCGGTCCTTCTCGCGTTTCTCGCGCACGACCGTGTCGTAGAGCTGCGAAAAATGGCTGCGAGCCGAGGTGTATTCCGGCTCTACCTCCAGGACCTGCTTGTAGACCGACAGCGCCGCCTTCAGGTTGCCCGTCTTTCGCAGGAGCGCGCCCTTTGCCATCAGGAGGGAGAGGTTCACCGGCTCCTGCCCGATCGCCTTGTCCATGCACTCGAGCGCCTGGTCGTACTCGAAGAGGTCCTCGAAGAGATCCGCCTTGGCCATCAGGAACTCGATCCGTTCCTGGGCGTCGGCACCCTGGGTCGCCTCCAGGGTCTGGAGCGTAGCGCGTAGCCGCGTGTAGGAGTACTCTGGGTACCGCGTGAGCAAGTCGCCCGATAAGTGCCTCGGGGCCGAATCCGTGGACATTGAGACACCGCGGGTCGATACGCCTTCACTCATAGCCCACGCACCCTAATAAAGACCAGCAACTCAGGCGCGACCCTTGTGGTGACGCAGAAAACGGTTGCAACGCCGGAGGGGTGCCACGTCGGACAAAGATGTAAACCCGGCCAGGTACCTCGTTCCGGTCTTACTTTCCGTAGGTTATGTGTCCAAGCACACGTTCTCGATCGAGCGGTTTCCTCGCGACCCCGGTCTCGACCGCGGCCTGCGCGACCGCAATGGCCACCGAGGGGACGACGCGCGGGTCAATCGGGGAGGGTATTACATAATTTGCGGAAAGCTCCGCGTCCCCGATCAACGACGAGATCGCCTTGCTGGCGGCCAGCTTCATCTCGTCGTTGATGCGGCGCGCGCGCACGTCCAGGGCGCCGCGGAACACGCCCGGGAACCCGAGGACGTTGTTGGCCTGGTTCGCGTAGTCGCTGCGCCCCGTCGCGACGACGGCGGCCCCAGCCTCGATGGCTGCCTCCGGCGCGATCTCGGGCTCGGGGTTGGCAAGCGCGAAGACGACCGGCCCCTGGGCCATGGATTGGATCATCGGGCCGGTGATGGTCCGCGGCGCCGAGAGCCCGACGAGGACGTCTGCCCCCTTCACGGCGTCGGCGAGCTTTCCCTGCCGCCCCTGGCGGTTGGTGAACCGTGCGACTTCGTCCTTGTATCGGTTCGTGTGCTCGGTCCGGCCCTCGTAGATGATCCCGGCGCGGTCACACATTGTGATCTCGCGCGCGCCCGCGAAGCGCAGGAAGTGTGCCAGCGCGATGCCGGCCGCGCCTGACCCGTTGATGACGAAGGCCGACTCCTCGAGGCGACGGTCTGTGACGCGCAGCGCGTTGAGGATCCCCGCGAGCGCGATGATCGAGGTCCCGTGCTGGTCGTCGTGGAAGACGGGAATGTCCAGGAGATCCTTGAGCCGCTCCTCGATCTCGAAGCATTGGGGCGTGGCGATGTCCTCGAGGTTGATCCCGCCAAAGGCGGGTTCGACGCGCTGGGCGGTCTCGATGAACTCGTCAGGGCTATTCACGTTGAGGCACAGGGGAAACGCGTCCACGCCGGCAAACTTCTTGAAGAGGATCGCCTTGCCTTCCATGACGGGCAGGCCCGCGTGCGGCCCGATGGGTCCGAGGCCCAGGATGCGTGTGCCGTCCGTCATGATCGCGATCATGTTGCCCTTGGAGGTGTATCGGTACACCTCCGCCGGGTTCTTGGCGATCTCGAGGCAAGGCTCGGCGACCCCGGGCGTGTAGGCGAGCGAGAGGTCGTGGGCGTCCTTGACGCGCGTCTTGGGGTGGACCTCAAGCTTCCCGCCGTACCGTGAGTGGTAGCGCAGCGCTTCCTGGCGCGTGACGCTCGCGAGCCGCTGGGGCGCAGGACCGGCCGTCCTGCCGGACTTGCGGGCGGTGGTGGGGCGCTTGTGTGAGGAAGAGCGCGAGGCCATGGAGATTCGAATCCGGTCAGGCGGCCTGAGACCCTATAAAGACTCGCGGCCCGATGCATGGAGAGCAGGGAGCGTAAGGACTTTGCCGAAGGGCAAACCGGTCCTCAAGGGGATTGTGGACGCCCACTTCCACCGTGCCGGGCTCTCGCCCGAGGCGTTGACGCTCGTGGTTCGGGATCGGACGACGAGGGCGGGAACCGCCGTGATCCGCGGGCCGGAGATCGACGGCGTTCGAGGCGGGTTCGTGGACCTGCGCGACGGCCGGCGTGTCCCCGTGCACCGGGTGGTCGAGGTGCTCTCCGGGGGGGAACGTGTGTGGCCCCCCGGGTAGGCCGCGGCGGCCGCTGACCAAAGGGACATTTGCCTCGAGCCCGATCCGGCCGGACGTCCCATGGCCGAACTTTGCTGTCGCGACTGCCCGCACTGGTACGGCTCGGAGGACGACGGATTCGGTCCGTGCACGATCAAGTCGCAACGTGAGGCGCGGCGCCCGCTCACGTACGGGGGCCACGCGTGCGACGAGGGGTACGCAAAGGTCGCCAGCGACGTGGTCTTCATCGGGAACGCGACGCCGCGCCCGGCGGCGCGCCCCTCGCCGCGCCCGCCGGCAAGACTTCGCGGGGGGTCCACGGCCGATCCCAAGCGCAAGGCCAAGGCGGCCGGTCCCAAGCGCAGGGCGAAGCCTCGGAGTCCCAAGGGCAAGGCCAAGGCGGGCGCGCGGCGCAAGGGCGGCAGTACCGCGTCGCGCAAGCGCGCGCGCCGCAAGCGATAACCCGGGGGGAGCGCCGCGTCCGCGACGGTCCGCCTGCTGCAACCAGAAGACTTCGCATTTGCCGTGTCGCTGACCGACACGGAGCGGTGGGGATTCACGACGGCCGACTTCGAGCGGTGCCTCGCGATCGCGCCCGACGGCTGCTTCCTCGTCCAGGAGGACGGCGAGCGGGCCGGTATCCTCACCACCGCATCCTACGGCGAGGTCGCATGGGTGGGGAACATTATCGTGGCCCCAGCGCTCCGTGGGCGCGGCCTTGGCGGCGCCGTCATCGTCCATGCACTCGACTTCCTCGACCGCAAGGGCACAAAGGCCGTGCGGCTGTGGGCGTACCCGAACACCGTGGAGCTCTACCGGAAGTTCGGGTTCCGCAAGGACGAGGTCTTGAGCACTCGCATGCTCGGGTTTGCGGACGGCCACGGGGGACGGGAACCGCAGCCGTTGCCCGCGGGGTGCCAGGTCTTGCCCGTTACGCCGCTCACTTGGCGCGACACCCTTGCCCTCGACCTGCGCTCCTTCAGGTCGGACAGGTCGCGTGTCATCGAGAAGATCGCAAGCGACCCCGTCAACCCCGGGTTCCTCGCGCGGGGGGCAAGCGGCGACGTGGAAGGCTACATCCTTGCCACCCTCTCCCCCAAGGGGTGCGAGATCGGTCCATGGGTCGTTGACGCAGCGCACAACCTGTGGGCCGCACCGGTCCTGCTCGACCGGATGCTCCACGTGCTTGCGGGCCGGTCGGTAGAGCTTGGCATCTACGGGGAGAATCCGCGTCTGGTTGACCTGCTCCACACCCGCGGGTTCCACGCGGGCTTTGTCACCGAGCAGATGACACGAGGCAACCCAAACGTGGGACAGGTGGACCCCTCGTCCATCCTCGCCGTCGGCTCCCTTGAGCGCGGATGAGTTGCCCGCGCCCTTCCCAGCCAATCATTAAATCGCGTCTTCCCCGTCGGCACTCCCACCCGGGGATGCACCGTTGGCGCAGCGTCTCTTCAATACGCGCTCGGGGAAGCCGGAGACGTTCCAGCCGGTCGGCGGAAACCGCGTCTCGATGTACGTTTGCGGCCCCACGGTGTACGACCTCGCGCACCTGGGTCACGGGCGGTCCTTCGTCCTTTTCGACGTGCTCCGCCGCCACCTCACGTCGTACGGGATCGACGTCCGCCTCCAGATGAACTTCTCCGACGTCGATGAGAAGATCACCCTTAAGGCGCTCGACCAGGCGCGCGATCCGTTCGCCATCGCGGAGGAGTACATTGCCGACTTCCTCGCAGACATGGACGCCATCAAGGTCAGGCGCGCGGATATCTACACGCGCGCCTCGGGGGCGGTTACCGAGATCATCGAGGTCGTCCGCAAGCTGGTCGCGGACGGCTACGCATACGCCGTCGGCGGCTTCGTGTACTTCGACCACAAGAAGTCGAAGGTGTTCGGGAAGCTAACGCACCAGAAGATCGAGGACATGCTGGCGCGGGAGGCGTCCGACCCCACCTCACGGAAACGCTCGCTGCTCGACTTCGCGGTGTGGCAGGAGCCCAAGCCCGGCGACCCCACTTGGGACTCGCCGTGGGGGCGGGGGAAGCCCGGCTGGCACCTCGAGTGCTACGTCATGAGCCGGGACGCGCTTGGCCACCCGATCGATATCAAGGGCGGCGGGCGGGACCTCATCTACCCCCACCATGAGAGCGAGTGGGCGGTGTGTGACGCGCTCACGCGCCAGCCGTACGCGCGCTTCTTCGTCCACAACGGCTTCGTAAATTTCCAGAGCGAGAAGATGAGCAAGTCCAAGGGCAACTTCGTGACTCTGCGAGAGGCGCTCTCCAAGTACCCACCAGGCGCGGTGCGTCTGTGGCTGCTGTCGGCCCACTACCGGGACCCGCTCGTGTGGAAAGCCGGTTCGCTCGATGGCGCGAGGGAGCGGTACGAGGCGCTCGTCCGGGCCAAGGCGCGGCTTGAGGCGTGGGAGGAGGGGCTCGAGGGCGACGTGAGCTCTGTGATGGCGCCCGGGAAGGTCCCGCGGGGGCGCCTCAAGCAGATCGAGGGGTTCGCCTCGCGCTACCGGCGCGCGATGGAGGCCGACCTGAACACGCCCGCTGCCATCGACGCCCTCGAGGGTGCGCTCACCCAGGGCGCGGCGCTCGCGGCCGACGCGTCGCTGGACGAGGAGGTCCGGAAGGTGGTCGCGCACGTGGCCATTGCCACGGCGCGGCCCATGAATGACGTGCTACAGATCCTCGAATGACCCGCCTAGAAGCTCGTCGTGACGTCGATGCGCCCCTTCCTGCGCGCGGCGCGGTCGAGGTGGCGGAACACCACGACCGAGAGCACGAAGAAGAGCGCGGTCGTGCCCGCGACAAGCAGGAGTAGGTCCCCTGTGGCAAGCTGGCCCAAGAACGAGTCGCCCTGGCCGGCCGTCCCGATGAGCGACCGGCGCACCGCCTCGACCCAGTACGTGACGGGGAGCGCGTAGGATATCGGCTGCACCCACGTGGGCAGGATGTGGATGGGGAACACCACACCGCCCAGGAAGAAGAACACGGCCGCGACCGACTCGCCCATCTGGAACGCGTGGCGCGCGGTGACCAGTACGATCCCGGCGAGCATGATCCCGAACGTGGCTATTCCAAGGACACCTAGAAGGACGGCGGTGAGCAGCACCGGCACGTCCAGGGCCGTAAAGTCAATGTGCAGCACGAGCGCGCCCACGACGAGCGCAACCGTAGCCGAGATTCCGGTCTCGGCCACGCGCGCCAGCCCCCGCCCGACGAGGTACGCGTAGATGGACGAGGGCGCGATGTACACGTACTTCAGTGTCTGGTAGTGCTCGCGGTCCTCGAGGATCGCCTGCGAGATACCATACAGCTCCTGCCCGACGAACATGAACGCCGTCGACCCGACGAACACGAACGCGAGCCGCGACGGGTCGTTCAAGTTGGCGGCCGTCGAGACGGCGATGTACATGAAGACGATGATGCCCACGCCCGCCAGCGGGCGCACGATTGAGTACAGCATGAACAAGATGGGCGTGGTCCAGTTCGACTCCATCTCCCACCCTAGCCACGCGGACGTCTTGAGCGCCCGCCACGGGCCTGGCCGGAGCGTCGAGGCACCCGCCCACTTCCTCTCCGCCGCGCTCACTGCCACCGGAGCGTCAGCCTCCCCTCGCGCTTTGCGAGCCGTTCCATGAAGCGCATTGAACCGCGGGCCCCCACCGCGAACACGGGGACCATCGCGACGAGCAGCGCCAGCTCCCACTCGAGTGGCATGAGTCCCTCGAGACCTACGATCAGCAGCTGCCGCATGGCGTCGAGCCCCACGGTGAGCGGGAGGACGGACGCGACGATCTGCACGCCGATCGGCAGCGTCGTTACCGGGTAGTAGAAGCCGGCCGCGAAGAACACGGGCTCCTGGAGCGACTGGGCCAGGTGTTCGCCCTCGCGCCCGTAGACGAGGAAGATCGAGGCGAACATCATCCCCATGAGATAGAGCGACACCAGGGTCAGCATAAGGACGCCCGCCGCCGCGGGTACGCCCTGCGGGTCGAACACCGCCCCAAAGACTAGGACACCCGCGGCCACGGCGGCGCCAGCTCGCGTCCCGCTGTTGACAAGCGACCCCGTCGCCATCCCGAACATGAGCGCCTCCGGCGGCACCGGCGCGATGAAGTAGAGCTCGAGGTTGCCCGTCTGCTTCTCCCAGTACATGTGGTTGGCCACGCCCCAAAGGACGGAGAGCCAGAACGCGACCATCGCCCCGCCCAGTACGACGAAGGAGACAAACTCGTCTGGCGCGCCGAAGTAGCGGTACACGTAGAGGTACGCCATGATCGCAAGCAGCGGCAAGATGGTGTCGAAGAAGACCCACGAGAGTTCGCGGTTTCCGCCCAGGATACGGATGTATGCCCGCGCCCTCCAGGCGCCGACGAACATGCCGACGCGGCCGCGCTCGAGCCGGCCGCCGCCGGGCGCGCGTTTGAACGACTCGAACGGCCGTTCGGGGTCAAAGGTGCGTTTGTTCAGGGACCCACCTCATGGGGGGGCTGGAGGCGGCCCTCGCCCCTGAGCCCGTGGCCCACGAGCTTCACGAAAACGTCCTCGAGTGTGGGCACTGACTTGTTGAGTGAGAGGACCTGGACACGCCGCTCCCCCAGTGCGTTGATGATGTCCGCGATATTCGACTCGTCCTCGAGGATCAGCTTGATGTCCGCGGTATCATCGTCGACCGGCCGCGTCGCCGTCCAGTTGCGCACCCCCTTGACGCTGCCGACGAAGTCGAGCGGTTGATCCTTGGAGCCTTGCACGCGCACCGTGAAGATGACGTCGTCCTGCACCAGCTTCTTCAGCTCCTCAGGGGGAGCGCAGTGTATGATCCTGCCATCGTCGATGATGGCTACCCGGTCGCACATCTGGTCCGCCTCGGCCATGTAGTGGGTTGTGAGCAGCGCGGTCTTCTGCCGTTTGTCGCGCACCCAGTTGGCGACAAACGTGCGGATCTGGCGCGCCGCGTTCACGTCTAGCCCGAGGGTCGGCTCGTCGAGGAACAGCACCTCCGGGTCGGACACGAACCCCCGGATCAGGTTCATCTTCTGGCGCTCGCCCGTCGAGATCCGCCCGACCTTCACGTCGAACTTCGGGGTGAGCCCCAGGATTTCCCCGAGTGTGTCGATCCGGTACTTGGCCTCCTCCGACGGGACGCCGTAGAGCTGCGAGAAGAACCACAGGTTCTCGCGGACCTTCATGATCCCGTAGCCACTCGTCTCCCCCCCCGAAACCATGTTGATCCGTTTGCGCACCTCGACCACGTCGCGCGTCACGTCGAGCCCCGCCACGAATGCCTGTCCGCGGGTCGGAAACAGCAACGTGGCTAGGATCCTGATTAGCGTCGTCTTGCCCGCGCCATTGGGGCCGAGCACGCCGAAGAGCTCGCCGCGGTCAATGGAAAGCGTCACGTCGTCGAGGGCCTTTGTGACCTCCCACTTCGGGCCCTTTCTGGTTCCCCTGCCCTTGGACTTCCGCTTTGTGCGGAAGTCGCGGGCCAGGTCTACCGTCCGGACGGCAGGCTCCACCATGGATTGGCTCGCATCCGTCCAAGCGCCTTAAAGGCGCGGGGGAGCACTTCGCGAACCTGGACACGTGGGCCTCATCCAACACGTTGATGGCCGCGGTGCGTGGTTCTTGGCCGTGGCCCCCTCCCCCCCGGCCTTGCCCACCTTCCCGTACGAGTTCGACTCCGCTCGGCGCATCAGCGCGCGCGCGTACGAGCGGGGAAGCCGCCGGCTCGGGCTCATCGGCGGCACCGCCTTCCCCTTCGCGCTCGCGCTCTTGGTCTTCCTCTCCGGCGCGTCCGCGCGGCTTGCAGACGTCGTGCGCTCTGCGCTGCCTGGCAGCCCCACCGCCGGCGACGCGGTGTACATCGTCCTCTTCTGCGCGGCGTTCGCGGTCGCCACACTGCCCGTCGCATTCTACCTCGGCCACCTGCGCGAGCGCCGGTTCGAGATGAGCCACCGGACAGCGGGTGCGTTCCTCAAAGAAGCGGCCAAGGGGACCGCGGTGGCGGTCGTGTTCGCGCTCGTACTCCTGCTGCCGTTTTTTTGGGTGGTGCGCCGGTTCGACGACTGGTGGATGGTGGCCGCCGCCCTCTACGGCGGCTACCTCGTGTTGTCCGCGGCCGTGGTGCCCCACGTCCTCGTCCGCCTGTTCTACAAGGTCGAGCCGCTGGCCGACGGGCCCCTGCGGAACGCGGTCCTCGAGGCCACAGGCCGTGCGGGCCTGCCGGAGGTCCAGAACGTCGTCGTCATCCGGGAGTCGGCCAAGTCCCCGCGCGCCAACGCCTTCGTCCACGGCCTGGGGCCCTCCCGCCGGGTCGTCCTCTACGACACGCTTGTGCAGGCGTTCCATCCGCGGGAGGTCGCGTTCACGGTCGCTCACGAGGTCGGCCACCTTGCCCACCGCGACGTCCCCAAGTCGCTCGCGCTCTCGCTAGCGGCCGTCTTCCCGGAGGTCTTCCTGCTCTCCCTCGCCCTCGACGCGCTCGGCCCCCTCGGCGGCGCAGCCGGCGCGGCCGACGTCGCCGCCGTCCCCCTCATCCTGGCGTTCATCGTATCCTTTGGCTTCCTCACCCGCCCCGGCCCCGCATGGCTCCACCGCCGGTCCGAACGGCGTGCCGACATGTTCGCCCTTGAGGCCACCGGCGACGGCATGGCGGCCGCCTCCATGTTTCGCCGCGTTTGCGACCTCAACATGCTCGACGATGCGCCCCCCGCCCTGGTCGAGCGGTTCCTGTACAGCCACCCGGCGCCCCACCGCCGGATCCGCATGGCCCTCGAGTTCTCCAAGACTAGACCCGGAGTCGTGGCGCCCGCGTCCCCCGGCTAGCGACCGTTCACCGGTAGGGCCACCATTCGAGGCGCGTTCGAAAGTCTTTAAAAGCCATCAGGCCCGACCTCTCTCCAGGAATTCGGCGACCAGACTCCCCATCCAGACACCTCAGGAATGGGTGAACCCGGTAGGAAAGGTGTTATATGGGGATTCGGGTTTCCGCTTCCAACTTGTCCTGGAACGAAGTCCTTGGTGTGAGAACATGATCAGAACCAACAGAAACCGTCGCACGGGCGCGGCCGTGTTGTGCGCCCTCCTGATGACCGTCCCCACGCTGCTCACGATCGGTGCGGCGGCCGGCGCCGATTCCGATTCGACAGCCACGGCGCCCGAGGTGACCTCCATCGTACCGCAGTCCATGGGCGGCAGCCACTCATGGATCACCGCTCCGGAGATCCAGTACAACGCCGGCGGCGGCTTCTACGGCGTCTACAACGCCTCCACGGACCTCATCGAACCCATCAGCGACGTCCTCGACGGCTCGCAAGTGTGGCCCACCCGCTCACACTACTACAAGATCCAACTCCCCAAGGGCAAGGTACTCGACGTCTCCCTCTTCACCAACCCCTGCCAGTACGTAACCTTCGGGCCGGGCACGCGCGTGTCCCCCGACTTCGAGATCTACCTCTACGCGGGGATCCCCGACTCCTCGACGCTCATCGACTGGAACACCGACAGCAACTACTGTTTCCAGGCGCTAAACATGCTGTCGCCGATCTCGCCCACGGCCACCTATTACATCAACGTCACATCCTGGTGGGGTGTGGGTACCTACGACCTCAACGTCACCGTCTCTGACCCCGTCGACATCACGTCGGGCGGGGACTTCTCTGACACCATCGACCGCGAGGGCGGCGCTTCTGACGCCGTCCGCGGGCGGCCCGACACCCACTGGTACCGGTTCACGGCCACGCACGACACCGCCACCACGACGTACGAAGAGGCCCACGGGTGGCTCGAACTCACCAACTGGAACCCGACCGACGAGACGCAGGTCGACGCCCTGATCCGCATCTTTGCCGAGGACCTCGGCTACTCACCCAACAACCCCGTCGGCCGGCCGATGGAGAAGTCGGAGGCTCCCAACCGCGAGATCGAGCCCTTCTCCATCCTTGCCCCCTACACCGGGTCGTACTACCTCATGCTGCGCCTGACAAATACGACCGCAGCGCAGTACACCCTGCACTTCCAGATTGACCCCGTCGTCCGGTTCCCGGCCGGAGGCGTCTTTGGCGCCACAAAGGACCGGTTCTACGACGACACGGACTGGTACTGGTTCAACATGACCGCCGCGTCGGGCACGGGCGCCAACGACCGCGTCATCTTCAACCTCTCCGAGACGAGCGACGACCCGATTGCGCCCGTCAACCTGAACCTCTGGATCTTCGCGGCCCGCCCCTACTTCAAGCCGGCCGGCGGCGCGCTCGAGATGGACATCTTGAACTCCTCCTTCCAGGGCGACGCACCGTACAACTTGTCCCTCAACCCCGAGCCCCGCTACGAGGAGGTCGCGGCCCAGGCGACGTACACAGGGATCTACTTCATCCAGGTCGAGGACTTCAACAATTCAGGTACCTACGACTTAGTGATGAA
>CBEUCC010000003.1:0-47416 GCA_965541515.1 uncultured Thermoplasmata archaeon
AAACGTCTTCGCCGTTTGGAGTGAGTCGAACGGTTCGGGTGAGTCGGTCTGGGCCAACCGATATTCAATCGAATCCGGCTGGGGGAGCGCCAAGCCCCTGGAGACCAATCTGTCCGGCTCGTCCACCGGCCCCGTGGTTGCCGTCGAACCCGACGGGAATGCCGTTGTGGTTTGGGAGCGCTTCGATGGGACCTCCACGGCGATTTGGGGAAACCGGTATGTGCTCGGCGAGGGCTGGGGGTCGGCCACGCCCGTCGAGGCCTACAGTTCCTATGACTCCACCCGACCGACCGTTGCCGTGGACTCGGGCGGAAACGCCTTCGTCCTGTGGTACGAGTGGGACGGAGCCAACTACAGCCTGTGGTCGAACCGCCGGGCTGCCGGTTCGGGCTGGCAGACTCCCACGCTGATCGACCCGACCATCGGGCGTTTCGCTTTGGGGGCTACGCTCACCGTATCCCCAGGCGGCGACGGGATCGTCGTGTGGCGAACGTGGGCTGGTGTACGCTTTGACCTTTGGGCACGCGTCTATGAGGCGAAGGATGGATGGCTTTCGGCCGAGATCATTGATCCGGGTGTGGGGAATCTCGACATGCCCTTCGTGGCGGTAGACCAGGGCGGGAACGCCACGGTCGTGTGGAACCAGTACAACGCCAGTGTCCCGGACATCTATTCGAACCGGTACGTCGCGGGTTCGGGTTGGGGGCAGGCCAAGGTCATCGATACACACGGCTGGAACGCCTGGGACCCCGTGCTGGCCGGTGACCGGTGGGGGAATGCGCTTGCCATCTGGCGGCACGCGGCGGGGACGAAGTCCGAAGTCTGGGCCGCCTGGTTCAGCGTGGAGGACACGCGGCCGCCGACGGTGAATGTGACGAACCCGAATGACGGCATGTACACGAACGAGTCGTCCGTCTGGGTTGTGGGCGTCACGGAGCCGGGGGCGGCACTATCCGTCAACGGGTTGGATGCACATGTGCAGACGGGCGGGCAATTCGCCCTGCTCGTTTCCCTCATCCCGAGACTCAATGTGATCCAGCTGACGGCCACCGACGCCGCAGGGAATTCGCAGATTGTCGTCGTGCACGTCATCTACGTAGACCCGCTGCCGCCCCTTCTGGAACGGCTGAATGAGACCGAAGCGAACTTCTCGGCGGCCATGGCGGACCTGGCGGCTCTCGAGGCCACCGGAAACGCGACGCGGCAGGACCTCGACCAGGCAAGAGCCCAGTGGGACGCTGCGCTGGGTGAACTGGAGGCAGCTCGCGCCGAGATTGCCGTCCTAAGTGGGCTCGTCAACGAAACGTCGGACGATCTTCAACTGGCCAAGGCGCGGCTAGCCGTCGCGGAGCAGCAACTGCTAGATGCTCGGATCCGGATCGAGCTGCTGTCGGCCTCCAGCAACCAGACGGCGGCTGATCTACAGCAGGTCGCCGCTGACCTCGAAGCTGCCGAAGGCGGTTTGGAGGCGGCCGAGGCGGCGGCTGCCATTGCTGAGGCGAACATCCGGGATACCCAGCAGCAGGTCCACACCGCCAAGGCGGAGGCCGCTGGTGCGCAGGGAGCCGCGATGGTGGCCTTGCTCGTCGGCCTTGCGGGGCTCGTCGTGGGTGGGCTCGCGGTGGTCCTCTCCCGCCTCCCGAGTCGCGCTGGCGGGACCGGGCGATCGACTGGGGCCGGCCCGTCGCCCCGGGGGGAAGTTTCCGCTAGGGAGCCGCCTCCGTCACAGGAATCCAAGGGCCCGAAGGATCCGGACGCGACAAGCAAGCAGCTGGCGCCATGCCCAAAGTGCGGGAAGGAAGTCTCGATCGGGGCGAGTCAGTGTGCCGAATGCGGGCTGGAGTTGACGTGGGACTAGCGGGAGACGAGCGCCTCTCAGCTCCCACCCTACTTACCCGCCACGATCTTCACGACGTCCCCCGCCTTCAGCGCGTGGTCAGCCCCCACCACCCGCCGCGCCCGCGCATCGACGGCCCGGATGAAGTGGTTCCCAAGGTCGGTGTGCACCTTGAATGCGAGGTCGCGAGCAGTGGCCCCCAGGGGGACGAGGTAGGCATCGGGCAAGACGTTCCCTTTCTTGTCCGTCCACTTTCCCTCGTCCTCGACCGGGTAGACGGGGATGAGATTCAGCCGCTCGAAGACCGCGTGCTCGAGCACGCGTTGGACGCCCGTCGTCCCCCACGCCTCCAGGAACGCGTGGATCTTGTCGAGACCGGACTTTTGCGGGGCGCTTAGCACTCCGGGCTTCAGCACTTCAAAGGACGAACCGCCAAGCGCGTAGCGCACGACCCCCGCCTTGTCCGCCTTGCGAAGCGCGAGCTCTATCTCGGCGGAGGTGGGGAAGACCTCGCCGCCCGCAGCGTCCGTGAGGCTGTCGACCGCCGCCTTGTCGGCCAAGTCACACTTGTTGGCTGCGATGAGGATGGGCTTCCCGATGCGCTGGAGGATGCTTGCCAGTGCCAGGAAATCGTCGGACGACCAACCCGTCGCCTTCTCCGGTGGCGGGTGCTCGCGGAGCGCCGCCACGACCTGCGCGCGCGATATCCCGAGGCCCGCCACGCGCTCGGCGAGGATTTCCTCGAACGAGCGGTCCTCCTGCTCGACCCTGCGTGAGAACCGCACCCACCCCTTCTGCAGGATCCCGGCCATCCATTGGTGCACCTCCTCTTCGAGGAACGCGAGGTCCTGCGCCGGGTCGTGGGCGCCGGGCGCCACCGGCTGTCCGTCCGCGTCGGTCGTCCCGGCCGCGTCCACCACGTGGATCAGGACGGCAGCCTGCCGCAGGTCGTCCAGGAACTGGTTGCCCTGACCGCGGCCCTGGTGCGCTCCCTTCACGAGCCCCGCCACATCGATGAGCTCCACGGGGATGAGCCGCGTGCCGCCCTCGCAGGCCGAGTTCTTCGGGTTGCAGGCGGCCCCCAAGTCCGTGTGCGGGCAAGGCGCGCGCACATACGCGACGCCGCGGTTGGCTTTGATCGTCGTGAACGGAAAGTTCGCGATCTGCACGTTCTTGAGGGTGGCCCCGGCGTAAAACGTGGACTTGCCGACATTGGGCTTTCCCACAACGCCGGCTTCCATCATGGCCCCCCGCCGACCGGGCGGGCGGGAGAAATATCCTTCGACGGTGCGGGCGCTTCAGATCTTGTTGAGGCCGCCGGGCCCCTTGCCCAGGCGCCGCTCCTGGATCTCCTCGGCCTCCTCCTCCTCCTTCTTTGACGACTCCGCGTCACGCTCGACACGCCGGCCCCGCATCCCAAGCCCGACGAGCGCCAGGATCCCGACGATGATCCCCATCGCGATGAGTGTGCCCGGCTGCGCGAGGATGTCGGGGGCCTGCTGCGGCTCGACCAGCACGTCCCGGGACGCCACGTTATTCGTGAACTGGGACTCGTAGACGTTGGAGTCCGCCGAGAGCGGGTTCACCTCGATCGTGAGGCTCGCGGTGCCCTGGACGCGGGGCGTCCATTCGAAGGTGACTGTGCGCTCCGCCCCGACCGCCAGCGAGGTCACGGTCTCCTCGCCGAACTGCTGTCCCTCGACCTTGAACACGACCACCACGGGGCCGGTGAGCTCGGTCGTCCCCACGTTGCGCACGACGGCGCTCACCTGGACGGCGATCTCGACCATCGGCGTGCCTGACAGCGTCAGGTCTGCCGCGCTGAGGTCATGGATCTGTCCGATATCCGCGTGCACGACGAAGACCTGGGTCGCCGCGCCGCCTTCGGAGGAGACGCTCAGGTCCACCGCGAACGAGGAACGGTCGACCGCGCGCGGGGCTGCGATCGAGATGCGCACGGTCGCGTTCGCACCGGCCACGACATAGAAGTTCTCGGTCGGAATGCCCTGCAAGTCCAGCACGCCGACGGTAAAGCCGCCGCCCGGGTCTGCGGCCGACACCGCGTAGGTGTCAGGCACCGTGCCGCGGTTCGTGATGGTAAGGTTGGTCGTCCGTGTGGTGCCGGGCTTCACGATGACGGAGGGCGCCCCGTTCAGGCTGAACGAGTAGAAGATCGCCGTCACGTTCAGGGTTACAGTCCACGTCGCCGTGGTGCTCGGGTCCGCGTCGCTCGTCACGGTCACGTTGATCGGGTACTGCCCCGTCGCCGCGCTCCCCACCGCGATCCGCAACTCCGTCGTGCCGGTGGCGCCGGGGGCGAGCGTGTGGGTGGCCGGCGTGAACTGCACGACGGCGCCGCTTGCGTCCGTATCCGTGTAGGTGAGCGTGACCGTCTCGTCCCCGTTGCCGCGGTTCTCGACCGTGACATTCACATACGCGTTGTCGCCCGTCCCCGACCAGACATCGATGGAGGGCAGGCCCGTGATGAGCAGCGACCGGACGGTGCCTGCGGTCGTGTTGAACACGAGCGAGCGGGTGCGCGCCGGGTCGGCAACGGCCGTGGCGTTCAGCCAGGTAACGCCCGCATCGCCGCGGGCGGCGGTAGAGGGGACGGTCACTTCCAGCGTGATGTTGGCCGTGGCGTTGGGCTCCAGGAGGAGCGCCGTGATGCTCACGTTCGTCTCGTTGAGCACCCGGGTGGGCCAGGCCCCCGACGCCGAGAAGATGACCGAGTTGTTGTTGGGGCCCCGGTTGACGACCTCGACCGAGTAGCGGGCCGGCGCGCCCGGCGCCGCGCTCTCGTTTTGGGAGGGCGGCGGGAGCATGAGGAAGTCGAAGGGCGACGGCAGGCCCAGCGTGATGTTGGCCGTGACGGACACGTCCTCCGAGTAGGCGCACAACGGCGGCACGGCGTAGCCGATGTCCAGCCCGTCGGTGGCGGTGATGTTCATGAGGTCCCCGTCGCGGTACAGGGTGGTTGAGAGGGACGTCTGGTAGAACCCGTCAACATCCGTGGTCAGGGAGACGTTTGTCCCGCGCGCGGCGACAACCACGGACACGTCCGCAAACGCCGCCGGCGTGGTGCCGCTGAGCACCCGCCCATTCACCACGAGCGGCCCGATCGGGAGCGTGTCCTTGACCGCGACCTGCTCGGTCCGGTCGTTGTTGAGCTCGTTGACCTCGGACCAGATGTTGTTCGGGTCCGACTCGGCCGTCACCATCGATGTGCCCGCGGAGGGGAACGTCGTGTTGAGGTAGACGTAGCCGGGGCCTGAAGCCGGGACCGCGCCCGTCACGACGTTTAGGGCGCCGTCGACCCACAGGTTCACGCGAATGTTGGAGATAGGCGCGTTGCCGGCGGCGTTTGCAAGGCTCACGACAATCATCGAAGTCTCGCCCGCGATGAGCCGCGGCGTGCCCGTGGAGGCCTCGCCGCTACACCCACGGAAGAACTGGATGTCCGTTACCACGATGTCCGGGATCACGACCGCCGTCGTGGTCAGGGCCGTGTCGTTTTTGGACGTGTCGCCCCTCGAGCGAACAGTGAGTGACACTTCTGCGGACTCGCCCTGGGTGGCGTTCGGGGGCGCGAACACGAGGAGGAAGACCGTCGTGGATTGGCCCGGCGGCAGCGTGAGGCTGTCCCGGCTCTTGAGGGCCGTCCAGCCGGGCGGCGGCGTGCTGTTCGAGAAGTCGAGCGTGTCGTTCGAGTTGCCCGAGTTGAAGATGCTGAAGCTGTAGGCGAGCTGGTCGCCCGCCGCGACGGTGCCGTTGGCCGTCGGGGGGAAGATCGCAACCCCGTACTGCCCGCCGATGACTATAGTGAACGTCATGTTCGTTCGGCTTCGCGCGTCGACGGCCGACACGCCCTCCACCGTGATGTCGTAATCACCCTGCGACGAGAGCGAGGAGGTCGTCACCGAGAAGAACGAGGTGTTTGTGTCGCCGGGCGAGCCCTTCGCCGCGAGCGTCAGGTTGGCCGGCGAGAACGAGGCGCCCCAACCCGTGGGCAGCGGCCCGTGGCTGAGGTTGACCGTGTTGGCGTTGGCCGCCTCCGAGTCCAGATTGAGGATGAAGACATAGGAGAAGCCGGGCTGGACGACCGTCGCGTTGACGGGCGACGAGAACGTAAACCCGTAGAGCGAACTCACGTTGACCGACGTGCACGCGGTATTGTCCGACTCGTTCATCTCCACGATCGAGTTGTTCCAGTCGACCTCCGCGCACAGCGACCGGTTGCCGCCCTGCGTGAAATTGACCTGCAGCTGCACGAGGCTCGAGAAGCCGGCGATGATCGACGGGACGTTCGTCTCGTTGAGGACCGCGCCCCCGTCCGTCAGGCGCACCGACACGTTGGGCGCGAAGATATTGCCGTCGTTGTGGACCGTGACGGCCACGGTGACGGACTCGAACTGCTCGGGCGCAGGCGGGGTGACGCTGATGTCGTCGGGCTCCACGTGCAGGTCGGGCAGCGCGTAGGAGACGACGGCGCCGTTTGCGACGATGTCCAGGAAGCCGTCGGCGTCGATGTCGGCGACCGCCGGCGCCGAGTACTCGGTCGGTGTCACCTGGTTGAGGAGGTTCGTGCGCAGGATGCGCGAGCCATTGGCGCCGGAGAGCACCTCCGTCCAGCCGTCCGTGAGCAGGACGACGACGTCCAACACGCCGTCCCCATTGAAGTCCGCGAGCGCCGGCGGGGCCAGCGTGTGCTCGCGGTCGGGCGCCGGGAGCTCGTCGATCGTCGTGTTCCAACGGCGGCTGCCGTTCCCGTCGAACAGCTCGACAAACGCCATCGCGTTCTGCGCGAGCGGCCGGCCGGGCTCGTAGGAGAGCGTCACGACCTCGTCCCGGCCGTCGCCGTCGATGTCCGTGACCGAGGGCGCCGCGCCGGTCATCCCCTGGAGGGAGATGTTCACGGACTCAACGGCCGTGGCGTTGTTCAAGACACGTAGCCGCGAAACGGAATCCTCGTAGGGGCTGACGACCGCGACGTCGTCCCGCGGGCCGGCGCCGTCGAGGTTACCCGCCGCCGGGGAAGGGAATTGCACGTCGAGCGACTTGATGAGCGCGATGTCGTAGGTCTGGGGGAACGTCAGGGTCCACTGCGGGTTGAGGTTGCTGTCGAACGCCGAGACCGTGTAGTTTGCCGCCACCGTCGTGAAGTTCGCGCCCGTGAGGTTGTACGAGGCCACGAGCACGCGCCAGACACCCGACACGCGGAACGCCGTGGGGGCCGAGACGATGTACCCCTGGACCGTGCGGTTGGCAAGCTCCACGCCGGTCTGCCCGTTGATGAGGTAGAGCCGGTCGCCGGCGGGCGCGAGCACCTCGGGAAGGCCGTCGTTGGCCAGGTCGACGACGATGGGCGTGGACGCGTTGTTGTTCGTCGTCTGGTCGCCGACGAGGCTAATGTTCCACAGCTGCTGCTCGGCGACCGCCGTGGCGTTGACGAGCGGGAAGTTGTACGACACCCCGTTCCACGTGATGTTGGGCGCAAGCGCCTCGAGGAGGCCCACGTCCGACCGGACGACCACGTCCAGCTTGGCGTCGCCGTCTAGGTCCGCAAGGACGGGGGTCGCGAACATGCCGCCCGTGACGGGGTAGCTCCACATCGGCGTCCCGTCGTTGCCGGCCACGACGCGCACCACCAGGCCTTGCGCGAAAGCGACCCCCAGGACCTCGGGCGGCGCGGAGGCGTTGTCGAGCACGACGCGCGACGAGAAGTTGGCCAGTGTCGTGCCGCCCGAGCTGATGGCCCCCTGCTGCCACTTGACGGCGGCGTTGGGGAAACCCCGGCCCTCGCCGTCAAAGGAGAAGTTGTGGCCCGGCGTGACGGCGAACTGGGGCCACACGCCGTGGCCGGCCGGCAGCGCCGCGGGCTGGGGGGCCGGCCCGGGCGCACTGGCCAGGGCGGCGACCGGGAGCATAGAGAGGACGACAAGGACGGCCACCGCGGCCGCCTGCGCCTGTTTCCGTGCGCCGCTTGCCATGGGCCGCCTCCAACACCGATGCTGGCGACGCTTCAAGGTGGGTGGGCCGTATTTAACACTCATTCCGAAGGGAACCTGTTATGGGAACCCGGGCGCGCGCGCCGCCCGCCGACGCCTCGCCGGCCGCGCCTGGCCATCCTTTTATACGCCGCGCTGGATTCGGCCGCCATGCGTGTCGTCTACGTCCCGACGATCAAGTGCAAGGGCTGCGGCAACGAGATCAAGTTCCGCTCGACGCCCCACCCGCCCGAGCACCTGCACTTGCGGACCACGTCCTTTGTGACCGTCTGCCCCGACCCACGCTGCAAGCGGCTGACGACGGCCGACCCCGGTGAGGTCGAGTGGCGCAAGCGTGACCTCGACGACGAGGCCGAGGAACGCCTGCCGTTCTAGGGGCCGGCTGCCCCCCGGGCGGCCAACCCTCAAATCCGATCAGCCGTCTCCCGCCGCCACGGACTGGAGGTAGGCCCCCTGAGCGTCCTTATCATCCTCGGCTCCAAGTCCGACATTGACATAGCCAACAAGGCCTGCGACACGCTCGAGGAGTTTGGCCTCCACTATGAGTTGCGGGTGTGCTCGGCCCACCGCACGCCCCGCGCGCTCGTGAAGCTGGTAGAGGGGAGCGACGCCGATGTCTTCATCGCCGTCGCAGGCCTTGCGGCCGCGCTGCCGGGCGTCGTGGCCGCCCACACGGTCAAGCCTGTCATCGGCCTGCCCGTGGGCGGGAAGGTGCCGTTCGACTCGCTCCTGTCGACGGTGCAGATGCCACCCGGCGTCCCCGTCGCGAGCGTCGGCGTCGACCGCGGGGAGAACGCCGCGCTGCTCGCGGTCGCGATCCTGGCGCTCAAGGACCCGTCGCTGGCGCCTAAGCTCGAGGCGCACCGGAAGGCGCTCGAGGAGAAGACGGAGGCCGGCGACCGCGAGGTCACGCGCAAGGGCCCCCAATCATGAAGGTCACGACCATGGCCGGCTTCGACCCCCAGAAGTTCGTGGACGAGGCGGTCGAGCAGGTCAAGCAGGCGGTTGGCGACTCGACGGCCGTCATCGGTGCGTCGGGCGGCGTGGACTCCACCGTCGCGGCCGCGGTCGGCGCCAAGGCGCTTGGCCCCAACCTCACCGCGGTCTTCGTCGACACGGGGCTGCTGCGCAAGGGCGAGGCGGAGTGGGCGGAGGCGATGCTGAGCACGCTCGGCCTGCACCTCGTGCATGCCAAGGCGGCGCCGGAGTTCCTCGACGCGCTCAGGGGCGTGACGGACCCCGAGACGAAGCGCCGCGTCATCGGCGAGAAGTTCATCCGCGTGTTCGAGCGGGAGGCCGAGAAGTCGAACGCAAAGTTCCTGATGCAGGGGACGATCGCCCCCGACTGGATCGAGTCGGGCGGGGGGGCCCGCGACACGATCAAGTCGCACCACAATGTGGGCGGCCTTCCGGCAGACCTCAAGCTCACCATCATCGAGCCGCTGCGCGACCTCTACAAGGACGAAGTGCGGAAGGTGGCCAGGCACCTCGGCCTCTCCGTGGCCGAGAGGCAGCCGTTCCCTGGCCCGGGGCTGGCGGTGCGGTGCCTCGGCGAGTGCACGCCCGAGCGCCTGGAGGTCGTGCGGGAGGCGTGTGCCATCGTCGAGGAGGAGATCGACAAGGCGGTGGCGACCGGCACGATGGAGGCCCCCTGGCAGTACTTCGCGGCGCTGCTCCCGGTGAGGAGCGTCGGGGTGCACGGCGACCTGCGCGCCTATGGGGAGACGGTGGTCGTGCGCGCAGTCCACTCGATCGATGGGATGAGCGCCGCCTACTCGAAGGTGCCCCACGAGACGCTGGACCGGATATCCGTGCGGATTACCAACACGCTGAAGGCGAGCGTGAACCGCGTGGTGTATGATGTCTCGAACAAGCCGCCGGCGACCGTGGAGTGGGAGTAGGCGGCCGGCCCCGGCCCGGCCAAACCAGGCCGATGCGGATGGACATCGGTGGTCTACGGCTCCCTCGCGGAACTACACCTGCGGCGTCTCCCCGCCGAACGAGTACCCCGAGAACTCGATCTGGACCAGTCCGTCTTTGATGCCCATCGCCAACTGCTCGAGCGGGCGGTTGGGCGGGCCGAACAGAACTTTGCCGGCGTCGTAGGGGTCGAACGTGCACATGTGGCATGGGTCGATGATAACGTCGTGCTCGGCCACGGGCAAGGGCAGGAGGGATCCGGCCTCCTCCTCTGTTCGCCAGAGGCATGTGCACCCCAGGTGCGTGCACTTGGCGTTGTACGCGGCAAACCCCGTGGCCACGACGCCCCGCATTTCGGGGTCTACATCCCCCTCCTCGAGGTAAAGGACAACAACGTCGATCTCGAGCGCCTCGATGGTCCCGTAGTAGGGGCCGGTGATCCCGAGCGGCTTTCGGGGCCCAAGCGACCGGAGCACCTGCTCGCCGCCGAGGATCGCGCCCGCGATCCCCGCGGCTACCCCGAGCCCGACGGCGGCCTCCTTGAGGAAGAGCCGGCGCGAGGTGTCGGGCCCCCGCCGCGCAGCCGCGCGGGGTTCCACTCCGACCCACGCCCCTCGGGTGCTACTCCGCTTTGGCCCGCCGGCGGCGAACTAACTCTAGGTTTTCGCCCTTGAGGCGTGCCTCCAGGACCTCGCCCGACCGTGGCGAAAGGCTGCTCGCAATGTTCGGGTCCAAGGGGATGACCACGCGAGCGGACCGGCCGCGAGGGGGCTCTTCCACCCACTCAACGTCCATTCCGGCGACCTCGACCCACTCGCCCTCCGGCAGGGCTTCAAGGTCTTCCGCCGAGCGGATCCGTCGCTTGGTCATCATCTCCCCTTCCCCCGCTTTCGCAATAAGCGTTTCTCAGCCCCGCTAGCGAGACGGGCAGTGACCAAGCCAACGAACCCGGGGCGCCCCTGGATGGGTTCGTAGACGACGACAAGCGCGCGGCCGTGCCCGCGGGCAATCACCGTGTAACGACCCCCCGCCCGTCGCACATAATGGTCTCCCGCCAGCGCTTCGTCCACGTCCCAGCGCGTTAGCCCGTGCCGAAGGATATGGATGAGATCCTCATCATTCCACGCGATTCGGACGGACACGCGCAGGGGGCGGTATGACCCACCAAATGCGCTTCGTGATTGCTATCGCTCGATTCCTGATTATTCCGTCCGCAGTCGGGGCGAAAGCCCCGGACAGGCGCTTCCGCGCGCCGCTTACCGCACCTGGTGCAGCCCCGCCGGCGGGCTGAGCCACTTGATCGAGCATCCCATCGCCATGGTCACGGGCTCGGCGACCATCCCGCCCTCGAGCACTGCCTGGGTGGCGTCGCGCAGGTCGTGCTTCTTCGCGTCTGCCGCCACCTTGTGGCCGTCGTCGATCCGCCCGTGGTACGCGAGCTTGCGGTCCGGCCCGAAGACGAAGAACTCGGGCGTGCACTGGGCGCCATAGGCCTTTGCAACCTCCTGCGTCTCGTCACGAAGGTAGGTGAAATTGAAGCCCTTCGCGGCGGCGCGCTTCTTCATGTCGTCGAACGAGTCCTCCGGGTACACCGTCTCGTCGTTCGGGTTGATGCACACGAGCTGCGCGCCCTTGGGGCCAAAGTCGCGCTGGAAGGCGATCATGCGCTCCTCCGCCGCCTGGACATAGGGGCAGTGGTTGCAGGAGAAGCAGATGACGAGCGCCTTCTTGTCCTCAAAGGATCCGAGCGTGTAGGTGCTGTCGTCTGTGCCCGGAAGCGAAAAATCGGGGGCGCTCTCTCCTATCTGGATAGCCTTGGTTGCGTCCGAGTAGCTGGCCATGGCGCGTGCGAGCGCGGGGGGGCTATTTACGGATTTCCGCCAACCGGCGGCGGCGGTCTGCCAGCGCCACAACCATGAAGGCAACAGCTACGGCCAGGGGGCCCACGGACGGCAGGCCTGTTTCGGGGGGAGCCGATACTTCCACGTCGCTCCGGATCGCGTTGTTCGTTTCATTGAGGTCCAAGTAGGACGGGGAGCCGAATGAACCCATAGCCCCCCCGGTATCCACCCATACAGACAGTGGCCGGATGCCCCATTCGTTCGGAGTCCACTGGATGCTGATTTCCACCCACCCGCCGGCAGCGATGGGCGGGAGCATCTCGCGTGCAACCGAGGTGTTCCCGTCAAAGACCTCCACGGCCATCCCCTCGCCCGACGGGTAACTGCCGATGTTCGCAACACGGAACATGACTTGTACCATTTCTCCAGCTACAGGGACCGTCGGGGTCCAGACGAGGTCGCTCGGCCGCAAGTCAGGCGCCTGCCGGTCGATCATGAGGATGACCCCCGCTCCTTCTTGACCGCTGGACTCCGCCCAGGCGGAGAACTCCATATGGAGGCCAGTCCCCATATGCGGGTAGGCCACACGGAGCTCAACAAGGGCAGTCTCGCCTGGCTCGAGCAGGATGGGGACACTGGTCCAACTCGAGTTTCCCAGGAGCACCGGGACCTCGCCGGCCAGGAAGAAACTCCACCCAAAGTCGGGAAGCAGATCCAACGTATTCAGCCGCACAAGGTCGGCCGAATTGCCGGTGTTCGTAACCGTGAGGTAGAACGTGGCGTTGGATCCCGGCCGGGCTGTCGTGCGGTTCTGCGCCACCGAGATCTCGACGGCGAACCAAGGCTCCACCGTGACCGTGATGGGCACCACGAATTCCCGGCCCGACGCAAACGCGACCCGGATATCGAATCGGTAGTCCCCCGCAAGCGCCGCCTCGCTTACGCCAACCGCGACACCGATCTCCGGGCGGTCCCCGGGCTGCATGAGGAGCGAGAAAGCCGATGTCCCGGAGTCGTTGAACTCGGCGGTCCACCCCGACGGTAGCCGCTCGATGGAGGCGTTCACGACGTCCGGCGCGTTGGCCCTGTTGATCAGCGGGATCGAAAAGCCCGCTTGCCGCCCCGGCTTGACGCTCAGCGCGACGGAGTCGACGAGGACGTCGGGGCTGTGGACCGCGGCGACCACCACCTCCACGCACGCGCTCGCGTTTGCGGAGAACTCATCCGCCTCCGCCACCAGGCAGTAGGTCGACGACTCGCCGGCCAGCGCGCTTGAGGGCACGGTTCGGAAAAACCAGACGGTCTCCTGCAACCCGCTATCCATTTGGAGGACGGTGCGGTCGAGCGTAGCCGACCAACCCGAGAAGCTGCCGACACCCGTCATACTCAGGTTGACCTCGGCATCGCGATACAGGTTCCCAAAGGACTTCACCGTGAAGGGCACGGTCGCACCAGAGCCCGGAGCGACGACGACGACGCTCTCGCTGAGAGTCACGTTCAACCAGAATCGCGTCTCCACCTCGAAGGCGAAAAAGACGGCCCCGGTCGACACGTAGCTGTCCGCCGTCCAGGCGCGCAACCGCAGGGTCGACGGCCCCACGCCTGGGGCGTTGGGCGCCACCAAGAGCGTGAAATTGACATCCAGGCGTTCCCCCGCGGTCAGGTTGACGATGTGACGATCGGGCTGCACGGTAACACCTGACTGCAGGATACCGCTGTCGGCCACAATGGTGACACCCGTCTCCTCGACCTCGCCTGTGTTCTCCAGCGCTACGGAAAACGGCCACTCCGACCCAGGGGGGACGGGCCCAAGGTTCGGCGGCCCCTCCAACGTCAATCCGCGCGTCACACGGACGATGTGGTGGAAAACGAGTTCACGCTCCCGGGGAATGGGGCAGTTGTCGGTGGCCCGAACCGCGTAGCTCGCATTTGCGCCGTCGGCACCGTCGGGTGGCGCCGTGATCGTAACGGTCGTGTTGGCCCCCTGACCCGGCAATACGTCGGTCAGGCTGCCCGCGCCAAGCGATACGGACCAGCCCGCGCCCTGCGCGGGCACCGGCAACTCGTACGTGAGGTTCAGGTCCACCGGGACGACGCCTGTGTTTCGGACAGTGAGGTTGATCACCCGCGACTGCCCGAGGCGCATGGAGAAAGCGGCGGCGTAGTCCGTCGGGTCATATCGGAACTCGAAACCGCACGGCCTGCTGTGGGCATAGTAGACCTCGGGGTCACCCGTCTCATCGCTTACCCAGGCGACATAGAGCGTGCCGTCCGGAGCCGTCGTTACCCAGGGTTGTGTCGCGTTCCCCGCGTCGTCCGTCAGGTAATGCGACTCGCTGAACGTCCACCCACCCGTGCCGTCCGGAGTCGAGAATGTGAACTTGACCCGGAAGCGCGCTTCCGTGGAATCGTATTCCGACCATACGATTATCGCACGCCCGTCGTTGAGCCCCGCGACGCGCACGCTATCGGGGTTCCGGGGTCCCGTGATTTGGCTCCCATTCACCAAGAGCGTTCCGTTGGTCGCGACTGCATCGTAGAACAATGCACCCGCCCGCTCCCAGACGGCGTGCATGGTCCGGTCGGGCGTGGCGGCGACCTCGGGCACCACGATGAATGAGGGTGTCGTCCAGAGGTTCACGGGCTGAGGCAAGTCCATCGCGCCCGTCTCGTTGTACCGCATGAGCCACGAACTGTACCCGTCCGTATACGAAAGGAGTAGGCTCTCCGCCAGCCGGTCATACCTGAGCCAGGTGAGGGCCGGCAGTGGAGGGGGGAACGGCGGGACGACCTGCTGCGTGTGGACGGGCCGGTTGGTCCATAGCTCCTGCCCGTCGACGGAAACCGCGTCTAGGGTGGTGTTCACGTCCTCCGTGTGAACAATCCATACCTCGTCGTCGCCTCGGACCGCAAGCGAGGGGCCATAAGACCTGATGGTGTCGTTGGGGCCGAGGCGTTTCTCCGGCACAATCGCCGTCCCGTCGAGTCCGAACTTCGCATAGGAGATGTTGTAGAACGGGAATCCCTCCTCACGCACGAAGTGGATGTCCCCCTGACTGTCGACCCCCAGTTGGCTCCCGCGGGGCCGGCCATAGGATGAAACGTGCGGCGAGAGGAAGGTGGCGGCCTCCTCGACCTGGCCGCTCACATTGACCCGCGAAAACCAATAGCCGTCGTCCCCTGACCGGTTAGCCGTCCAGAAGACGGTCGCAGAACGGTTTTCGGACACGTGGATCTCCGGGTGCCGGTCCCACCCGGGGTCGTCCGTAACGCGCACGACGTCCGACCACTGGATGCCGCCGATGGTCTCCCCGGCGGGAGCGGCGTCCGGGGTGGGGGAGGCCTCTGCCGACGCGGGGAACTGAACGAGCGTCGCGGCGAGCAGCGCTGCCACTATCCGGGCTGCCAGCCTCTTCCCAGGGGGGTTCCGATCGGGTGGGGCTCCCCGCACACCGTGGCCTGGCGGTGGCGGCTATTTGTCCTTTCGGCTACGGGCGTCCGACGTTGAACGGCTAGGGGGTCTAGCCTACTCGTCCCGGCGGCGGCCGCTCGGGCCACCATCGGTTGCGCCCCCGGCGGTAGAGCGCGAACGCGACGACCAAGAAGGCCACGGAGGCGATCATCACCACGACGGCCACCACGCCTAGCGACGACGTATCTACGGGCGGCCGGGGAGCCGGCTGGACGTACGATTTCAAGGACCGGACGTCGTTCTCCGCATTGTAATCCGCCGGCCCCGAGACGGTAACGATGTAGAACGAGAGGACGTGGAGCCCTGCCTTGGGGTTCCACGGGATGTCCAGCACCACCGCCTCTCCCGGGGCTACGCTCCCGAGCGTGCGCTGGAACACCACCCCATCCGCCACCGCGAATCCGACGTACCCCTCCCCGCTTTCCCGTTGGCCCCGGTTCTCGACCGTGACCGCGAAGTGAACGGTCTGGCCTTCGACGGGGCGCTCGCTGGGGCCCTCCACGCTGGCCACTGCCAGGTCGGGCCAGGGGATCTCGAGGTGCAGCCGGTAGTACTGCAGGTCTCCTGTGGAGGAATTTAGCCACAGGGTGAAGTTGGTTCCACGGACGTAGAGGTCCTCAGGGACCGATAGTACCAGCGATACGACCGCAGTCCCAAACGGCTCAAGCGTAATTCGTCGGTCCAACAGGGGGGTGGGCTCCCCCGCTCCGCCGGCGTTCTCGAGGTAGAACAGCGGCCACAAATGCGGTAGCTGCCCCATCGAGTCGGCGAGGCCAAGGACAATCGACATGCCGGCGTTGCGCGAGCTCGTCACCTGAAATGTGTACGTGGCCTGCGTGCCCGGGAGGGCTCGCGCGTGGATCGTGCCGATCTCCACATCCGCTTCTCCAAGCGCGACCACCGCGGCGGTCATGATGGGTACAGGCGCCGCGCAGCTCTCGCCTATGGCGCTGATGCCGAATTCGTAGAGGCCGGCCAGCGTATCCCAGGGGGCGACCACCTCCCACGTCAGGTTTCGGGCGCCGAAGGCCGGGACCTCGACGTCCGTGATGGTTGACCCGTTCTCTAGAACCGCCGCACCCCAGTCCGAGGGGAGCCCGATGAACGAGAAACTGGCGCTGCCGTTGTGGTTTCCCTCGTTCTCGATGGACAGGGCCGCCTCTTTCGCGCCGCCAGGCACCAGGGCTGCTAGGGGGTCAACCGTCAGCGAGAAAGCGCACGAATGGCGGACCACCGTCGTTATCGTTGTGCGGCCCTCGGCCGCGTAGTTGGCCGAGAACCCCGTCACCACGAGTTCCAGCCGGGTTCCGGCCAGGGCGTCCGGGGCCGCGAAAACCTGCAACTCAAAGTCGGTAGATTGGCCGCCGCCCAGGTACGCGATACTGCGGTCGATCGTTGCCATCCACCCGGGGAAGCCCGTGGGTTTCTGAGCGTTCACGTCGATCTTGACCGCCCTTGGGAGGTTTCCCACGTTTGCTACATTGATTGTGAAGTTGGCTGTTTCACCCCCGAGGATCTGCATTTCGGTCGGCGTGGGCGTCAGGACGATGTCAATGGCCGACGCGGTGATGACCGTAAGTTGCATGGTCGCTCGGACGGTCGTGTCGATGCTTGAGTAGGCCGCGATCTGGAAGAGGCCTGGCACGGCGCCGGGCGCGTTCTCCGGGACCGTGATGAACACGGTGAAGTTCGTGGACCTCCCGGGGTCGAGTGACACCTCCGACTTGGAGAGTTTGACGGGCCAGTCGTCCCCTGCACCGAAGACGTGTAGCAACTGAATGTTTTCCTCGCGGACGTCACCATTGTTCTTGATGAATAGACCGAACGATACAGTTTCGCCGGTCTTCCCCGACTTCTGGGACTCGCCGTTCAGCCGCAGCTCCCGGGAGATGACCACATAGGTCGGGACGACGAGCCGGTCTGCGCAGATGCCGCTGGCCGATTCGAGATAGATGATGATCGTGGCGTTGTCGCCCCTGACCGCACTCAGCGGGGCGCTTACCGTGAGGTTGAACCGGGCCGCCCGGCCGGGCATCACGCTAGGAAAGTCCGTCGGCGCCACGTCCACCATCCAATTCGCGGGCGCGTCGTGCTCGATCCGTACAGTGAAGTTGTCCGGCAGGATCCCGTCGTTCAGCGCGGCGAGCGGGAAGACCTTCGTCTCGTTGGGGTGGATGAAGAACATATTCGCGAGGTTAATCGGGTTGTAGTCAATCTTGCACCGGCTGACCACGCCGAGCGCGTAGTATACCTCCTGCTGACCGTCCCGCACATCCACCCAGGCGACGAGCGGGTCCCCCGCCGAGGTGGTAGCGACCGCCGGCTGGCTCGCGCCCACCGTGGAGTTCGTGATCTGGCGGGGCTGCACCTGGTCGAGCGATTGGGACGGGTCGAGCGGTGCGATCATGACCTGGGGGACGCCCGCCCGGCTCTCCTCCCACACGACAAAGACGGTGCCGTCGCTTGCGGCCGCGAGCCGCGGGGACCCCAAGGCACTGCCGTTGCCGGCAAGTGCGTAGCCGTCGACGACCCGCATGCCGGTCGCGTTCACCATGCTGTAGTAGACGGTCCCTCCGTCGACCCACGCGACGTGCATACTCCCGTTGGGCGCGGAGGTCACGTCCGCCGCTTTCCGGTCTCCCGAGGAGCGGAGCGCGACCGTTCCCATATCCTGGATCCCGAACGTGTTGAAGCGCGCGAGGTATAGCCCCTGGTCGGTCCCCATGGTGAACACGATGTTCCCGTTGTATGGGTCGGCCTTGACCACAGGGGTGCTGGAAGACATCATTAGAAAGTCCGAGGAGACGACGCGGTCGATCGAGGTATCGGAGCCGTCGTTTTGGAGCTTGTCGAAGGCGATGTCGGCGACGCGGTAGCGCTCCTCGATGTGGGCAATATGGACGGTGCCGTCGGGGGCGATGGTGAGCGACGGCAGCCTTGTGGAGTAGCTGTCGGACGGCCCAACGCGCCGAGCGTCGACGATCACGGTGCCGCCCTCGTCGATCTTGGTGTAGTTGATGTCCGCCCACCCCTCGTCGTAGATCACGTGGAAGTCCCCGCTCGAGTCGCGCGCGATGTTCTGGGCGACGGGCACCACGCCCCCGACCTCGTCCGCGACCCGGTTCGAGATGTAGGCGGGTCCCCACTGGATTCCGCTCAAGGGTCCGGCGTCGGCGGCGTAGTAGGCCTCGCTCGTCCCGCTCCCGTGCCGCCAGATGAAGTGCGCCACCCCGTTCGAGTCGACCGAAAGTTGCGGGTCGAAGTCCGGCTCGGAGCTGTTGGTCAGGCGCTGCGCATCGTACCAGAGGTAGGCGCCCGGGGGGATGGACTGGGTGGTCGGAGGGGTAGTTCCGGCCGTGGCTGTCGCGGTCGCCGTAAGGACGGGCGCGAGGAGAAAGAGGAGCGCGATGGCTCCCGCGAGGCCCGGGGACTTCCCCCCTTCATGGTGATTGGTTGCCAGATCGACCCCATTTGCTCTTGCGGGAGGGGCGTATTTGTTGGTTGTGGATTTCGGGAGCCCATTCCTGGACGATCGCGGGGGGGCTGAACTCAGGCGGCGATTCTCACTCCCGCCTCGGCGGCCACCTCTCGTTCCGCTCGTGCCGGCGGGTGCCCGCCGCGCCGACCAAAAACGCGACCGAAACCAACAACGCCGCGGGACGCAGCAGCCACCCAGCCCCTTGAATGGGCGGTCCCGAATGCTTCGGTTTCAGGGCCGTTGGGCGTCGCGTCGTCTCTTACGATGGACATGGATGGCCGCAAGACCCAACGCGGTGGAGATTGCTGCGACCGCCCCCGCGATGGTCGTTCCATCGTCGACGGCCGATCCACCCCCGACGTCGACCACTAGCGACGCCTCATTGTCGGCTTCGTTCGCCTCCGCTACGGACCCCCACGGGTCCCCTTCCGCCAGCGGGGGGTCGACGCGGGCCGTGAGCGTGTGGTGGCCTTCGACCGCGCGCCATACGACGACAACGACGGTGTCCTGGCCAGCTTCGAGCCTGGAAACCTGTGCGATTCCGACTTGCTCCCCGTTGTCCAGGAGTTCCACGGTGAACCGCTCCGCCGCCACCAGGCCGCCATTGTGCACGCGGATGGCGATTCGGATGTCCTGGTCCACCCGGGGCGCTATGTCCGAGGCGACCATCGACGCTGGTCTCAGGTCGGCACCCCCGACGACGAGCCACAGGTAGATGGGGTCGACTCCGCCCATCGGTCCCCACGCACGCAGTGCCAGGAGCCGTTGCCCGTCCTCCACACCGTCGGCGACCGGCACCTCGATTCGCAAGCGCACGGTGGCGTCAGGTGTGATCAAGAAAGGGGAGGGCCACGGGCTCCCCCGGGGCAAGGCGCCAAATGGCTCAAGAAGGCGGAAGCGGGGCGTCCTGTCCTCGGGGATGCCCGCCAGCTCGAAGCTCAATTCTCCCGGAGCGTTGCCGCGCACCTCGATTTCGACATCGAATTACGCAAGGGTGTCGGGCCCGGTCACCGCCGTGCCGTTGATGGCCGCCAGCGTCGCGTTGAAGGTCCGGTTCACCACGATGGAGAGCGGCACCTCAACGCCCTGGCCGTCCGGCCCGCAAAAGCAGATGGCGAGCTCGTGTAGGCCCGGCGGCGTCTGCTCGCCGACGGAGACGATGAATTCCGACCGCGCGGTGCCCCCGGCCGGAATCTCCCACGTGGGGCTCGTCGGGCTGAAAGGCCCGATCCTTGGCCCGGTGGGAGCCTCCTTTGCCCACGGCGCCGGGAGCTCTTCCGGTTGTGCGCCCCCGTTCGAGACCTTGATCGCCCCCAGGAGGCGGTCGCCCGGCCACGCGGACGGAAAGGGGGTGGCATCAAACGTCAGCCGGCTCGTTGTGCTCACGACTACGCGGACCTCAGTCTCGGCAGCCACGTTGAACCCCGGCGCGTGGGAGCGAAGCACGAAGGAGATGACTGTGCCATCAACGACCGCGGTGGGAATGCGGGCGCCGAAGCTCGTGCGCCAAATCTCTGCCGTCTTGACAACGGTCTCCCTCGCTTCCCATGAAACGAACGCTTGGTGGCTTGTCACATCCAAAACTAGGCGCAGCGGAACGAATGCGTTTCCCGTCGCAGAGATGCTGACTGCGAACGCGACCTCCTCGCCCGGCGCGGCCATCTGGACGACGGGGTCGGCATCAATGCGAATCTCAAGGGCGGCCTCGACCGCGATTGTCACAGAAACCTGGACGCGCGCCTTGGGGTTGGCATCCGAGACAGCCACCACGATGATCTCCATCGATGTCCCGGGGTCCGCGAATGACGCGATCTCGGCGTTGACCAAGAAGTCCAAGGTCGCTGCCGCGGCGACCTCGACGCCGTGCGCGACTACGCTCACCGAAATCCCCTTGGCAGCGTCTCCTTCGCCGGCCTCCCAGTGGAGACGGACATAGTCCGTAGCGTTGCCATGGTTCGTGACCCGCCCGTCGAATGTCACCGCATCGCCCCGGAAGCCCGTGCGGCTGGGCTCATCCACCTGAATGGCCAAACCGCCGGCTCCCCCGGGCGCATCCCCATGGGAGGACGGCCCTGCGACGGCTGACCACGGCAACGCGACCAAGGAGACCACGAGAAAGGCGGCGCCCAGGCGCCGGCTGCGCTGCCCGTGGTTTAGGGCTCTCAACGCTCGTCCGCCGCGCGAATCAGAGGGGGGTGCGGGATAAGTGCCTTATCGAACGGTATTCGGTCAATTGGTGGGTCTTCCAGGGCGCATCAGGACGACTGCCCTTTCCGCCTCCTCAGGATCACATAGCCTGCGGTCCCGGCCAAGGCGGCAACCACGGCGACTACGAGCAGTATTCCAAACGCGCCGGTCGGTTCGGGGCCGGCCGCCCCTCCTGCGATCACGACGACGACCGACAACTCGTTGTTCTCCTCGTCGACCTCACGGATCTCGCCCCACGGATTTCCTCCATGTATCGGTGGGTCAATCCGCATGGTGAGCCGGTGCTCGCCCGGGCTCGCTATCCACCGGAAGACCACGTCCCGCTCCTCGCCCGCGACGAGCGAGTTCACCGCGATTGTTGCGATCGTCTCGCCATTGTCCTGGAGGTCAACCCATACCGTGCTCTTGTTCGACCGCGCGTCGTTGTAGAACCGCAGGCCCACCGTCACATCCTGTCCCTCGAGGGGCGACGGGGGCGAGAGCACCATGATCACGGCCCGTAGGTCGGCGTCGAACACCTCGAGGCGGGCAAAGGCTACGTCGGATGCGCCCTCCTCGGTCGAGGCCAGGAACTGCACCGTGTAATCCCCCGCAGGGGTCTCGTTCGTCAGCGCAACGGCGAGGCGGAGCGCCACCGACGATCCGGCCGCGAGCACGATCGAGGAGTTCCACGGGGTTCCTGCCGGCAGGTCGCCAAGCATCTCGGCAAGCGTCAGGTTGATCGAGGCACCTGGCGGCATCCCCGCCACCGAAATCCCGACCGACACCTCCTTGGTGCCTGTCGAACGAAGGAGCAAATCGAAGTTCACGATTCTCCCGGGGGGCGACGCCAAATAACCGGCCACAACAGAGAGGTCCAGCCCCACCACGCCCGCGACCCTGACAGCTACTACCAACTCAAGCGGCGGGCGCCCCTCGCTGCAAATGCAGATGGTGATGTTGTACGGGCCCGGCGCGGTGCCGGCTGGAGGGGTCAAGTTGAGCCGCGTCGCGTTGGCCGTCCCCGGTCCCAACGACAGGTTTGCCGGTGCAGCCTCCCCCGCCGACCAACCGGCAGGTGTGTCGGTGACGACGACGCCCACCTGCTCGTTCGCGCTCCCGTTGTTAGTGATCGAAATGTTGAGCGTCGTGTTCCCGCCCGGCGGGCCGGGGGACGCGGGGTCGACATCCACCGCGATCTGCCGGTCGGGTTCCACAACGGCCCACATGGTAACCGAGGCGCTCGATCCGAAGTCGACGGCCGTGGCGGTCAACGTGAAACCGAAGCGGTCTCCATCGATTGCGCTATGGGGGATCTGTGCGAGGATCGGTACATCGGCAGATTCGCCGCCGGCGATCCATACGTCGGGGATGCCGATTGTCGCTGTGATGGCCGAAGCTCCAATGGTGAGCGTGATCCGGGCGGCCTCCTGAATGTTGCCGGTGTTTCGCACGGAGACCGTGTAGTTCAGGGGCGTTCCCCAGGGGGCGGTCCGCAGGTCTGGGTGTGCGTCCAGTTCGATTGAGACAGTCGGGTCCACGAGCACGCTCAGGTTCGCGACCGATCGAACCGTGGTGTCGACTTGGGACATGGCCACCACCTGTGCCACGAGTACGGAACCAGGGACAGCGTCGTCGGGAACGTGGAAGGACGCCGATACATTCTTCGCGGACTTGGGGCCGACCGTCAGGCTTGTCTGGTTGAACCGGACCGTAACGCCGTAGTTGCCAGCGCCGAATACGTGTTGCAGCAGAACGGGTTCGGTCAGGTTCTCGAGGTTTTCCACCCGTCCCTGGAATTCCACCGTCGCGCCGGCGAGGGCGGTCTGGTTCGCTTGGTCGAACAAGAGGCTGATCGCGCGCGGGTAGTAGACGTACGTGGGGAAGTTCACAAGGTCCTCGCCGCCAAGGGAACAATTCGTGCTGGCGGTAATGTTGACCCATACATCGTCCCCCTCTTTGGGGCTAGCGGGAGAGGTTATCTGGAGGCTGGCGTCCACCCCGCCCCCCCGCGGGACATCCACGAAGTCTGTCGCGTTCAGGAAGATCGCCCAGCCGGACCCAGGTGGCGCGCCCGTCACATCCAACTGTAGTGTCAGGTTCGCCGACCAATACCCCGTGTTGTTGAGTCGCAGGGGGAGATGTTTCGTTTCGTCTGGGAGGATGAAAAACATCGCCGCGATATCGTACCGATCCGCCCACAGCTCGGCGCCGCACTGGTACGACCGCTTATAGTAGACCTCCGCGTCCCCACCCCGTTCATCCGACCAAACCAGGTGGAGGTTGTCCCAGGGGTCGGCCGCGATCCACGGGTTGGTCGAGTTGCCCGTCGCGTTTGTTACCCGGACGTTCGTCGGGGCGCCCGGGTTGCCTTCTTCGCCGGGCCGCACAGTCACGAAGAAGATCTCCCGGTCCCCGGTGCGCGCGTCCGACCACACAGCCACCGAACGGCCGTCGCTAAGGCCCGCTCCATGGACTCCCGTCACATTGCGCGCGTTGGTGTCCGAGATCACCCTCCCGTTTACCACACGCATCCCGCTGTCGTTGAACAACGACATGTAGGCCTTCCCATACTCGGCCCAGAACACTTGGGTGTTCCCGTTGGGCATGGGGACGGGATAAACGATCTGGGGTTGCCAATTGCTCCGGACCACCTGCGAGGCCATGTTCTTGAATCCCCACTTGTTGAAGCGTGCAAGGTAGGTGTCGCCGGACGCGAAAGTTATCAGGATGTCTTCGGTCCACGGGTTGACAGCTACCGTCGGAAAGTACGCACGGTACAGCCCGGCGCTTGTCACCATTCGGGGCCCCCAGACAGTCTCCCCCTCGTCGTCAACGAGCACCACGTAGATCTCGCTCCTCGTCGGGCCCGGGAGCGTCGCGTTTTCGTACACGACCGCCGCGGTCCCGTTGGGGAAGACGGCGATCGCGGGGTTGAGGATGCGTTCACCGTTCGAACGGACGATAACTTTCGGGCCCACGAGCACGTTGCCCGCGCCGTCCAACTGCACGTACGTCGTGTTGTTCGACTCGGCGTACACGACGAAGATGCGGCCCTGCGCGTCGGCCCCCACGTTAGGGGCATAGGTGTAGTTCGGACCCCAGGCACCGCCCGTCTCGTTCGTCACAAGCGACCCCGCGGTCGTCGCGGGCGCGGTGGTGTTGGTTAGCCCCGACCACCATGCGACCTCACCGGACCGGTTCGCCTTCCACAGCACCGTCGCCGAGAGGTTCTCGTCGGCCCATACGGCCGGCTCGAAATCGGCGCCCGCGTCCGCCGACACGCGGACGTCAGCCGACCACGCCCGGTCAACCACCCACACGTCCCCCGGCTGGAGGTCGGGCTGCCCGGTCACCGGCCACGACGATATCACAAGCAGGAAGACCACGCCAGCCGCCAGCACTTGCCGCTTCCGGACGTGGCTGTCAGGCGTACGTGCATGAGGTGTCACGGGGCGCCGCCTCCCTATCGACGGGGGAGGCCCCCATATGGCCCTTTTGGGTCGGTTGAGCCGATGGCGTGCGTCGGGCCTAGAAGTCCTCGATCCGCGTCCGGCGCACCTTGTCGTTCTCAAACAGCGCGTTGATCGCCTCCTCGGCCAGCGCCACCCGCTGCCGGATGTACTCCGACACCGGGTACCGGTCCACCATAGCCTGTGTGACCTGGAGGTACTTCTTGACCGAGGCCTCGTGCACAAGGAGGAGCAGCGACCCCCCGCACTCCAGGCACTGGCCCTTCAGCGGGACCCGCCGATACTTGCGCCCGCACGCGGGGTTCCCGCACCGGGCCCCCTGCCGGGAGAACGCCTTCATGTTCCCCACAAGGTCCGGCAGGAAGTGCGTCTCGATGACGCGCGCGGCCACGTCCGCCGCGTCGACCGCGCGGATGCGCGTCGCTAGGTCGAGCTGCGCCTCCATCTTCTCCACCATGGACCCCATCTCCGAGTACGCGGAGCGCGCCGGGCCGGCGCTTATGTCGGCGGTGTCATGCGTGAACGCGAACCCCTCGTACTGTCCCGGCGTGCCGATGCGCGCGCCCACGGAGTCGATCAACTTCGTCACCTCGTTCGGGTGCGCCCCCCGCTCGGCGGCCTCGAAGAGCGCGAGCGGGTAGCGCGCGGCCACATCGATGTTGTGGGCCTCCTTGTCGATCTCGTTGGGGTCGATCCGCACGGAGAGCACCAGCGGGGCGTCCATCTTCCCCCCGCGCGACGACGGGAGGAACTTGTGCGAGAAGTTGAGGAAGCCCTCGAGCAGCAGCATGATGCTGTCCTCGTCCCCGTCGCAGTTGCGGCGCTTGGCCGCGTGGAAGAAGGGGTGCGCGTAGGCGACGCGCGCCGTTGTGAACCCGAGGATCCGCGCGAGCACGCCCCCCGAGGTGTGCGGGGCCAGCCCGATGACGAGCTGCCCGATCAAGTCCTCGGGGGACTTCGCCATGTAGAACGGTTCCATCCGGTAGATCTTCTCGAGCTCGTCGTCGACGAAGGCCGCGACGCGCAGCAGGTAGTCCCCGCAGCCCTTCGACAGGACGAGGTCCTGCGGCCGCAACTCGATGTGCTGGTCGTCGCGCTCGAGCGGCGCGCCGAGGTGGTCCTCCTCGTACCCGAGTTCCCGGGCCCGCTCGGGGGTCAGCGCAATCTCCCGCAGGCGGACGTGCGTCACCGGGACATCCGTGAGGTCGAACCGCACCGTCCCGTCCCGGAAGACGAACACCCGGTGCTTGGCCCGCAGCAGCCCCTTGTGGAGGGGCTCCGGGATCTTCTCCTGCGAGATGAGCCCCCGCACACCCTTGACACCGGGGGCACTTGCCATCCCGAGGTCCTCCTTCGCCGCCTGGAGCACCTTCTTGACGGGCATCCGGAACTTCCGCGGGTAGGTGCCCGTCGGCTCCGTCGAGCCACCGCACAGGCACCGGGGCATCGGCCACTTGCGTCCGCACGCCGCGCACCGGCGCGACGCGACCTCCACCTCCACTTGCGCGGCCCGCGCGGCCTCCTTGACCAACCGCTGCGCGCCGCCCGAACCGCCGATGGGGAAGAGCGCGTGTACGGGCGGCTTCATCGTGCGCTCGCGCGCTTTCTCGGGCCGGCCCATGCGCGCGCCAATGCGGGTGGGGGCCTTCGGGCGGACCCTGACTCCAAGGAGCGCGGAGACCGCCTCGTGGCCGGGCGTCTCGGGGGCCATGCCCTCCGGCAGGCGTCGGGTCCGGCGCAGTTGCCCGCTCTGCCCGGCCTCGAGGCCGAGCGAGGCGCACAGCGCCGTGCCGCCCGGTTCGACGACCGCCCTTCCGTCGCGGCGCCGGTGGGGCATCGTTAGCTTCCACAGGAGTTCGACGGCCCGCGGCGTGGCGTCCAGCGAGAACGCATCGCCCGTGAGCGACCCGGTTTCGGCCGCGACCGCCGCCAGGCGTTCGACGTCTTGCGCGGCGAAGTCGTTCCACATGAATGTGTGGTCCGGGTGGAGCGCCACGCCGTGCTCCCGTGAGAGCGCAAGCGCCTCCCCGAACGACGGGTGCCGGGGCGTCGCAACGCCTGGAGCGCGCGCGCCCAGCTCCGCTTCCCACCACTCGTCGCACCAAGCGCCCGGGGCCAGGTCCTTGTTGTTTTCGATGAACTCCCCGAAGGGCACAAGCAGCTCCCCGACGTCGAGGATCGTCTCAATCCGCTTCTCGACCTTGCGGAACTCCTCGAGGCTGTTCAGATGGACGACATCGCCGTTGTCCAGTCCCACGACCGGCCCCTCGATCGAGTCGCACGGGGTAACCGCCCCCGCTTTCCCCGGGCGCTCGATCTTCATCTGCGTGCCGACCGCCAGGAACGAGTGAAGCGCGTACATGGTTGCGGGGTGCACCGCAATGGCCGCGAGGCCGGTCGTTCGGGCGCGCCCGTAGCGCAGGCGGAACCCCCCCGGGCGGGAAGGGTGCGAGAACACCGGGCGCCCCGCGATCAGGTCGCGGATGTAGCGTGCGGGCCCGCGCTCCGGGGCGGTGGGCCCTGCCGCCGCGATCACATCCCGCGGCCGACTCCCCCTCTTGATGGGGATCGGTTCGCCGTTGCCGTCGTCCTCGTCGTGGCCCGGCTCCCCGTCGGTCTCGTCCTCGGCGGGGCGCCCGTGGCGGTCCGCGCTCCCCCCCTCGGCCGTCGTCTCTTGGGGTGGCCTCGCAGGGTCCTCCGACTTCTTCGGCTCCACCTCCGCTAGGAAGTCCCACCCCTCGAGGCCTAGCCGGCGCACATGCTTCAGGACCTTCGGCGCCTTCAGGCACAGGCCCTCCGCGATGACCAGGCACGCCCCGCCGCGCAGCCGGTTCGTCTCGACGCGCGGGAGGTCGCGGTAGCCTGAGATCTCGACCTTCTCCGTCCCCTCCCCGTTCACCGAGACCGGCAGGTGGGAGACGATGAGGTGCACCTCCTCCGCCGTCGGCGTGTACTGGAGGTGTTGGGCCTGCTTGTAGGCCGGGATCTCCTCTTTGAACCGCTCGATCTCCTCCGGGGTCGCCCGGTAGGCCCCAATCCCCATCGAGCGGCGCGCGACGTCGGCGATGAGCACCGAGAGCGCCTCGGCCGTCCCGCCTGCCGCGCGGATCGGCCCCGAGAAGTAGACGTCGACATAGGTCGAGCCGTCGTCGTTCGTCTTCACCTTGACGCCCGTCATCCCCTCGAGGGGGGCGACGAGCACACCCTCCGTGAGGATCGCGAGCCCGGTGCGCACGGCCTGGTCAATCGCCGCGTCGGGGGACTTCCAGGCGCCACTCCCAATGACCTCCTTGGCGATGGCCAGCGAGACCTCCTCGCGGTTCATCGTCTTCGAGAGCGCGCGGATGCGCTGCGCGATACCGCGGGGGCCCACGAGGTTCTCCACGCGCTCGGCGAGGTCGTGGGCCAGCGGGATCTCGACCGTGGGGGCCGGGTCAAACCCCTGTGCACGGGCGGCGCGCGCCACCGCAAGCGCGCGGTCCGTTTCGTCCTCGAGCTTGCGGAAGTACGCGCGCATGGCCGGGGACGCGGCCGGGCCGGTCGTTTCCTGAAGCACGTGCCCCCTCCCCTCCCGCGGGCTGGAGACGCGGGGTCAAAGCGAGGGGGCGTGGCGGAGAAATAGGTTGGTGCGAGGTTCTACGTGTGGAGGGGGGGCACGCCCGTAGGGACGAGGAGAATCTCGCGGCGGACCAGTTGTTCCTCGACCAAATCGACGAAGAGAACCTCCAAGGCGAGGAGCTGATGGCCAGCGCAAGGGTGAACACGGAGGGAAACCTCCGCCTCAAGTTCAACAAGATCCTGGAACAGAAGTTCGTTGACCGGATGGACCAGAACGGGGCTATCCTTGAGCGATTCATGGGGGATAAGGATTTCCAAGAGGCGGTCACGCGGTACTTGCTGCGCTGCGTCATGGATGCTGCTGCCGGGGAGGCGTCCCCGTAGCAGCACCCGCTGCGACGCTCCAAACCCCGAAAAGCCCTCCTCCCCTAGTCGGAGCCGCCCTTGGCCCCGTTCCATCCTGCCTTCACCCTCCCCGCGGCTCTCCACATGACCTACACCGCGCGCGTCCCCGCTTGGCGCTTGGTGGGGGCGGCGTTTTGGGGGCTTCTTGTTGCCGTTGCGGCGGTGCCGGGGCCATGGCAGCGCGGGTGGGCCGCCGCCAAGGTGGACGAGTAACCCGCCCCGTCATGTGTATGTCGGGGGCGGGGGCCCAGCGCCGCGGCACCTGACCGACGGGACCCAAGGGAACCGTTGGTTCAATAACCTTCGAAACCTGAAATCAGAATCCGCATGCCAGCGCGGCGGCAGGCCATCTTGGCCCGAGATCCTGGCGCGGTTAAGCCCCAGCAGTTGCGCAGAGCCGACCTTCGCGCGAAGGTGTGGGCCACTCTCCCCCCCAATGGTCGACCGATCTCGTTTGCGGAGGTGCTTCGCTCGCCCGCCTTGAAGGGATCCAAACGCGCCACCATCGACGGAGAGCTGCGCGCGCTTCAATCGCAGGCCAAATGCGTCCACATCTACACGACGACTGGGACGAGGCGTTCGGTGTGGTGGGCACGGGCGATAACGGTGTACCCGGTCGAATGGCGAGTCATGGGACAGGGCCAAGCCGGCGACCTGCGGGAAGTTGACCGCAGTGAAGGAACGGGCCGCGCAGACCTGATGGTCATCGTGAAGATCCCGAAGGACTTCGGGGTACGCTTCTGGAACCAGGAGTCGGGCCCCGACTTTGACGTGGTGCGGCGATTCATCCAACACCCCGACCACGCCGCATGGGGAGAGGACATTGCTCGAGGCTCCCTTCGGCGGAACGGGTTCAGTGACGAGGAGATCGAGATTCTCCTTCCGGTCTTCATGGGTCTCAAACAGGCGACGAAGGCGGAGGGTGAATTACTCGCCGGCAAGAAGGGCCTTTGGCGCGAGTAGACCTGCGATGAGGGCGCAAGGCAGCGGAACGCCCCTGCTTGCCGTCATCCGGGTGTCGCACACATTGGAACGCCCTCGGCTGGCGTTTGAAACCCTCTTTCGCCGCACCCATCAACTTTCACCCCACCCCCTCTCAAATCTGAATACCCCGTCTCCCTGTGGAGCCTGGGTACGTCCAGGAGCGACAAACATCCCCTCCATGAACACGACGAGTACCACGTGAAACCGCGAACCCCCATGGAGCCCCTCACCCGCGCGGACCTCCCCTTCGTCCTCCCCCCGCCCGCTCCGCTACATTTTCATCCCCCCGGCGCCTCCTACCGCCTACCGGGGAATCGGATATGCGCGCCCGCCACGCTCTTGTCGTCACCTGTGCGGCGGCCTCCGTCGTCTTCGCAGGCTGTGTCGGGCCGGATGTTCCCGTCGTGCGCGGTTGCCCAGACGTGTACTTCGGTGCCATCGGGTTCGGGGTCTCGGACTCCGACCGCGACGGCCTGAACGACTCCGTCTCCCTCTCGGTGGCCCTCGCGGCGGCGGGGGGCGGAGGGCCCTTCACGGCCTGGCTGAACGCCTCCCTCGAAGACCCGGACGGCCGCGAGGTCGCGGCGACCGAATCAGGGCCCCGGGTCGTCTCAAGACCGAACCAGGGGGACACCTGGTTCTGGGACGCGACCCTCTCGAATTCCGACCCCGCCGGGAACTATACAGCCGCTGTGTGGCTTTCTGCGGGCGGGCAGGAGCGTTGCGCTAGCCAGTCGGACGAAGGGACGCTCTTCCCGCTTGCGACCTACGGCGTGCGCTTTGCCCCCACGCACCTCAACGCAACGATCGCCCAGGGCGAGTTTGCCATCTATCAGATGAACCTGACGAACACCGGAACGGGCGCGAGCGGCTATCAGCTCCGGATCACCTCCGTGCAGGGTTGGTCAGCGACCTGGGCGGAGGGGTCACGTGTGTTACTGGGAGCCGGCGAGAGCGCGCCCATGAGCCTCAAGGTCCAGCCCTGGGCGAGCGTCGGGCCGGGGTCGAACGAGACGACGTGGATCACGGCGACCGCGGAGAGGGACTCGAACCAGACCGCGGTGATCGAGATGGAAACGCGCGTCGAGGGGTGATGGCGGCGTCCCCGCCCTCACTCTTCCTCCGCCACCCACCCCGGCCGCCCGCCCCGGTCAGGCATGACCAACGCCAAGTGCCCCATGAGCGCCTCGACTCCTTCGCCCGTCTTTGCCGACAGCTTGAGCCGCGGCGTGTCTATCTTGATGAGGTCCACCTTGTTCTCGACCTCCACGACTAGCTTTCTGCCGAAGAGTTCGCGCACCTCCTTGAGCAGGTTCTCCTGCGCCTCCATGGGCTGGCCTGCCTCCGGCGTCGGGTCGAAGAGGAAGAGGACGATGTCGCCCAGGTGCCGCACGGCCGCAAGCGCCCGCTGCTCGATCGCGTTGCGCTTCTTTGCCGGGCGGTCGAGGATGCCCGGGGTGTCCACGACCTGCACCTTGCGCCTGGCGATCTCGGCGTGGCCCAGGATGATGCCCCGGGTCGTGAACGGGTACGGCGCGACCTCCGGCTCCGCGGAGCAGATGCGCGCGGCAAACGCCGACTTCCCCACGTTGGGCACCCCCGCCACGATGAGCGTCGGGGCCTCCGGCTCGAGCGTCGGCAGCTTCGAGAGCGCGCGTCGCGTGGCCTCCAGGCGCGTCAGCGGCCCCGAGATGTCCTTGATGATCGAGCCCACGCGGCCGTAGGCTTCGCGGCGCTTCGCCTCCAGGAAGTCGAGCTTGCCTGTCCGCTGCATCTGGCGCGCGGACTTGCGGCAGACCTCCTGGATACTGGCCGCCGAGCCCTGGAGCCTTGCCAGGTCCTGGCGTACCACGTCGACATCCACCATCGTGGCAGCGAGCTCGCCGTAGAACGGGTGGAGGCCGGGGAAACTCGGGAACGCCTCCACATACGCCATCAGCGTCGACGAGGCGATGTCCGCCACCGAGTCGACGCGGGCGGTCGCGGTCTTCTTGCGCATCCAAAACCGGTCGCGGTCCGGGATCGTGATCTGCGACGCACGGTGGAAGACCTTGTCCTGGAGCCGCTCGGCGCTGAGCACGGGCCGTATGTCGGACCAGCGGAAGTGCGCCTTGCGCGGGCCCCCGTAGACGAACACCTCATACTCGGGGGCGACCTTGGGCCGGCGTGCCATCGTGCCGGCACCGGGGGACTTGGCATTAAAGGGCTGGCCCGCTTGGGCGGCCGGCCAGCAGGGCCTCGCTTGGGTAACCTGTTCGCGGGCACTTTTTAAATCGCGCCCGCCCCCTGGACGACCGATGTCGGGCGAGCGCGCCAAACTTCAGCACCTCCACGCGCTCAAGCACATCGCGCTCCTTGGCGGTCTGCGCGCGCCCGTGCGCGTCTCCTCCGGCGAATTCGCCAAGGTCATCGGCCTCTCCCAACAGGCCGCCTCCTCGCTGCTGCTCGAGCTCTACCGCGCGGGGCTCATTTCTCGCGAGATCTCGTCGCGCAAGCAGCACATCACCATCACCGAGTCCGGGTCCGTGGCCCTTGCGGGCGAACACGCGGACCTCCACCGCGTGTTCGAGGAGGCCTCGTCCGTCGAGCTCAAGGGGACTGTCGCGTCGGGCCTGGGCGAGGGGGCATACTACATGGGGCAGGACGGCTACCAACTGCAGTTCGAGAAGCTGCTCGGGACGCGGCCCGTGGCCGGCACGCTCAACATCAAGCTCCAAGGGCCCGAGCTTGCCAAGCGGTTGGTTCTCGAAAACGCCAAGGGGATGGAGGTGGCCGGCTTCACGGACGCAGGGCGCACGTTTGGCGGCGCGAAGCTCTTCCGTTGCAAGATCGAGGGCATCGGCGGGGCTGTCGTCATGCCGTTGCGCACGCACCACCGCGACACGCTCGAGGTCATTTCGCGCAAGCACCTGCGCCGCGCGCTCAAACTGCAGGACGGCGCGCGCGTCCGCGTGCTCGTGCAACTCTGAGGCGCTCCGGGGAAGGGGGGGGAGACGGGTGAGCGCGGGCCGTCCCGAGGGGCTGCGCAGCCGCACGCCCGCGCGCGCGGTTCGCGACGAGGCGCTCGAGTTCCCGCGCGGTCGTCAGCAGTCGGCAGCCATCCACCGCGACCGGCGGCTCCGGGTCGTGACCGTGCTGCTGGCCCTCACGCTCGCGCTCGGGCTCTTCTGGACCTACGAATTCTACGGCGTGGCCGCCTCGCCGGGCGAGCCCATCGGCGACTTCGGGGGGCTCGTCATCGACCCCGTGGACAGGCCCGTCGCGGGAGCGCTCGTTACGGTCGAGGGGCTCGACACCAACGCCACGACCGACGCCAACGGCTCCTTCCGCCTCCACGACGTCCCCTCCGGGCGGCTCACGCTGACCGTCAAGAAATCCGGTTACGTGACCACGAGCTTCACCGTCTATGCCGCGCCGGTGCCCGAGGGCACGGTGCTCGCCCAGGCGGAGCTGCTGCGCGTCGAGGCCGGAAGCGGCGTACGGTCGCAGGACCTCGCGACCGCCCGGGACTGGTGGTTCACCGCATGCATGAGCACGTTCCTCATCGGCACCGTGATGAATGCCGTCGGCCTGGTGGCCGTCATCGGGCGCCGCCGGTACAAACACGCCATGCTCGGCCCCATCGGCGCCATGGTCTCGGTCGGCGCCCTCTTCGGCCTCGTGTTGGGGATGGTCTCCATGTTCCTGCTGATGGGCACCCGCGACGAGTTTGAAGACCGCCGGTCGATCTTTGCCACGGAACACGACATGCCGTTCCCTCGGGTCGTCGACCAGGGGGGCGCGGGAACCGCCCCGGGCGACGGGGTGGAACCAAGCAACGGTGAGGCCCCAGGGGAAGCGGCACCAGGCAAGGACGGGGAGGAGAAGCCGTGAGCGACATCGAGGGCCGCGGATTCCGGATGCTCCGCCCCCCGCCCGAGAAGCGCTCGCCGCGGCTGCGCCGACCGACGCACCACCGGTCCGTCCGCGTGGGGATCTCCTCGCGGCGCGCGTGGATCTCGTTTGCGGGCGTGCTGCTGCTGCTCTCGGCAGGCGTCGGCTTCTACACATCGGCCCAGCTCTTCGTGCAGGCGTCCGAGGCCCAGCAACCCGGGCTGCCCGGCGGCGTGGTCGAGGTCGCAGGCGTGGTCACCGACCCATTGGGCAACACGCTCGATGGCGCGCTTGTTTCCATCCTCGAGACCGGCAACGAGACACAAACCAACGCGGACGGCTGGTACACCTTTGGCGAGATCCCGCCCGGCTCCTACACGTTCGAGGCGTCATTTGCCGGCCACCAGACCGTGTCCAAACCCGTCGTGCTCGAGTCGTCTTTCCCACGGCTCATCGCCTTCTCGCTGCCCCCGGGGACCGGGAGCGTCGAGGTCGAGGGCGACCGCGAGCCCAACTTCAGCAACCCCGCCGCAGGCGCCTACGCGCTCGCGGTCGCGGTGCTCTTCGCTTCGGGCATGGCCGCGGCCGGTGGCCTTAGCGCCGTCCGCCACCGGCACTACCTTATCGCCGTGACGGGCGCGGCCGCCGGCGTGCTCACGCTCGGCTATTTCATCGGCACGGTCGCGTCCATCGTGGCGCTGGCCATCCTCGCCTCGCGGCGCCACGGCTTCCGCGAGGCCGAGTACCACCGGCTCCCCTGGGAAGAGGCTCCCGAGGACTTCGAGGAGCCGACGGCCGACACGGACACGGACGGGGAGCCGCGCCGCCTGCCGCCCCCGCCCGGAGCCGTCCCCCCGCCGGTGGACACGGACCCGGACGAGGACGCGGGGGGGCCCCCGTGAACCCCCGGGTCGAACGGCTCCTGAATTGGCTCGACCCGGCGCGTGGCCGAATTGAGTTCGAGCAGGCGCCCGGGACGGGTCGTGTCGACTGGGCCATCTTCGCGCTGTTTGTCCCCGCCGCGCTCTTGGCAGCCCTGGTCACCACGGCGCCGCTCGCGCTGGCGCCCGGGACGACGGGCGACCTCTCCGGCACCGTCGGTGTGATCGACAACGAAGCCGTCACCTCGTCGATGCCCGCCCCCTGGAGTTGGGTGTACGGGGTCGGCGACATCGCGTGCCACCAGATGTCGGAGCGCTCGTTCTTCCTGGGGGGCAACGAGATGCCATTCTGCGCGCGCGATGTGGCCATCTACGCCATGATCGCCGTGGGGCTCGGACTGTGCATCCCGGCGCGTTCGCGCACGTACGCCACCGCCATTCTCATGCCATGGTGGGGCTACTTCGCGCTGCTCGGGCCGATCGCCCTCGACGGGGGCGCGCAAGCCGTCTTCGGGTTCGAGAGCGACAACCTGCGCCGGGTGGTCACGGGCGGCCTCGCCGGGGTCGCGGTCGCGTTCGCCCTCGTGTTCATCGTGTACGAGGGCCGGTTCGCGTGGGACCGGTCGCGGGCGAGCCGGGCCGAGCGGCGCCGTCAGGGGGCGGCACCGGACAGCGCCTCGGGCGGCACCGGCTCGAGCGAGTCGAACGATGTCGACATCGCGCCCACGGAGTAGAAGAACCCGTTGAGCCCGACGACTCCGAGCACGATCAGGCTCCCCAGCACGTCAAGGCCGACGTCGAACCCCGGGGCCATCCCGAGCGCCACCAGCATGAGGCCAATCTCCCATGCGGAGACGGCCAACGACGAGGGGATTGCGACCCAGAGCGCGTCGCCGCGCGAGATGCGCCGGCCACCGATCCGTCCAAACTCGATAGGGAGCAGCACGAGCAGGAGCACCCACCCGAGGAAAGGGACGAAGAGGATGAGCGGTGCCGGCAGCATCGGCAGGATCATCCAGGCGAACGCGCGGCCCGGGTGCGAGCGGCGGTAGCGCGCCAGGCCCTTGCCCTCGCGCGCGACCGAGAGGTCGCCCGGCCGTTGGGGCCGGTCGCCCGGGGCGGGCCGTGCCGTTGCGCTCTCCACGCGCCGCCAAGCGGCCAGTGGATTGATGTATTTGCGCCCCCCCGCGGGGGCCACCGCGCGGGCCAGCCAGCGTGCGCCTGGCGACCCCCCAAACTATAAATCCAGAACCGGGTCTGCCGCCATCCCCGCGGGGTGGTACCTTGGACCTCAAACTCATTGCGAAGGACAAGACAAGTATCGAGGTCGAGATACCCGGCGAGACCGAGACGCTCCTTGAGCCGCTGCGGTCCGCGCTTCTGCGCAACCCGAAGGTCGCGGTCGCGACCTACCATGCCGACCACCCTTGGTTCGACTCGAAGCGCCTTTTCATCCGCGTCACCGACGGCGACCCGATGGATGCGTTGCACGCAGCCGCGGCGTCCATCCACGACGACCTCAACGACGCCCTCGAGCAGCTCGGCGCGCTCAAGGAGCCGTGACGTCCGCGCGGGGGACACCCGCTTTGACCGGCGCGCCACTCCTTGAATCACCTCCCGAAGAGCGCGCGCTCGGCCTCCTCTGGTACGCGACGCGCGCGCCGGGGTGCGGCGGCCGGATCAAGGAAGACCCCGACGACTTCGTCGTCGTCGAGCGCACGCGGTGGCCCCCGGAGGACCCGGCGGGCCCGTTCCTGCTCCTCGAAGTCCGCGCGCGCAACTGGGAGACCAACCGGCTCGTCGGGCGCCTCGCGCGCGACCTTCACGTCTCGCGCAACCGCGTGGGGTTCGCCGGCACGAAGGACAAGCGCGCCGTCTCCACGCAGGGGGTCTCGGTCAAGGTCGGGCCGGAACGGAGGGCCGGACACATCCGCCTGCCCGAGGTCGATGTCGTCCGCTCCTTTCGCGCCTCCCGCGGACTCGGACTTGGCGACCTCGATGGCAACGCCTTCGAGGTGGTCGTCACACAGATCGCGGAACCCGACGGCGCGCTCGCGCGCGCACAGGCCGTCATCGCCGAGCTGGAGGAGCGCGGCTGCCCGAACTTCTTCGGCACGCAGCGCTTCGGGTCGCTTCGTCCCATCACACACACGGTCGGCCAGGCGATCGTCGAAGGCGCCTACCGCCTCGCCGTCGATCGGTACATTGGGACGCCGTCGGCCTACGAGGAGCCCGACGTGGCCGCGTTCCGCGCAGCGTTCCGGGACGGCGTGGCGCCGCGGGAGCTGCTCTCCAGCGCGCCGGCCCGCCTTGGGTTCGAGCGTCAGATGCTCGAGTCGCTCGCCACCGACCCCGCCGACCCGCTCGGCGCGATCCTGCGCTTGCCGCGCAACCTCGTGCTCATGTTCGTCCACGCCCACCAGTCTGAGATCTTCAACCGCATTGTTTCGGCCCGCATGGCCCGTGGGCTGCCGCTTTCGAGCCCCGTTGAGGGGGACATCGTTGTGCCGCTCGACCCAGGGGGGGGCGCGCGCGAGGACGAGCCCGTCCCGGTGAGCCGCCGGAACCTCGCCAAAGTGGTTTCGCAGGTGGCCAAGGGGCGCGCGGTGGTTACCGCACTCGTCCCTGGATCCACGGTCCCGCTCGCTGACGGTGTCCCGGGCGAGATCGAACGCGAGGCCATGCGCGCGGCCGGGCGCGCGGCGCCCGACTTCGTGCTCCCCGACCTGCCACGCTATTCGACGTCGGGCGTGCGGCGGGCGACGGCGCTGCCGCTTGGCGACCTGGAGGTTGGGTCGCTCGACGTGCGCGGCCAGCCATCGCTGCGCCTCACGTTCTCGTTGCCCCGCGGCTCCTATGCGACGGTCGTACTCCGGGAGGTCATCAAACGCCCGGAGAGCGCGTGGGTCGTTACGCGTCCGGGCGCCGACGCCGCCCCATTGTGAGGCCGAGCCCCACACCCGCTGCGCCAAGCGCGACCGCGGCCGCCGCCATCGCCGGCGCGGACGTCTCCCACCCGGCCGACGGGCCGGCCGGCGCGGCCCCGGGGTCGCTGACCACCAGTGTGACCGTCCGGTTGGATTCGTCAATCCCGTCCGACGCGTAGACGACGATGAAATAGGTCCCCGGCGCGAGTGCCTGCGTTGCGGGGGCGCTCAAGTTGAGCCGGCCTTGCGCGTCCACGCGCAGGCTGCCAGTTGCGCCCGAGAACAGGACAGGGTCGCCGTCGGGGTCACGCGCAAGCAGCGTGTACGACAGCGCCTCGCCGCGCGTCACGGCCACCGGCCCCATGTCAATGACTTCCGGGGGTGCGTTCGCGGGCCGCACGACAAGCGTCGTGTCGCGCTGGACAGTCTCGGACCCGTCGGAGACCGTGAACGAGAGCGTATGGGTGCCCACAAGCGCCACGCCGGGTGTGACCGTCACGACCCCCGTCGTCCGGTTGACCCTGGCCGTCGTGGTCTGCGTTGCAAAGATTAGCGCGTCGCCGTCAGGGTCGGTCGCGGTCAGCGGGTACGTGAACGTCTCCCCCACGCGCACCTCGAAGACGGGCAGCGGGTCGAACACGGGCGCGTCGTTCACCGCGACGACCCGGAACACGGTTGCGCCTTGCGCCTCGAGGCGGCCGTCCGAGACGACGAGCGTAATCGTACCCGTGCCTGCGAACCCGGGAGCCGGCATCCCGTAAAGCACCGACCCCTCCACCCACACCTGGAGTGACGGCGTGTCGGCCGAGGCGTGGAACTCAAGCGACTCGAACGGCGTGTCCGGGTCAGCGACGAACGCGCGCAGGTCCGTGAGGAGCGCCGTCGGGCCTGACCCCTCGACGACCTCTAGGGGCGGCATGGCGTAGACCGACGGCCCTGCCCCCGACCGGACGGCGCGGGCCACCGCATTGTTCGACTCGTTGAACTCGAGGATGACGTCTTCGAGGTCGAGTGTGATGTCGAGCGTGTAGTTGCCCGCTTGTGGGATTTGCAACTGGAGCGCGAACGAATCCTGTGCGGTCGAGGCCGGCAGGTTGGCGGCGTGCACCAGCACCCCCCGCTCGTCGGTGAGCGTGTAGCCGATCAGGTAGCCGCGCGGGACCTGGCCGACGCGGCCGAGCGTCCCCGTCACGCGCAACAGGCCGCCCGGCGACACCTCGGCGGGCGGGTCGTATGTCAGCGCGGCCCCGTCGAGGAAGAGGTCCACGGAGGCTACGGGGACGAGAATCGACACCTGGTTGTTCAGCTCGTCGAACTCCGCGACCAGACCGTCGCCGTCGACCGTGAGCCGGAGCGTGTGCACGCCATCACCCGTGGGCGTCCAGTCGAAGGAGAGCGCGGCCGACGCCCCCGGCGAGAGGGCCGGCACCGTCTGGACGCCGCCCACAATTTCCGGGAAGGAGCCGGGCGCGATGTCCTCGGCGGTGAAGTTCGCAGGGGGCGACGCCTGCTGCCCGAGGTTGTGCACAGTGACCCCGATGGTGACGGTCGTGCCCGCCCGCAGGGAGGGTGAGGGCATCACCACATCGTCGCGCTCGAGCGAGAGGTCGGGCGGTGCCGGCACGACCGGGATCGTGTCCACGCGCGGCAGGAAGTTGTGCGCCGTCGCGGTGACCGTGAGCGTCCCCGTGCCGTTGGGTGCAATGACGGCGTCGATGCGCCCTTGCGCGTCCGTCGTGACCACCGTGTACACCCCCGGCCCCTGGATGGCAACGGTCGCTCCCGCGACCGGCCGCCCGAGGCCGTCGAGGTACGTCGCGCGGAAGTGGTGCTGGGCCGTGTACCCTTCCGGCGGCAGCGCCGTGTCGAAGGACGCCGCCACATCGGTCCAAATCGGCACCTCCGGGTCCCCGAGGAGGTTGTAGACCGCCTTCTGCGTGCGGTAGTGGCCGGACCACTCGTTGCGATAGACGTCCCGGATCTGCTGGTCGTAGTCCCGGATCGTCTGGTAGAGCGCCGGCCCCATCCGGTACGGGTCTTCCCCCTCGAAGAAGTTGCGCCAGAAGTTCTCCGACTGCCACCAGTTCCCCTCGCGGATGCCCAGCGTGTCGAAGTCGTCCTCGCCGCGCAGCGTCCCGTCGGTCGGCAGCACCATCGCGACGAACCCCCTGTTGTTCTGCAGGAGGAAGCGCGCGAGGTTCGGGAGCGTCGGGTCGGAAAAGTTCCCCACGAGACAGGAGGAGAAGTACCCCGCCGAGAGGGTGCCCAGGTTCGTGAAGTCCGTCGCGTTGAGGTAGGTGAGCCCCAGGCCCCAGGAGTACGAGCTCCCGTCGGCGCCCGAGTACTCGGGCACGCCCCGGCCCGAGGGCACCCATCCGTGGGTAACGGACATCACGACCGAAGCGCCGTTGTTCATCGCCGCCATCATCGAGGTGTTGCTGAGGCGGTCCTGCGCCTGGGTGTAGTTCCCGCCGACGATCTCGTAGTAGTCCGCCAAGATGTCCAGGTTCATCTGCGCCGGCAGGTAGCCTTGCGTGTTCCACACGCTTCGGATGGCGTTGTCCTCCCACCATGCATACTCGTACGGGTCGCCGGGGACGTTCACGCGGTTTGGCGGGTCCATCACGGAGGCAAACGCGACCGCCTGGCGCATCCACGTGCCGACGAGCGGCGCGCGCTCGTACGAGAGCAGGTTGTCGCGCATGATGGCGGCCTGGCCGATGTCGTTGAACGGGAGGCGGCCGACGATGACGTTGGCGTCCCAGTCCTCCGTCCCGTAGAACCCGTAGTTGCCGTTTGCGTCGGGCCCCCACGAACTGTCGAGACCCGCGTAGTAGACGTCCGAGAAGACGTAGTCGTGCGTGTACCAGGTGATGATGCTGCCATTGGTTTGCAGGTAGCGGATCGGGATGATGTCCACGCCGCCGCCAAGGACCACGTACTTCAGCGAGCCGTTCGTGGCGTTGAAGTAGACGTCCTGCAGGAAGTGGTGGAGCTTCTCGGCGTCGTCGCGTCCGGTGTACGACTGGTACACGTCGCTGATGAGTGCGACTTCGGCGGGGAGGCCCTTCTGCGTCTTCCAGTCGGCGATCGACTGCATGGCGGGCGCAAACGGCGAGGCGGTGACGATGAGGTACTGCGTGTCGGCGAACTGCGTGACGTTGATGAGCGCAAGCGGTTGGGGGCTGGGGGAGGCGCCGGTGGCGTTGCCAGTGACGACCAAACCGGCGGACAAGGATAACATCGCGGCAACGAGGCACGCAGCGGCGCGTGCACGCAAACGACGCGGCTCCTGCGAGTTGGTCACGGCGCCTTCCTCGTCCATCCACCCTGGAGAGCCTACTTAAAGGGTATCGAAGAGCGCCCAAACGTGGGGCCGTTGCTGTCCTCGACACATGGGCCCCGCCCTCGGCGCGCCGCGGCGAACTAGATCGACCGCGGCTTGTCCTCGTCGTCCTCTTCGTCCGCGTCGGGCTCCTTGTCAGAGGCCGGTTTCTTCCCTCGCTCGCGGGCCGCCGGCCGGAACGCGTCCTCTGACCCCTTGAGCGCGTCGCGGTCGTCGCCGAAGCCCGCGTGCTCAAGCTCCACCTTCCGGTCAACCTTCGGCGGTTCGACATCCTTGGAGAACCCCCGCCGTTCGTCTGCCCGGTATCGTGTCTCCGCGCGCTCGGGCTCGTGCCATTGGGGGTCGGCCGTCGACGAGGCGCCCCGCTCGGCCACACCCTGATGCTTCGCCTCCTCTCGCGCGCGCACCTCTTCGCGGTCCATCTTCGTGCGGTCGCGCTCGTCGGTGGTCTCGGCTCGCAGCTGCGCGAGCTCTGCCTCGAGTCTCTTCACGCGCTCGGCGTCAGCCGACGGCGACCGCGAGTTTGCCGCCAGTTCCATCGACGCGTCCTTGCCCGTCGCCGCCCCCGACACCGGTAGGTCCTTCGCCTTGCCCGCGTCCGGTGGCACCTCCTTTGCGTACACTTTGCGCGCCGCGGCCGGTCCGCCGTAGACCGCGGCTTGCCGCTCCTTCGCGTCGAGCCGGTACACCGAGTCCTGGATCTGGTCCTGGGGGCCGAGCATCTGCTCGAGCAGGAGCCGCTTGACGTAGTACGGGTTGTGCACGCCGAAGAAGCACTCGTCGGGCGAATCGTAGCCGGGCGTCAGGTCGGTGAGGTTCTCCTCCGCCCCCGAGTACGGGCGCACGTTGCCGAGCTTGACTATGCGCTGTAGCAGCGTGCGGGAGACCTCGACGTCCTCTACCTTCGAGAATCGGATCGTGCGCTCGACCGTGTTGAAGAACTTGTACCGGAAGATGATCCGGAAATTGGTGATGTAGTAGGTGAACGAACGCCGGTAGACGTCGTAGATGAACACGACGAGCGCGGCGATCCCGAGCGCGAAGATATAGATCAGCGGCAGGTACTCGTTGTTCGGGTTCCGGATGGTCAGGTAGGCCACGATGATGAGGGGCATCGCGAGCAGGATCCAGTAGACGACCCGGACGGCCCGCAGGAACGTGCGCGCCGAGACGTTCTGGCGCGAGGTCCTGGGGTTCGACGGGAGCAGGAATCCCACGGCCATCGCGCCCAGGAACCAGAAGACGAGCGGCGCCATGGCGCCGTAGGGCCCGAGCCACGTCGCGAGCCACGAGAGGTCGAAGATCTCAAAGAACGTGACGATGATGAAGAAGGCAGTCCAAGCCATGAGGAGGAACGACGGGGCGTACCAGCGCATGAAGGAGAGCGCGTGCGGGTGGAACTTGGCGATGATCTTCTCCCCGGAGGGGAGGTCCTCCTTCTCCGTGATCCGCTGCGGAACGCGTTCCGCGCGGCGCTTGCGTTGCACTTTCGAGCTCTCCGCCATCGGCCCTCAATCGGGGCCGGTCACCTATAAATCGCGCGCCCTCACGCGCGCGAAAACGTGGATCTGGCTGGCTCGGGCGCCCGTGTTTTATAGGCGCGCGCGGATGGCGCGCGCCGCATGCGTGTCGGGATTGTCGGATGCGGGACGATCGGTCGCGCGATCGTTTTGGGACTAGTCGGTTTTGCCCCCGTCGATTCCATCGCGCTCTTTGACCGGCGAGTCGAGGCCGCCCGGTCGCTCGCCTCTGTCCACCCGGCGGCGCGCACGGTGGACAGCTTGGAGGATCTCGTCAACGCAAGCGACCTCGTGGTCGAAGCGGCGTCCCAGGAGGCTGCGCGCGCGGCGCTGCCGGCAGCGCTCGCGGCGGGCCGGAGCGTCCTTGTGATGTCCGTTGGCGCGCTGGCCGACGACACGTTCCTCGAGGCGGCGCTCGCCGCCGCATCGGGAGGTCCCGGCCGCCTGTTCATCCCCTCGGGCGCCCTCGCCGGGCTCGATGCGCTCGCCTCCGCCGCGCAAGGCGGCCTCGACGAAGTCACCCTCACCACCCGCAAGCCGCCGGCGGCTCTCGAGGGCGCACCGTACCTCGTCGGGAGCGGACGCTCGCTCGTGGGGCTCCGCGGGGAAACGACCGTCTTTGAAGGCTCCGCGCGAGAGGCCGTCCGCGCCTTCCCAACGAACATCAATGTGGCCGCCGCAGTCTCACTGGCCGGCGTCGGCTTCGACCGGACGCGCGTCCGCATCGTCGCGGACCCGGCGTCCACCACGAACCGGCACGAGGTCGTCGCGCGCGGCGCGTTCGGGGAGCTCCAACTGGCCGTCTCCAACCGGCCGTTCCCATCGAACCCCAAGACCAGCCACCTGGCGGCGCTCTCGGCGCTTGCCAGTGTCAAACAGGTGGCACGGGGCACACACTTCGGGCCCTGACGGCCAGGCGTAGCCAGTGCATCAAAGAAGCGCACCAAGTCCCTTAAATAACCCGCATCTCGCGGACTAGTGACGTGTTCGCCTTCCGAGCCCTGCTCCTGGCTCTCCTGCTGTTTTCCTCGGTGCTCGGTGCGGTCCCCGTGTCGGGCGCAGACGGAATCGGGGTCCTGGAGGTCTTCGACCTCCCCGTGGGCACCGAGGACCTCCTCGTCGCGCCGCTTGCCGACGGGTCACTGCTCGTGGCGGTAGTCACCGCCGGCGGCACGCAGTTCCTGCTTGTACCCGTGGCCGAGGCGGGCCCGGTTCAAACGCTCGCGTCGTTCCCGTTCGTCGCGCGGGCAGAGCCCTCCCCCCTGTCTGTCGCCCGACTCTCGGCCTCGACATCGGGGCAGGTCGCCGTCGTGTTCGAGGCCGACGGCGCGGTGCGCGTCGCGGCCCTTGATGCGGCGCGAGGGTCACAGGCCTTCGAGGTCACGATCTCGGACGCGGCGGAGATTGCCCTCCACCCGACGGTTGCGGTCCACGGCGGCGAAGTGCACGCGGCGTACTACGGCGTGTCGACGGCCGGGGGTCGCGTGTGCCTGGTGGCGCTAGCGGTGGATACAGGCGTCGAGAACTCCCGTTCGTGCATTGCGGCAGCTGGCACGCCCTTCCCGGCGTTGCTCAGGGATGGCGCCGCCACGTACCTCGCGACAACCGGTCCGCACCGGACGTCACTCTACGCGGTCGGTGAGGGAGCGATGACGCCCCTCGGCGATGCGCCCGTCGGCGGCCATGCGGCCTCCCTTTGGGTCCGCGTCGGGCAACTCCAGGGCGTCGTGTCGAACGGCGCCGTGACGCAGCTTATCGCTGCGCCGCTCGACGACCTGTCGCAGGTCACGCGCACGATACTCCCCGCGCCTTCGCCCACGGTGTCTGTGTCAGCGACCTCGGCCGACGACGGCCGGCTGGTCGCAGCGGGCTCCACCGCGTCCGGGTCCTGGGTCATGCGCGAAGGCGGGATCTCACAGTACTCGGTCGCCTCGCGCGATTCCGTCTTGGCCGCATCCGCCGTAACGGACGCCTACGGGCTCGCGCGCGTCTTGCTCGCCGAGGGCCCCCTGATGGCGCCGACCGTCGGGGCTTTCAGCGTCGGCGACGTCACAGCCGTCCGGGCCTCGATCCAGGGACCCGCCTCCGTCCTGCCTACAGACTGGGCCTTGCTGCACGTGACCCTCACGGCCGTGCGCACGCCCGTGACGGTCGTCGGCTTGGGCGTGTCCGCCCCTGAAGGGTGGTCGGCCCAGTCGCCGTCGTTTACCCAATCGCTGGCGGCCGGTGAAGCGGCGTCCTCGGACATCCGCGTTCAACCGCCGGCTGGCGCGGCACCGGGCGACTACGAGATCCGTGTCACGCCAGCCGTGCTCGGGTCATCGATCCCCCACACCTCCACCTACACGCTCCAGGTTGCCGCGGCCCCTTCGTCGATTTCGGCGGAATATAGAGGCTCGGACCTGGCCCTCGAGCCGGGGGAGTCGACGGTCGTTGGCGTACAGGTCACGAACCGGGGGGGCGCCGCAGCCGTCACGGAAGTGCGCACCGGACTGGCGGCGGCGGGGCTGACCGTGAGCCCGGCATCGTCGAAGATCACCGTCGCATCGGGGGCCACCGAGACCGTATCGTTCGTCGTGACCGCCGGGACATCGGCCCTGCCGGCCGATGCCACGCGCCTCGGCTTCGAGGTCATCCCGCCCGACGGGTCCGGCCCGACGCACCTCGAGGTCGTCGTTTCCGTCATCCCTGTGTTCCTCCCGGCGCTGGAGGTCGGCCTCGCGGATCTCAGCGCAGCGCCTGGAGGGGGTCTAGCCCTGCCGGCGCGCGTCGTGAACCGCGGGAACACGGGGGGCCTGGTCACCGTCACGGCCGCGACCCTTGGCGTGCCCGCCTCGGCGCTGACCCAGCCCGACAACCCACTGCTCGTGCCTGCGTTTGGATCCGTGGACGCCGGCCTCGTCTTCTCCGTCCCGGTGAGTGCGGTCGCCGACCAGCGCTACTCCGTGTCCGTAGCGGCGACAGACGCTGCCGGCTCGGCCGTCACAGGCGGTCGCACGCTCTTTGGCACCGTGCTGCCGGTCGTCGGGATCAGCGCCACCTACGAGGCGGGGCCCACCGTCGTCCCCGACGGCGCCTCCTCCGGCACAATCACCGTGTCCAACCTCGGGAACCGGCCGGTCACGTTCTCCTTGGGCTTCGAGACCGGGGGCAGCGGCTTCACGGTCTTCCCCGACGGCATGCCCTCGGGCGGGCTCGTGGTGGATCCGTGGTCGTCCCTCGACGTGCCGCTCACCGTGCGCGCGTCGCGCGACGCCGCCCCGGGCCCATTGGAGCTTGCGGTCACCATCTCCTCGGACGCCGGCGCGCCGCTCGTGGTTCCGCTCCCGGTCGAGGTCGGGGAGGTGCACGCGTTTGGCATGCGGACACTCACACCCGAAATCACCGTGCGCGACCCCGCCGTGGAGCGCGTTGCCGTGGAGGTCGCGCTCTCGAGCGGGAGCAACACGCCCGAGCGCGTCGCGCTCGACTTCGGTGGCGTGGCTCCCCCGCTCCTCGAGGTCCTCCCCGACGGGACGGCCCGCCCGCTCGACGAGGGGGAACTGGTCGTGGTCCCTCCCTTTGAGACCGCCACCGTCCGGGCGCTCGTGCCCGTGGGGCTCGCTCCCGGGGAGACCACGCGTTCGGTCACGGTCACCGCCGACACGCTGTCGGGGCTCACGGCGTCGCACGCGGTCACCATCGTGAGGCCACTCGCCGACCCGCGGGTCGTCGACGTGACGGTCCTCGCTCCCCCGCGGGGCGGCGTGCTCCATACGGTCTTCGCTAACATCTCCAACGGCGGGCTCACCACGGCAACGGGCCTTAGCGCACGCCTCGTAGTCGACGGCGCCCTGGTCGGCCAAGAGCCGCTCTCGCCACTCTCGCCGGGCATCACGCGCCTCATCTCGTTCTCGTTCGTCCCGCGCGCCGAGACGCAGGTCGTGGCTGTCGTCCTCGCCTCCGACCTGCCAGCCTACGACGCCGACCTCACCAACAACGCGGCCTCGCTCACGTACGCCACCCCGGGGGCCGCCCCCGTCACACCCAGCGGCCCCTTGTCAGGCGACCAGGCGCTGCCCGCCTTCGCCTCCTTATCGATCATCGCGCTCCTTGGCGTGGCGCTGACGGAGGTCGGAAAGAGCACGTTCTTATCACTCCTGTTCCTCCCGCTTTATGTGAAACTCAAGCCGGGGGAAGTCCTCGACCAGTACCTCCGTGGCCAGATCCACGGGTATATCATTGCCAACCCGGGCGAGCACTACAACGCCATCAAGGAGCAGCTCGGCGTCACAAACGGTGCGCTTGCATACCACCTGCGCGTGCTCGAGAAAGCTGACTACATCCGCGCGGCGCGCGACGGGATGTACAAGCGTTTCTACCCCGTAGGGGTCAAGATTCCGAAGCGGCGGCGGCTCTCCACCTTCCAGGAGAGCATCGTCAAGACGGTCCGCGACAAACCCGCGCTCTCGCAGAAGGACCTCGCGGAGCTCCTCGGCGTGTCGAACCAGGTCATCAACTACCACATCAAGCAGCTCGAAGGGGCGAACATCATCCGCCTCGAGCGCGACGGGCGGTCTTCGCGCGTGTTCCTGGGGCCGGACGCCCCGCCCGAGGAGAAGCCGGCCGTCGGCGCCGCCCCCGCCTCGCCGTGACCGGCGCGCCGGCAACCATCGTCTTCATTGGCCTCCACAAATGAGATTAGTGCGAGTGCTCGGTGGGACTTCCACAATGAGCTCCATGCCGGGTGGCCGCCTTTCGGTGCGGCGGGTGATCGTCCCGCTGACGGTGGTCGGGGTCTCATCGATTATCCTCTTGGCCTTTGGCGCCGTCGCCGAAGAGGGGCGCTTGCCACTACCAGAGACTCCCTCGTCCCCCCCGGATATCGACCTATGGGCCGGTCGGGCAAACTGGACCCAAGTCCGGATAGAGCTACCCAACGGCACGCAGCCGTCCAATCGCATAGGCCTTGCCATTTGGAATGAGGATGGGTTGAATGCGGTCGACTTCCGCACCTCGATAGTAAACCTTGGAGAAGAATCCATTCCTGATCCAAGCGCCACCAATTCGCTTGGAATCGTCGTGAAAAACGACACGATTCGCTTCTTGCCTGGCGACCCCGCAATCCTTGAGGTTGAACTCTCGGTCGACGTATCGTACGACGGCCCACCCGTGGGAAGGCTGCTCGTAGGTGTGTTTCGGGATCCGCTTCAGGCCATAGTGAGCTTTAATTCCACAACGACTGTCAACGTCCACCACCGACTAGCCTGGGCATATGAGCCGTTACTGTGGACCCATCTTTGGGGAAACTACACCGCTGGAACGTGGGTCAACAACACAACTGTCGTTGTTTTGGAGGCCGGGCCCCTCGTCTACGAGGGGACCTCCGAAATCGCGGCATTAGCGCCAGCGGATTGGGGCATTTCCGCCGACCCCGAGATAGTCGTGCTGACGGTGCCGAGTCCATCCGGCCAGGTTTCTCGGCGATTCTCTCTGGACGGGGTGGTTGAATCAGGCGAGTACTCGATTCGCATCGATCCGTTCTTGGCTAATGGATGGAGCCCCCAATTGGACCCCGCCCTTCTCCGTTCGTGGGCGATAGGAATCGACGTTGCCCCCCCCTCCGCCGCCGCCGGCTCCCCGCCCCCCGGCCCCGCGGCCCCTCGGCTCCCCGGCCCCCCCCCGCCGACGCAGGGCGGAGACCCTTACCTGGCTGCCCGGCTTGGT
>CBEUCC010000004.1:0-45375 GCA_965541515.1 uncultured Thermoplasmata archaeon
GGGTCTAATTCAAAACCCCATAACTACAACCACATCACCGCCTACGACCTTGTGAGCGCCTTGTAAGGACTCGCCTATCCGCGAACCCAGCGATTCGTGGGGTCAGCGCGGGAGCACAGGCCTTGGCGGCGTGCGCTCTCCGAGGGCGCATGCGCGCGGCGCCATTCGCGCGGACATCCGCGTGCTATTGAGGCTCACACGTCGAAGGACACCCATAGGGGGCGATGATCCGAAATGCGGGCCTGGCAGAAATCGTGCCACCGCTAAAGGTTCGTTTTCAAGGCCCCGGCAAAGCCGGGCGCTCCAGCTGAGTGCGTGATACCTTTTTCCCATCGGCGTACGGGAGCGCACGACCAAGTATTGCAGGCTTAGAGACGGTTTCCAACGTGACCGTGCGTCAGGGTATTCCTAGAACCTGGGCGGGTTCCCCGGGAATCCAAGCCGCGAACCCCTTATGCGAAGGGGGGCCCCGGGCGCGCCAACACCATGCGCCCGGACATCGGCAATCTCGAGCTTGAATCCACAGGACGGCGGTCGCCGAACCTCCATCACCGCCAACTGCGGACCCGTTGTCTGCGCCCGCACGGCGTGTAGCTCCGACCTTAAGGCGTGTGGGGAGCCTCGTGCGCCCGTTTCATGCCTAGACCTAGCCAAGGGCTGCTCCACACGACGTACAGAAGGCGGACCCCTCATCTGCCTTTGCACCGCAGCTTGGGCAACCGCGCAAGTTCTCCTGGGTCGCCGAAATGTCAGATGGCACAAGATGCGGTGCGGTGGCTGCATTGGAGGCGGTGGCCGCAACCGGTGAGCCAGGATCGACCTGAGGTGCCTTGTCGGATGGAGTTAAGGGCGCCGTCGGGATGTGGGGCGGCGCCGGCGAACCAATTGAAGCCGACGGCAACGCTGCTGAGGAAATCGGAACAGGAAGGCTCGCAATGATCGGTGGGGGGGCCATTGGAGATTCGATTGGTTGGGGCGGCGTTGGAACGAAACCGGCGTGCAGGCTCTGCTGGATCCGGACGTCGCGAATGAAGGAGTCGAACCTCTGCCGATTCGCGATAAAGAGGAAGGTGCGGCCCGTCGCGAAGATAACCATTCCGTGCCGCTTGAAGAATAGGCCCACCACGACCAGGGCCAATCCGATGAGGAAGAACAACCCATCGTACGAAGGTGTAATTGAGTAGAATTGGTAGAGGTCGAAGAGCGCATAAGCGGCCAACGCGATTCCGACCGCGATGAGCCCCCACCGCGGCCGTGATACCCAAGCGAGTGAAGAAATCGAGTTCAGGTGGAAGTCCTGCGCCGCGTTGCGCCGCACGAAGAGAAGTCTGCGATCCGTCAACACTGCCTCGAAGCGGATGCCTGAAATCACTCGCTTGTATCGTTTGACCACCGACTCGCCCGGAATCAATGACCGTTCGACCAACGCATCGTAGTCAACGAGGACGTCTACCACGTCTGCCGCCTCCCATTGTTCGTAAGGAGGCCGCGCTAATCAATGCTTGGGCGACCGGACAGCTCGTCCAACCACTATTCCCGAACCGGGGTGGCAGTCCAGATGATTGCGATGTTAGCTCCGCTAAGGCACGAGCTACGCTAACAACTGTAGCCTTTGCGGCGGCGCCCTCACTTCAACCTATTCCGTCCCGCAACCCCAATATCCCCCACCGCCCGACGCACCCGCTCCGAGCTGGTCCCCGACGCCACGTCCCTCGACCGGTTACCCCTCGCCCGCCCATTGGATCCCACGTCTCGGCGGGGACGGGGCACTTGACGCCAAAACGGACCCGCCCTATGTCCCCGAAGGGGTAGACCCGCGAAGAACCTCTGCGACGCAGAACCGGCGCAAGCGGCGGAGCTTCCCGGTACTTCGCGTACCCGAAAAGGCGCCTACCCCTCTCCGCATCTTGCGCGCGCCCACGGGCCGTTCACGCGAACTCGTCATCCACCCGGGGCCGACCAAGCACGATTTGAGGACGCTTTTCGTCGTCGGGCGGGCCCCGTGACCGGCCTGAATCTGACGGTTTTCTGAGGGGAAAGACGGGGTGGGTCTCAACCCACCCCGAAAAGATGCGAACTACTTCCGACCCTTGCCGCCGCGGCTTGCGGGGTTGTTCGGGTTCATCTGGTTGCTCCGGTTGTCCGCCGCGGCCTGGTTCGCCGCGCTACCCGGATTCGACTGATTGCTCTGGCTGTCCGCTGCCGCCTTGTGCTCGGGGCTGGTCGGGTTCTTCGCATCTGACCTTTGGTCATTGGGGGACCTTTTGTCAGTCATCACTCTGACATTGTGCGGCGCCCGGGATAATGGTGCCGCACACCCTTGATAAACGGTCGCTTTCGCCTCAGCGGGCCGCACTGGGGCGCTGAAGGAGGGGGATGAGGTACATCTGGCCTTCCTCGGGGCGGCTGGATAGACTGGTTGCGAGCATCTGATAGTGCCACGGGAGAAGATCCTGCGTTGGGAGACTCGCGAATTCATCTTTTTCGATCGTTATCATCTGCATCATTGCTGTCCAATACTGAGTACATCTGACGGAGCGTTCGCGCAGTAGCGATCAAATCCTCCGTTGCAACCCCCTGGGCTGCTCGTGCGGTCTGCGTGGCTATCTCGCTTTCTACAGCCTGGAGCAAGTGGTTTCCTTGAGAGGTAATCTGCAAGGTGGTCTCCTGACGATTGCTGATCTTCTCCCCACGAAGCACAAGGCGTAAATCGACGAGTTCGCTTACAACTCCTTCCACCACGCGTGGGCTCACATTCAGTTGTCTGGTGAGATCGGCCGTCACATAGGCGCGGCTCATCGTGATCCATTTCAGGATCCAGTAGTGTGCGTTGGTAAGTCCCACTCCCCTGAAACGAGGATATGCTGTTCTGTGCAACGCTCGCGCTACGATCGGCAGTAGCGCCGCTACTTCATCGGTTTCACCCGTGCGTTCCCGGCTAGCCCGTCGGTGCGTGTCAGAGCCCCCTGAAAGGCCATCTGCGGTATCGAAGAAGGGAGGCCAGCCGTCGATACTCACGTCTCGGCCCTATGCAAAGCTCTAGACGAGGATCGACGATCAGATTGAACCTGACCTTGGTATCGTCCGCCGATGATCAGAATTCTAACGCAAGAATAAGACACAACGACACGAACCAAGGCTCGTCTTGAAGAGCTATCGTTCTCTCACATGATCCGCAATTGACTTCGCTATACGCACTTGTCCCTGCAATACTGCCCTGTTCCAGTAGATGAGGTGGCAGGTCCGCCGCAACAGTACCAGACGTTTGTGCACTGGTAGCACCGACGGGCATCCATTGACTCTTCCAAGCCGATTCGCTTCACCAACACGACCCACTTCGCTCGTGCCAACGCAATCCACTCCCGACTAGAAGCCAATCCCTGGCGGCTGTGCAGTCCCTTGAGGAACGTTGAGGCATGGAATCATCTGATCCATCACAGCGACATTGGCGCCAGTCGGTATCGGCCATTTCAACTGCGTAAAGGTTGGATCGTCGAATCCGCCCGGCACCCTAAAATTGACTGTAGAATGTGGACTAGTTTGAAGGCCAATGCGCATTGCGGACCCCACGAAGCTCACCGGGAATGACCAGAGGGCAGTGCCTTGGAAACTCTTGTAGAGTGGGATGAATATGGTTCGGTCATTACGCCCCCACGTGACTTGGAGAGTTCCGGCTACACCTGAGGGAGGTGCTGGGCCCGAGGGTGAGCCTACCAAGGGAACGTCAATATAGGTCGCACTCGGCGGCACGTTCACGAGCATGCTCTGGGTGTCTGGATTCGAAGTCTGGTCGATGACCAGCGCCGGGCCTTCCGACTCATCAATAAGACCGTACGCAATCGATTCCACATTTGCGGTGATGGCGCGATTGTAGGAAATCCAGCCCAGCATCTCAACCAGTCCGGTATCAAACGGATTCAGGTTGAGGGGAAGGAAAACACTCCGCGATGCCCAACGAATCTCAAGTGTCGCAGCCACCGGGCTGGGTATTGGAACTGTAGGTGGAGGCGGCATGTTACCCCCCTCACAGTTGGCACGAGTGATATATAAAAGCTCTCTATGGAGCGGCTCTCGTTTGAAAGTCGAACTCAGGCCCGGAGTACACTCGCAAGGCGTACCCAGAGCCGTGAGAGCCCTTCTCCGCCCCCAAAGACCCTTTTGTTGGAGGCCGGAAGGCCGGTTGTGACTGGTATTTGACGCTGAGCTGTTGAGAGGTATCTGTTTTGCACGAAAACGGGGTGTCTAGCCCGGCCTAGTCTCCAACTGTGAATGGGCACACGTTTCAAGAAACGCGCCCTCCAAGGGACCATCTTCGAACCTGGAGGATCTCCGGAATCGCAGGTGAAATGTTCCATATGTGATTCAGTACCGCTAGGCGGCGGAGAGGGCCTGCGGAGCTTGACATGCTTCTGCTTGTCCTTGCGAGGGCCGGGGTAGTGCGGATCGTCACGGGAACGGATCCTCTCGGCGATATTCGGGCAAATGGTCCTCCCGCACGATCATCAATGATTGGATGTGCCCAGTGATTGATTCTGGGTATTTTTTCCTTGAGTAACATACTCAGTGGTTTCAGGTGCCTCCTTTGACCTTGAGACAGTACTCACCGTGATTCTATTGGGCGGCGACGTATACTCGTTGCCTCGTGGGATCTCAAACGTTTACGTCCTCTTCAGGGATACGTGATTGAAGAAGGGGGAAAAGCAGGCTGCTGAAGAATGAGCATTGCGCCTCCAAGATACAGGTCCCATTTCGATAAGGAGATTCGATCAAGGGATTGCCCAAATTCCTTTCCCAGTGGGTCACAATCGGCGGCAGCGCGAGGAAATCAGTTATGGAGTCGCAGAACTCTGCCTGCCCCCCGTCTTAATATGGCCGGTCGCGGATTAGGGGGCTGCTTTCGTCTAGGGAATTCATCTTATCCTTCGGAGACGCACCACTTGAGAAGCGTCCTGTCCCTAGAGCCGTGATCCCCAAAGAAGAAGGTTGCTTTCTGGACCCCCACCCGTAGCCTGCTGCGAAGCTCAAAGGGAAGCATCGCCAAAGTTCTGGTTGTGCGAGTTCCGAAGGCCTCTCACGGCCCATCGTTCGGTCTCGGGCGGGCAAAAAATTCATTACCCTGCGCGAGAGCACAACGTTCGTGAAAGGCAGAGTTGCAATCCCTATCCTCTGTTTGGTTCTCTTTCTTGGAGCTGATGGCACTGTGGGGGCAGTCGGAATGGCGTTGGATGAAGGAACGCCTCTCGATCCGAGACGAGATCCATCGGACGTCCCGGAGATCTTCGAGACTCTTCGTTCGAATGGTATGCGGCAGTCTATCACCAATCAACAAAACGAATCCGTAAACGATGCCGCAGCTCCCAGGATTCTGAACTTGTCGATGCCCCTGATTGGAGACGTTTGGGCACTAGTCCGATGGGAAACAGACGAACCCACCGCTGCCAAGGTTCGCTGGGGTCCTTCGGGCGGCCCACTGGATCGCGTGAATGAAACAACGGAATTTGCGCCCAGCCATCAATTCAACCTGACCGGGTTGTCGCCGGGAGGACTCTTCGAGGTCAGAATCTCCGTCTGGGATGAGACAGGAAACGCCGCGAACGCAACGACGCAATTCAAGACGGTTGGTGAACAGCCTGGTTTCGGTGTTGACATGGTAATCCTGATCATACTAACTGTTGCTGCAGGGGGCTTGGCGCTATTCACGGTAAGGCGAGGTCACCGACAATAGGAGTCTCGATGCGGGCTACCGGGGATTGGCACTTTGCTATCGAACTTGGTGGATGTTCTTCTAGTGGGTGGATAAGGGGGAATAGTGCTTTGGTGCCGCCTGAGGTCTTTGATGAGTTCAATCTGCAGCCGATCGTCTCTATCGCCCGTAAAGCGTCAAGCACTAATCAGTTCTACTCGTGGTTCTATGAGAAGAAAAAGATCTATCCAGATCGGATCGATGACTGGCGCGAGATTCCTGTGCTTCGAAAACAGGACTTTGTCGACTATGAAATGGAAACTGGCGAATCATATCATGGGCGCTCCAGTAGCGATCCATCTCTGGTTTTCCGCGCTACGTCAGGTACGACAATGAGGCCTCTCGAAGTTCCGGTCACAATTGACGAGTTCTTCGAGCACTTCGTCGACCCGTTGGTCATTGCTTTTAGGCATTGGAAGTTGAATCCGAGGCTCTTTACGATTTGCGACTCGGAGGCGGGGTTCTTTAAGAGCATGGGTAGCTACGGTGACGCAGACAACCTCGTCAACGCCACCGGACTACCCATTGACATCGTACCGATTGAACGAAAGTACGACGTCGAATGGCTTCGGCGCCATTGGTCAGAATGCCAGCCAGATTGCGCCTTTGACTTTACAGGCTGGTGGGTTGATCAGATCTTGGCGAATGGGGTTTCTGGAGAGGAGTTACCTTTCAAATGTGTAGTGGGCTTGGATTTCCCAAGCCACGTCGCCGATCGGCTGGGACGGCAGGGTCTCAAGGTCTTCAGGCTATTCATGACCTCCGAATCAGGCCTAATTGGCATAGGCTTGTCGAGTGGAAGAAAATATGGCCTACTAGATCGCGCCCTACCAGCGGTTTTGCAGGCTGATGGTGATCTGTCGGCAATTGGTAGCGGCTTGCTAGTCACCACACTCGGTTCGTCCGTCTTCCCCTGGATCAATTTTGAAGTGGGTGATACTGTCACGATTGAACGCGGCAACTCCGAAGACGGTTTCAAGCGATCGATGACCTATCATGGCCGGACTCAGCGGATTCCGATCCCTTTCGCGGGCGGCGTATTTTTCGACATAGGGGCCATCGTTCGAATGCTAGAACACAAATTCGAGCATCGGTTCGTCCTCGTCCATGCGCCGGGTCGTTCGCCGCCTCTAGTTGGCAACCTGCTGCTAACGTTGGTGGAATCTTCCGATGTTTCGGAGCCGGTTCCGGCACCAGGACTTGCCCGAGAGGTCCGCGAGGCTGCCTTTCAGAACGCGAGCTTACCCTGGGGTTATACCCCGGCCTTTGTCGTACCCCTCGGTTTTCTACCACGGGAGCCGCTGGGAGGCGAGAGGGCGCCGATTCTCCTGGACTTGGCACGCTTTGGGAATCTTGGGGGAGTCTACAGCAGTTTTCAGCGGATAATCGAACGCCTTTTGGAACTCCCAATGAAGTGGAAGGCCCCCGACGTGTTGATGGAAGATGGAACCATTCTTCCTGCCGATGAGCCTCCCTGGGGATGACGGGCCCCTTAGAAGGGACACTTATCTCGGGTCAATGTCCAATGGACCTCAGTGCCTGGAGGTCGTGAGGAATTGGATTATAGTGGAATATCGATTACCTCCACCATCAATGATGTAACGTCCAGCGCTCGGGTCCTGGAGGTTCGGGATTCGGGGAGGCTGCGAAGTTGAGCGAAGAACCTAGGGTGAACCGAGACGTCCGTCAAGGGCCTCAGAGTTCTCGGAGTCAGCTCCAGACGCCTCCAACACGCACGAGGCTAGCCGGAATGGTCGGCCTTGCTTCGGGGGTCAGTTTCCTGATCCTCTTCGGCATATCTATTGCAATGCATCCGACGTTTCGTTTCGGAAGAGATTTTCCTTCAGACCTCGGTGTGGGCGATTATGGGTTCGTGTTCAATTCTGCGATCCTCCTCATTGGATGTGGTGGACTGATTCTCATTTGGTGGGGACTCCGTCCAATGTTGCGCCGTGGCATCCTAACTTGGATTTCACCTCTGCTAATGCTGATTGCAGCGTTGATTGGTCTATCGTTGGCCTATTTCACTGTGGATTCACCCTCAGAACATCATCTCCTAACGAACGTCGCATTCGAATTGGGAATTGTTGGCCTATTCCTTTTGCTGCCGTCGTTCTTGAAGGCCCCCGGACTTGGATGGCCCGTATTCATCGCCGGCTGCGCAGCCATTTCGGCGACAGCCTACCTCTTCATCGACTCTAATGGCGGCGCTGAAACGCTTGCCGTACTGGCGATCCTCTTATGGATGATAGTCACGAGCTTCCGCATCATGAATGCGGACCATGACTCAGGAAGAACTAAGTCGGTTGGCGTCAAGCCGCGAACGTCCCACAGTAGGTGAGGGTTTGGGGCGGTTGTAAGCAGCAGAGATTACTGAAATACTCAATCCGATGTCGCTGACCGCACGCCCATTACGCACCTCCGCGGCTAGCGAGCAGAACTTCCGATCTCCGAACGAGAGATGGAGTTGAAGGTCGCACAAGCATAACAAGGCGAGAATGCCGGGAACGGTATGTAGGAAGCGAGATTCTGGGTGGGGGAGGCGCAACGGAGGGATGCGCTGAACTGAAAAGCTAGGATCTCGGACGGGCCAAATAGTCGTGGCAGACGCGCCGGGACTCACCCAATTTCCAGCAGCTTTTGAAGATGAGCATTGCCAATCCTTCCCGCTCGCCAATCGTCAGCGATCCGATTGCAGACCTGATCCCTCGAAGGAGCCCCGAGAACAGATATCGCCGCTGCGTTCATTAGTCGGCTCTCGATGTCAATCCGCCTCGCCCTGACTAGCTGTCTCTTGCATAGGGCTCGTAGTTCGTGGGGATATCTCGTATGTAGAGTTCGGTCGAGCCAAGCCTCGCTTTCGTAGTACGTGTACCACGTAATCAATGCGAGGTAGCTTGAATACGGCCCTTTGAACAGTTGTCGTAGCGTACGTTCGCGCCGGCGATCGACCTGGTTCTTGTATTTGATGTGCGAGAGTTCATGAACGATGATACCTCTCAGAATCAACATCCCACCGGGCGCCTCCAAAGCGCTCCGACTAGCCATCGAGCCTGGAATGATGATAGTTTTCCCATCGGCACCAACCGTAGCCTTCCTTGCTATCTCAAACCTGCAATTCGGGATCCCGAGGACGTCCGTCGAGAGGATGCGAACTTGTTCGCTAACGACTCGCCCAGGAGCAGATACCCTGCTCACCACGACTCAAACCTCCGCGAACCCCTCGATCATCGGATTCTCAGACCAGGGGATTGGTCATAGAATTTCACGTTGACGCCCCTCAGGCGATTGGTTACAACCCCAAAGTAAGGCTGTTGCGCATTCTCCGGATCGGGCGGAAGCATACTCTTGTCAACTCTAAGATCACGGAATTCTCTTCGAGAATGCTGGACGTAGTAGACTAAATGTCTGCGCCACAACGTGGGGTCCTGTGGACAGGCAACCGCGTCGAAGGTCCCGAACTGGGCATAGGCGTGATCCGCACAACCACCAGCGCATATCGCCATCATCTTACATCGCTGGCAGGCCTTATCTGGGGTTTCTGGTAGCCTCAACCACTTCTTATGTTCTTCCTCGTCGATTGGAGTCTCCTTTGAGAGATGTCCGACTTCAAACTTCGGACGATCCATTCCGGTCCAGCACTTGTATATTCTACCGTCAACATCGAAGACGAAGTTGTCAAGAGAATGGGCAAAACAGTGCTTTAGAGCGGTGGGCGGGGGTCGCACGTCGCCGTCATCTGGAGAGGGCTCACCCTTAAGCGACTGAGCGTAGTTCATCCAGTATTCGGCCTTGGCCTCCAACTCAGACTCATCGATGAGGTTCGGTGCGTAGTGCATGTTCACTTCATTTGCGGCGCTTACCCTTGCAAAGTATGGATAAACCTTGGATAGGAGGCCCTCCCCCTCGAGGAACTCCATCAGCGGATCTATTCCGTCTATGTTCAGTTTGTCGACGTTCACACGGATGTTGACGTAGGGAACTCTCCCCGCGATTCTTTTCACTCCATCTATTATCGCATCAAACGTCGGTCTACCCCCCACAGCGAACCGACGTTTATCATGGTACTGAGGAAGGCCGTCAATACTGATTTGAACGGTATCGAATCCGTAGTTGACAAAGAAGTCCGCTACCTCGTCAGTTATCATTGTTCCGTTTGTCGTGATCAAGTTCCTAATCTGGCGGCCATCCAAGCGTGGTGTAACCTGGTCCAGGAATTCTCGGATTCTCTTCCATCGCATCAACGGTTCTCCACCATACCAAGTTAACGCCACTTCCTTGAGCAGACGATCATTGGCGCGACGTTCGACAAAATCTGCTGCGCGTTTCCACACCTCGTCGGACATATGGACTACGGGATGGCTCTCATAACAATACGTACATCTGAGGTTGCATGCCCGGGTCACAATGAAGACGAACGCGCCACCGCCAACGTTCGCTGTTCGGGCGTGCCAAACACCCTCAGTCTGGAGTCTGTACTCATCTACTCCTGCCTCTACCAGGTAGTCTTGAAAAAGAAACATGTGTATCAGTTCACTCGATGATGGGAAACGCTTCAAAACCTCCTCCAACCTTGTTGGCGAAGCGCAGTGCTGCAGGATTCCTCTTGCGTCGGCGTCGAGGACCGCTATGCCGCCCGAGATGTTCGAAAGAAAAATCCATTCCTCGCTATTGATCTGCACTTCACTCAGCAACGTTGATCTCTGTACGACCTCAGGCGTTCGATCGGTTTGGAGGTCAAGGCTTTGCAACATTCACGGATTCCTCGTGCGCTGGCTAGGCGACAGAATCACTTGGGTACCTGCCGACAGACAACACTGACCGTATTCCAGGCCGGTCAGATATTTAGAGTCTCCGGTCATTGCGAATTGCCCTCCATGCTCGGATGGCTACTGGCCTCCGACGAGCCGAGATCAACTCCATAGACGACCGTTCGCGTCAGATCCTCGTGTGCCCTTCTCACCAACTGGTAGGAGCGGAGCCCAGAATTAGATCTGATTCGGTCCGCGCTCCACCTGAATAGGGATAGTTGCGGGGGTGTCCTGCTCTTCGGGGGTCCTGAAGGTATTGGAAAGACGAGAATCCTGGAGGAAGTCTTGAGCTAGGCACAATGAATTGGATTCCATGCACGAGGCGTGGAACAACTGGGGCAACGACCTCGGCGATTACGCGAGGTCGAAGGGGAACGACGAGACCTTGTTCAAGGAGGCGCGGCAAAGAACTTGAGGTGGCTGCGACGATCTTGACCGTTATGCCTGGATTGGATCCAACGGATCGAAAGAAGGCCGAATGAGAAAACGTTCCTTTTCCCTTTGTGTACGAGATGCTCCTTGTCGCTGTTGCGCTATCACTTCCCCAGCGGGGTTCCGGGGAAACGGTATGCATCTGGATATCTGGGAGGCCCAACCTTGAGACGGGGTTCGAAAACGAACGTTTTCAGGCGTCGGCGCACCCGATCCCCAAGATGTCGAGGAGGCGCGTAAGCCCCCTTACGTGACCCGCTTGGGGAAAGTAATGAATTCGGTGGAGCGTCTGAACCCCATTCTCGCTTGTTCCCCAGTCCCGCCGAAGGGTGGCTTCCCCGGGGTCGAGGGGCCCCGGGTTCATTGTTACCGGTCCTACGCCCAGGAGGGGGCAGGATCGCCGGTATTCGGGGCCCCGCGGGCCCGCTCCCCGTCAAGCCAGTCGCCCAACGACTGCTCGTCAAAAATGGGTCTTTGAACCGCTCGCAAGGGGGAGGTCGGTGCCGAGGAGCTCGGGGAGATAGGTGCGCCAGTACCAGTTCGGGATGTTGGTCTTGGCTTGCGGGTCGAGGCACCGGTTGATGACCATGGTGAGGACGAGTTCCCCGACGGGAGCGGGGCCACGCTTGGGCGCGGCCTTGTTTACGACGCGTACCAGGTCGATCTTCTTTGCCACGCGGTGAGGCGCGTCGACACTCGCGAACTCGACGTCGGTGCCCTTTGTCAAGCGCATCCCGACAGGAGGATTTCGGGGTGCGGTAAGAAGGTGATGGGGCCCGAGTTCGCTAGTTCACGTGGATTCTGGTTGCAGAAGGGTCGAAAGTTCGCGCCGTCACGTGCTGGCATGCGTCTAGAAAGTGTCGAGGATCGGACGCAGGCAGCCTAACGGCGCCTAGGACGCCGCCCACACCGTTCTAGACCGGTGCAGCGTCACTAAGGGCGAGGCGTTGAAGGCCGTTGGGATTCGACACCTTCCGGGGATCCGGATCAGTCGGTGTTGGCGAGTCAGGTGGTGGACACGTGAGGGACGGGGAGAGGTTCATACGTGCTCAGAATCCCCCATCTCAGTCTTTCAACACTTGGAGACCCCGTTCCGCCGGAATTTGCAAATAATAGAGAGTCGAATGAGGCTGGTGCCATGCCCGAGAGGCGCCGTCTAAGCATCGGGATTGGGCTCGCAGTTGTTGCAGTCTTGATTGGGATCGTGGTGTTCGGCAGCCCTTATTCGCCGTACCCAATCAAGCCTCCCCCCACCGAGGCGCCAACCGTAATGCTTGATGGATCTCAGTACCACTACGCGGATGTCGATTTGCCGCATTGCCAGCAGCCGAGTGGCAGCAGTACCCCTTCAGTAAACGCGCATAGTGGTGAGTTCACCTTTTCGATGCGCATCGAATCTTGTTTCGTGCCCGGTGCCCTGAAGTTCAATGGCACATGCACACCGAGGGGGGGGAGCGCCCTCACCTTCACAATGATCGCCAACCAAGTGCGAGATGCAGAGGGATGGATCGTGTGGGTTTCCGCCGATGGTGCGGCGGCCGTCCGATGGGATGGTGGTTACGTCGCCCAGGTCTTGTCAAGAGCCCAATAGGAGGGGAGGAAAAACGTGAAAAGCATTGGAACTCAAGTAGGGACAGAAATCGGAATCCAGGGTAAGGGAAGGTCTGCGGTTACGATCGCATTGGCAGTGCTGCTCTGTGCGCCACTGTCTGGCCTGATTGTGGCGGGCCCCGTGGCAGCGACCCCAGTCTACGACGGGCATTCGTGGGTGGGTGTGATGTTCGTTGGGACAAGCCAAGGCGTCTCAACCGTTTCAGGGTCAATTGCGATTCCGACGGACTATCCGATGGTGGAAGACGGCTACTTCGTAATGATCTCCATCTTTGATAATGCGGGATCCTATGATCAAATAGGTATCTCCGGGCAGAATGGCGATTGGTTTGGCGCCTGGGCCGGGCTCGGGAACTGCGGATCCCAGACAACATATGGCACCGACTATGATGATAAAGCGGTGTATCTTACGCCAGGACTCACTTATGATTTCGCCATGGAGATCTCGAGCAGCGGAATTGTGGAGTATACGATCGGCCGGCTGGGCACGACGCTATGGAGCCACACGAAGGACACCGGGGGTACGCAGTTCCAACGCCAGGGGACAATGTGGTGCGGTCTTAGCCTTGTGGTTAGTTACACAGTCTATGAAGAAATCTACACGGTAGATGAAATGATGGCCCCGTATTGGGGGCTTGATGTCCTCAATAACAAGGCGGGTGGCAATACGATGTCCAGTTGGACGTGGCAGAACAGCTACGTCCCGGGCCCTGCACCTTGGACGGATAACGAACCCCACCCAACGACCTACACGGATTCCAACGGGGGGGTATTCATCTGGAACCCGTGGTTCCGACTTTCGGCGACTTCATGGATTGTTGAAGTCGAAGAAGGCACTACGGATTGGTACAGCGCAAACGCCCTCACCATCGAACTGAACCCTCAAGACGAGTGGAGTGACGACTGTGGATCGACCTGCGATGTGGACCTTATAGTGGACGTAGCACCCCCCGGCTGGACAGTTACGCTCAGTCCAACCTCAGATACGCCGGACGCCTCGATAAGTATGGATGTGGACATACCGGCTAACGAACCTGTCGGGGAGTACTACATCATCGTTCGGGCCGAGATTGCGTCGGACTACTTCACGAATTACATAATGTGGATTGACATCGTTCCCCCCCCGCCGTCGGGAGGAACTGTTGGATGCTTGGGCGCTGGCACGAAGATCATGACGCCGGGGGTGGAGGTGAATGTTGAAGACCTTGACTTGAATGACCCCGTCCTTGCGTGGGACTTGGGAGAGGGGGAGTTGATCGAAGTCCTGTGGACTTCCGTCCAGGTGCAAATGGAGAACTACGGCGTTGCTCTTAACGACGAATTGATCGTTTCTGGATGGGGCCAGCGGATTTATGCGCGGACAACGGAAACAACAGGATGGGTCAATAACGCAATTGAGCTCTCTAGGGGGGATCAAATCTTTAGCGCGTCCGAGGGAGAGTGGGTCGAGTTGTATTCGATCGTTCCAATTCCAGAGGATGAGCTCATTTGCATCCTGAATACAGACGGCGTGAACAATTTCATCGCCGGAGGCTTCCTCCTCGGTGGTGAGGAGCCCTGAGGCCGAACCTCGCGTAGCCGTGCTGCGGTTCGTCCTGCTTGACCGCGCGGCCCCGTCATGAGGGGGCTTCGAAAACGACCGTATTCCTCGGCGCGCGTGCCGAGAAGCTCAGAAGGGCGCATCCGGCCCGGTGGACGGTGCGGACGATCGCAGAAGAGCTCGATATCTCGAAGAGCGTGGTGGGGCGCATCCTCAAGCAGGAAGGGGCGACCCCGTAACGGTTGTCCCAATCCTACCCCCCCGCCAGGGGCTCGCCGGGCGGTTTAAGGGAGCCGCCGTCCCGTCGCAAGCCGAGGAACGCCCTCGAACGCGAAGCCCCGCGGGAGAGGGGGCGCGATGCCACACGGCACCATCCCTCGCTGGAGCGGTTCCGGCACTGCCTCCGCCCGTCGTTAGAATGGCCGCCCCGCCGAAGGACGAGCAAGCCCCCCGCCCAATCATTGTTCACCTCGCGGTGAGTCCGACCCGATCCCTCTAATAAGGTGACCCAGTCGCTGCGGGGGGGGTCTTTCAAGTTCCTGGCCTGACCGAGCCCCGTCCCCGGCCGCTTTCGCAGCAGTTGCGCAGGTCGGCCTTGGCCGGGGCGGTCCTTGCCTTGGCTGCCGTCGCGGTAATGCTCTCGGCGGCCCCGGCCGCAGCAGACGTGAACATCACGGGTGACTGGGTCATCTCGGGGCCCGCTACGTACTCGAACGAGATCATCAATGTAAGCGGCTCGAACGGCACAAACTCCACCGACGGGAACGTCACGATCACGCCCACCGGCATCCTCACCCTGGACAACGTCACGCTGCTTCTCCCTGCGTTCCGCTCCTTCGTGAACGATGGGGTCCTCGATGCCACCGACTCGACTTTCGACGGGCCCCGATGGTTCTTCGGCCTAAATGGCACGGCCACGCTTACCCGCGTACGCATCCTGAATGCGACCCAGGTGATCAACAGTACGGTCGGGGGGACTTGGGTCGGGTCGACTGGGGTCGCCTTCGACAACGTCACATGGAACGCCACGAGCGGCGCGTCTATCGTGCACATCGCCTCCCCCATAAACTTCACGGACAACATCCTCAAGAAACGGGTGACCGTTTCCATCGAGGTCAACCCGTCCTTCGCCAACCGGACGGTCGCCATCGCGCGCAACTCGTTCGACGTCGGGTACTCCAGCCTCTATGCCCTGATTATTGTCGGGGACGCCATCGGTTTCCCAAATGCGTTCGACGTCCACGACAACACGTTTCACGACGAATACGTGGCGATCACCGTCTCGCGCGCCGACCCCCAGGCGTCGTACCTCGTCCGAAACAACTTCGTGAACAACACGGGGTGGGGTAGCCTCCTGGAGGCCGGCGACACCTTCGGGAGCCAGCGGTTCGACGGGAATCTCACCGCCACGAACAACACTGTGGTCAACGCCGTTCGGGGTGTGCGCCTCTACGGCAACGCCGCCCTTACCACCGTGATCTATGTGGATCGACTCGTGGCCGCAAACGTCACAACGGGCGTCCTCGCCAACGATGGGACCGTCGTCCTCACGAATTCCACGATTGGCCCCGCAGGGACTACGTACAGCGCATCGTCGGAGGGGCACATTCGCATCTACTCCACCATCGACCTCGCCTTCGACACGAACACCCCCGGCTCGAACGGGAGCATCGAGCACTTCGGGTTCCTCGACGTACGATCAATCGCATGGGCCGGCGCCGTCCCGTTTCTAGGCGACGTCCTTACTCTCCGCAACGCCAGCGGTGCGTCCAACCTCGTGTTGGATCCGGCGACCTGGACCCCCTCGATGGCCGTCCAATGGGGGGTTTATTCCGGCAGCCCCCGGGTTGACAACCGGAACCTGCGTCCCTTCGTCTTGGAAGCCTCGATGTCGTTTGACTGCACGCCCCTGCAGTTCTATTTCGCCGATGGGATGGCCCCTGTGGACGTCGTCTGCACGGATGGGAGCCTCCCCCAACTGAGTGTGTCTAGCCCCGCGCCAGGGAGCATCTTCAATCAGTCGTCATTCACCGTCTATGGCAACATAGATGAGGGCGGAGCGGGGCTTGCGTCCTTCGAGTACTCCCTTGACAATGCGTCCTTTCAATCGTTCCCGCTCGACGGGAACGACACATTCAATTGGAACGTTACGCTCGGACCGCTTGCTGATCGCGCATACACGGTTTACTTCCGTGCCATCGACCGCGCCGGCAACACGGCGTACCTGGCGCATGCCTCGATCCGGATCGACACCACCTTCCCAGGGCTCGCCTTGGGCGCGTTTCCGCCGTTTGCAACGAGCAGCCCGTGGCCGGTCAACGGTTCCACCGAACCCTTCGCGACGCTCACGATCCGACGCGCCTACGGGTGGAACCACACGGTGGTGCTCGGTTCAACCGGGACGTTTTCTGTGTTGGTTCCGCTCGACGAAGGCCGCAACATTTTCTCTATCCACATCGTCGACCGCGCCGGAAACGCTGTAGAGGGGGAGGCCCTGATCGTCGTCGACACTGTGGCGCCGCCCGTGATTGCTCTGCTAGATGGCCAGCCCACGGCCGCGTTATGGACAGGAAACTCCACCGTCCATGTGTCCGGAATGTGCGAGCCCAACGCTACGGTCAAGGTAGGGGGCGCCGCGGTCACCCGCGTGGGGCCAGCGTTTGGCGCAGATGTGGCGCTAGACCCCGGGCGCAACGACCTTGACATCGTGTGTACCGACGAGGCCGGGAACGCGGCCCACTGGTATGGGATCGCGTTCGTCGACGATGAGCCACCGTCCTTGGTCGCGGCAGTCGACGGCGCCGTGTCGCTGGGACCGGGGCGATACCTCGTCGTTTCGACGCTCGTCGGGATCGTCGGCACCGTAGCGGACTCCGGCTCGGGCCTAGACGAGGTTTCGGTGAATGGCGTGCCCGTCGCTGTTTTGGGGGACGGGCAAGTTACCGTCTCCCTGGAAATCCCAGAGGGGGAGACCGCGGTGCTCGTGGCGGCGGTCGACCGGGTGGGCAATACAGCGTCCGTCTCATTTGCCGTAGTGCGCGACTCCACGCGGCCCTCCGCCACCTTCGAGTGGGTCGAATCGGGAGCCCCGATCATCGATCTTGGCGGGCGCGCCTCGACGCGCGGGAGCCAGGTGGTGCTGCGCATCGTGCTTTCGGAGGCTGCGCGAATTCTATTTGCAGACACCTCCCTTGACCTGCCGGAAGGCGAGACGCTCTACCCCGTTGAACTGGCCTCCGGTTCCAACAAGCTATCGATCTCGTTCAACGACACGGCCGGCAATTCGGGGCCGTCCGTCGACCTTTATATCTTCAAGGACAGCGCGCCCCCTGAGATCACTATCTACACACCCACACAGGATGCGCGCGTCTTCGAGCCCGCCGTCGAGGTGACCGGGCAGGCCGAGCCCGGAGCCCTTGTTCACGTCGGCGGGCTTGCAGTTGCCGTTACCGCAACCGGCGAATTCCACATATTCGTTGAGCTGGCTGAAGGTGAAAACCAGATTGCGGTCGAGGCCGAAGACGGGCTTGGGAACGCCGCGAACTTGACCGTCGCTGTGACATACATCCGGCCGCAGGTGCCGCCCGTGGTCGGGCCTTCGGGCGGGCTCGAGCTGCCCTTGCTGCTGATCGGCCTCCTCGCGGGCGCGGCGGCAGGCGCTTTGGCCATGCGCGGCCGGGGGGTCGCGCGGCGCGACGCCGGGCGGGACGAATCGGTGGGTGAACAGTCACCGCCGACGGGCCCCACGGGCGAGGCGAAGGGACCAAAAGGCCCACGTGGCCCGGCCCCGCCGCCGTGACGCGCGCATTTTGACGGTGGCCGAGGGCCTCGCGGCCCCCGGGAAGCTCGCGGCGTCCGCCGCGGGCAAGGGGGACGCCCGAGAGCAACAGCCTCAAGCGCTCCACGGATTCCGTTCTTAGCCTTAAAAGAGCCCCCAAAGAGGGCTTACGAGCCTCGCCGAGCCATGGAAAACGACCGTTTCCGAACCCCTTCACGCGGAGGCCCTCTCACGAGGCGCTTTCGCGATACCCTTTTTCGGGTGCTTTCCCGTAGGACATTTGAACTCGACACCACACCCATTGCGATGCCTGCCCTTTCCGATCTTGTCCCGTAGGCCGTCCTTCGTCCGCTCGCTGATGATCGACGCTTCCCATTGCGCGCAGGCTCCAAGGATTGACAGGATCAACATGGCGGTCGGGTCCCGCTGCCGCACAGCGAGACCCTGGTCGACAGCGTAGAAGTCGACTCCAAGCGAGTGCAACTCCTCGACGCTCGCTGCGAGGTGCTGCAACGACCTCGCCCACCTGTCAACCTTCGCGACCGCAACGACGTGAACATGATGCCCGCGCGCTTCACGCAGGATCTCGTCAGCGCCCGACCTGCGGACGAGGCGGCCGGAGGCGAGGTCCGTGCGCTCCATGTAGACCTCGAAACCCTGGCGTGCCGCCCACTCGCGCAGGCGCACCAACTGAGGCTCGGCGTCCTGCATCCTCGTCGAGACTCTCGCGTAGAGCGCCACGCGGGCGATGATGTCGGGCATGTCCTACTCCTCGTTGGCGCTCACGGTCAAGCAAAAGGACGAGTCCGCCACGCGGTGCTCTTCCTCCCGCAAGGTCAGGATCTTTCCAATGGTGACCCTGTGACGCCGGCTCCTACTCCTGCAGAATCCTCAGCAGCCTGAACCACACGACGGCCTTTGCCGCGTACTCCCCCCTCGGAAGCGAGTCCGGCTCCTCAAGAACCACCGTTCGAAGCGGGCTCCCCTGAGGCATGCGAGCCACCGCGCATTTCAGGGGCTGCAGGTCGACCAAGGCCCCTGGAGCGGCTCTTCGGCGACCGGATCCCCGGGATGGGATCAGAGCGGGCCGAGGGGGGAGGTTCCGCCTAGGACTATCGTCGGCGCCCCCCGCGGAGGGGCCCTGAGAAAGCCGCTCGCCCTTCCGCACCGCCACTTACCAGGCCTCGGCCCACGCAGCGTAACGAAGGCCTTATCAATCGAGACCCAAGGAAGTGCCGGAAGATGGCACAAGCGGCTTCGAGGTCCCGCCAAAGGCGGAAACCGGCGGCTCCCCGTAGAGAAAAACGGGTGGGCGCCTACGTCAGCCGCGACATAGCCGACGCGCTACTTGACGATTACCTTTGGCGAGCCAAATGGTGCGGCTTCAACCAAGTTCGGCAGAAGGACCTGCAAAGCGAATGGGCCCATGTGCACCGCTTCCTAGGGGGGAGTGGGAAGAACGAGCGGCCAATGCGAGTCTCACTGCGGCAGGCCACCCGAGACAGGCTGCTTGAACGCGACGCCCCCGGGAGGTACACGCTTCGCGAAGTCCCGCACGTTCGCTTCGAGGAGGGCCCGATCTTCATGCCGGACATCCAGGGGGCGCTGTGGCTGAGAGCGCCGTACACAGGTCATTTCATCCCCCGTGCGCCCCCGACGTCGCGCGGCGGGAGGGGTCGGTCGGCGGGCGGCCGCGTCTACTCCTTCGACCGGTTTGCTCCGCTCCTCTTGCCGAAGCTCCTCGACGGGCTGCACTCCATCCCCGGCGTCAAGTCCGCGCTCGCCGAGCTCGAGCGCAAAATGGCCCTAGACGCCGAGCAAGCGCGATTGACCGAGGGTGTGGAAGGGCCAGCGAATCCCGCGCCCTTGCCGCCTACCGACGAGAGCGCGAAGCACCTCCTTGGCCGCATGGAGGGGCTCGGGGGGCTTCGTGTGGACGGGTTCTTCGGACGGACGGTTGTATCGGTCCGGCGGCCCCTCCACAAAGGGAGGGCCCAAATGCCCGATTCCTTGGCGCTCGCCGTGCGCTTCGACGCGGCCTGCGACGCGGTATGGCGCGCGATCGAGTCTCTCGGCATGCCCGCCGCGGAAGAGACCGCGCTGAAACGGCTCCTGGACGGGACGACTGTGTTCTTCTGGTCCCGGATGATCCAGACCCTGCCCCCGATCGTCGCCCGCTCACGAGATCACCATTACCCACAGCTCCAAGTCCTCCCCGCAGAATTCCACCGGGCCCTGGCGGCGAGCTTGCGTCGAGGGAACATGTGGCGCGCCACCCAGGCGACCGCCCCGACGCACCTGACCCTCCTCGTGGGTGCAGGGGCACTGACGACCTCCTTTCCACCTATCGAGGAGTGGGAGAGTTTCGCCTCGGGTTTCTCGACGCTTGGTGTCTCCGAGGAGGAGGCTCGCCAACGCTCCAAGACACTCGGGCACGGCGTCGTGGCCGCGTATGAGGCGGCGGCAGCGCTTCTAAGCGACATAGGTGCGGCCCACCTGCAGGAAGTCGTTGCGGTTGCCCGCGACTACGGGAGCCCCGGTTTGAGGGCCGTAGCTCCTCTCCAAATGAGACACGTCTGATCCTGAGGACCGGCCGGTGCTCCCAATCGCGGGCGAGATGCCCGTGGGGCCCCGCCGCTACCGACGCGTCCGCACCGTGAGCTTCCCTGGCTCGATGTAGATACGGCGGTTTTCCTCAAGGAACAGGATGTAGTCGCCCTCATGGAGCCCCAGTATGTCCTTCACCTTCTTGGGGAGCGTGAGTTGCGCTTTCGAGGTCAAGCGGGCCTCCGCGATGTGGTTGGCTGGCATAGGCCAAGGAATCGGGGAGTCCGATTTGTACGGGAGCAAGGGATCACGGAAGTAAGGAATGTTCATATCCCTTGGCTGCGTCCGCACCTAATGGTGACCAGAGTGTTCAGAGCTTCCCCCCAACGGCAGACAGAGGTGTGGACCAACGATCGACGCCACGGCCCCGACGGGCCGCGCGGACCCATTGCCCGCGCGGCGATGACCGTCGGCGTTGCCTGCATCTTGGTGCTCAGTCTCCCGGCTCCGGGAGCAATGGCGGCCGAGGTGACAACGACGTACACGACCGACGAGTTCTACGGGGTGAGCGCCTCGGTCAGCATGGGTGTGGGATACGACCCCGAAGCGCTCCTCGTGAAGCCGGGGAGCGAGACCACCATTGACTTCTCTCCAGCACCCCGGCAGATGGCACTCCATGTCAACATACTGCGGCTCCTCGAGGCCTCGAACCTGTTCCTCCACGCAGATATCACGGATGCGGTGAACGACTCGGCTTCTTTCGTCGGCATTTCGGATCCCTGGAACGTTACCATCAACATCACTGACACGCCGATTGGAACAGAGGTGGTGCAGTCCGTCGAGGTATTCGCGCAGTCCGGTGTGACGGTCTACGTGGACGTAGCACTCAAGGGTCAGGTCAACGGTACGCTCTCCACGAACTCTGGTACGCTGAACCGGACCGAACTGACCTGGTTGCGATGGGGCGGCCAGAACGTGACCTTCACAGCGCCTGATGAGTCATCAGTAAGCACCATCAGCGCAAGCTTTGCCTATTATGCCTCTTCGGAGTTCCTGGTTCGGTTCAGCATTCTGGGTGTAACGGACCTCTTGGAAGCCTTCGGGTACCCTATCAGTTTCCCCCTCGCGGAGTTCCCCCTTGGGGAGGCGCCGTTCGCTAAGTCCGCCAATATCCGAATTGAAACCGTAGACGTGGAAGCCCTGATCGCCGCTCGGACGCAGGCTGAGGCCGCCCTTGAGGCCGAACAGGCCCGGTCGCTCTCACTGTCGGCGGAAATCACGGCGACTCGAGCTGAACTCAACTCCACAAGCGCGGGGTGGAATGATACGAACGCGACGCTGCTCCAGGCTGAGGCCGCTCTTGCCGCGGATCAGGCTCAGTCACTCGCCTTGTCGGCGGAACTCACGGCGACCAAGCAGGACCTCAATTCAACTCGTGAGGAGTGGGATCTGACAAACGACACCCTCACCCAGACACAGAATGAACTCGCCGGGGAAAACACGGTTGCGACGGGATCGGTCGGCTTTCCCATCGTCTTGATCGCTGCGGCCGCTGGGTTTGGAGGGGGCCTTGCTGCGGGGTGGATCGTCCTACGTCGCAAGCATATCCCATGAGCCTAAGCGCGGCATCCGGGGATTGGCTCCTCGAGGGTTCCGAAACCACGGGCTTTTGTGAGTGACAAGGTTGTCGCTCAAAAGAAGTGCGCAATTACGCTGCCCGTTCCCCATTCCCGGCCGTGAGGCCGGTTTCCCCGGGGCGAGGGCCGCGGGCCCACCTTACCCTCTCTCTCCTTCCACTCCTTCCACACGGCTCTCCCTTCACCAGGTCTGGCTCAAGCGTGGAAGGAAGAAGAGGCTCCTTCCACTCCCTTCCACTTTTGGGGTTTCCTTCCACGACTCTGAGCGCGGAAGTCGCTACGAACCCCGGACTATCCCCCCTTCTTGGCCTTCCCGGGAGTTGGAGAGGACCCGGTCAATCACGTCAGCGAGCGTCTGCCGGCCGTGACGGTGCGCCTGTCCAGGACTATTCGCAGGCCGACACGGCGGAGGCCCGTCGCCAACTGGGGTGTAGGCCCCAAATTGAGTTCGGCCGGCATTCTTTCAGGTCGCCGTCTCCGATGAGATGGGGAGTGCCTTGCATGTCTCGAACCTCCGCAACCCGCGGGAATTCCATTTCAAGGTCAGCGAGGGACAAGGGTCCTGCCAGCGCGCGCGCGGTGATGAATTGTGGTCGGAGGATCTCAAGGACAGAGTACACACGCCACCCGTCGGAAGACTCGAACAAGTAAAGTTGGATGCGCCGTAGAGGGCCGCGCTCGGTGCTCCACACACGTTCAAGGAGCGGCTCCTCATTCAACACCAAGCTGTTGACCGCGCGGCCCGAAAACTGGACGTTGCTCTCCGTTGATCCCCACGGGGTTTGAAACCCACAGGGAACGGCCCATCCGATGTACGATGTTGCATATTCACTCAATAGAATCCCTTCCGGCATTCTTGGCCTATGCGGTTCTTCATGGGATAAACGTAGGGGCACACCTTCGAGTGGAAATGCTGCGCCAATGGCTGGCTATTCTTGGCCGCTACCAACCATCTCTCTGCAAGAGGTGTGGGCAGCCCCGACACGTGCCTCGAACATCCCTGTTGGCGCGAACTTCTCGCGAAAAGGCGGCGAGGGCTGGTTCGGCCTGCTCCCAGGCGTATGACACGCGCGCGCCTATCTCTGGCCTCCTCTAGCTGGGCCACCAAGGTCGCGTCGCCAGCAGCCTCCTCCAGAATCGCCAGAATCGTGAGCTTGGCCTCGGCTGCGTCCTTCATCCGTGCCATCTCAAAGGATTCGGCCCGTGATCAAGCCAAAGCGCTCCCGCTTTCTCGAAGACATCAGATGCGCTTCCAACCGAAATCGAGAGCCGTGACTTGTCTCTGGCCTCCAACTAGGCGGGTCCTTTGCCGGACGCCGCTGCCGGTCTCCTCGAATCGCCACGCGCACCGTGCCGGAAGCCCTCTCGGGTTGTGGCCATGACCCGACCACGGGGGAAGGCTCCGACAAGCGCTTACTTCGTTGGCTCCGGCACGGAGGCCTTCAGGAGCCTTCCGACTGCCGTTTCGACTCGACCAGGAGAAACTGCACTGAGGTCATACCCTATGGACTTGAGATACACACCAAGGGCAGGGATCTCAAGGTTGTTTCGCCGCCACAGGATCGATTGTGCCTCCATTGACCACTGAAGGCCTTGCCTGAGTACTCGAACAAACGCCTTCGTCCCCTTTGGATCCCATCCGGGCCCGTGGACGTGAACGCCTCGGGTTGCGTGGACCGCCCTTGACGACATCCCATAAATATCACTTGCGCGCGCCGCCTGCCGCCCCGAATCGGCCCGGGACCAAAGGGCGGCCGACAACACCTCGATCATCAACTCGAAAGTAGGGAGCTTTTCGAACACCCCGATCGTCCCCGGCCGGCCACAATCATTGACCTTGCACGGACGCGGGGACGGGTCCGCCTCAGGGAATTCGACGCCAACGGGAACAGCCATGCCCTTTCGCCGGTGCTTCGTCTGAAGAGACAACCAGTGAGTTTGGCACAAAGGGCTGGAGAAGATTGCTGCATAGAATTCCCCGAAGCGCCTCCACGACCGTCTCACAGGGACTTCGGCCTTCTTGGCCCGCTGCTTTACATTGCTCGATCCCACCGACCCAGCGTTGGACGCGTAGTATTCCCATAGGCCAGACTCGTAAATTGAGAGAAACGGTCTCTCGACATTGCCCGCCACATTGGTGGTCACTACGTTGCAAAAACCGCTTAGCAACGTCAACTCTATCGATTTCCGCAAGTGATGCAAGGCCTGTGGCAATGCCCCGAGCCGCGCAAGGAACCCCGAAACCACGAGCTCGTAGGTGGACTCATCGGATAGGTCCCACACGTAAAACTGCGGGGTTGCAAGGGTCTTGTCGAGGATCGAGGGAAAAAGATAGAGCGACTGATGCGCCTGAACTATCGCAGCACCGAGGATCGAATCAAGTGCCAATCCGAACGACCTTGATCTAGCCGAGCCTCGCCGGGGCGGCAGTTTGTCCCGCAGCTGAAAAACAGTCCCGGCGAATTCATCGAAATCGGCGCTCGCGTGAATCGGCCCCCAGTACCTCGGCAATCCGCGCCGATCGTCCGCTACTCCCGGCAAATGAGGTGGCATCGGTGATCACCCCGACGCTGCTCGCCGGTTGTCGGCTTCCTTTGCCTCGATCTCTGCTCGGAAAGCACCAACCAAATCTGCTTCAGCCGTCCAAATCCGATCCATTTCATCAAAGAAGGCCGTTACGAGTTCTCCCAGATCCGGTGCATCGGCACTCCTGATCATTGTTTTCAACAATCCGACAATGGCAGCATCGTTTGGGTTCCTGCCCGCTTTTGCGGATCGAATCCTTTGGGAGAGACCCGTCTGAAGGGCGAGCAACAGAATCCCAATTCCGTTCTCGGTCAAACCACTTCGACCTTTCCAAGCCTCCGACAGCGCTTGGATGGCTTCTTCCGGACGACCGCTGGTTGCGTGTACGGTTCCGATGTTGTACCAAGCCATGGCATTTGCCGGGTCGAGCCCGGTTGCGGCTTCGAATTCAAGCAGGGCTGCATCCTTCTTGCCCCCATACAACAAGGCAGCGCCGAGGTGAACGTGAACGGAGACACGGCGGGGCTCCAACCGCTCGGCGTTCTTATACGACTCTAGCGCCTGGTCGTACTTTCCAAGGGCGAGGAGCGCGTTTCCACGGTTCTCCCAACAATCGGCGCTGTCCTTGTTCAATTCGAGGGCCCTATCAAATGCCGTCACCGCGTTCTCGAATTCGCCCTGGCGCCCAAGCGCGGTTCCCAGGTTGTAGTGGGCTTCATAGGAGGTCGGATCTAGCTTCGTCGCGCGGCGGTAGGCGTCGACCGATTCGCCGAACCGATCCAGGGCGAAGAGCACGTTGGCCTTGCCCAGCCAGGCGCCGAACAAATCGTCTCCGAGTTCAAGCGCCTTGTCAAAGCTCGCCAGGGCTTCATCCTCTCGGGCCATGATGGCCAAGATCTGCCCCCTCCGAAGCCATTGGGTCTTCGTGTCTTGCCCCAAGGCGATAGCCTTTTCAATTGCCGCCAGCGCGGGTGCATGCTCGCCAGCGCGTTCATGGGCGACCGCCAGGTTTGCCCAGGCTTCGGGGTAGTCGAGCTTGAGCTCGGCGGCCTTCAACAAAGCCTCCCGCGCTTCAGCCACTTTGTCGACTCGTAAAAGCGCGGCACCGAGGTTGTTCCATGCCTCGGCTCTATTAGGTCTGAGATCCAAGACCCGGCGGTAGGCGACCGCCGCCTCGTTGTGCCGTCTCAGTGCGAAAAGGCAATTGCCCCGATTATACCAGGCTTCCTGCTTTGAAGGGTCCATATCGGTGCTTTTGACAAAGCAATCAAGGGCCTCAGCCTTCTTGCCCAGTGATGATAGCGCCACGCCTTTGTTGTACCACGCATCCGGCCAAGTTGGGTGATTTTTGGCAACGTCTTCGAACACTGCTAGAGCCTCTTTGCTCCTTCCCTGCATCCCCAAGGCGGTGCCGACGCCGCCCTCTGCGATGCCGATCAGATCCTCTATCTTCGCAACCTTAGCCTGCGAGACGGCTTGTCGATATGCGAGCTCCGCCCTGTCGTGCCTGGAATAATGCGTTTCAAGATCGCCGATGGAGAGATTCCAGTTTGCCCAAAACGACTCAATACCCCGGGCCTGGCTTCCCGTGAGGGAGAGCGCCCTCGATTTCAGACTTTGGAGGATCCCGTCCGTTGTCTCGTCCGGTCCCTGGAGGGCAAGAGATAGCAGCGAGCTTAGGAGTTGAGTGACTTGATCACTGCGCACCTGAGAGAGCGACAAGCCACTGGCTTCCTTCGCAAGGCCGTTGGAGTAGTCAGGGGTCATGTCAACCGTGATCATACCTTCGGTCGTGAATTGGGCATGAATCCTAAGCGGCGTAGCTCCAGAAACGCTGTGCGCCGGAATCGTTACTGTTCGGCCGTCCGGGTGGGCCAAGACAACTCCGCGATGCAAGCTTGGAGGGATGGTGGCGGACCGCGGTGCCGTTGTAGCCGAACGTTTTCTCCGGAAGTTGTACCACACGTACCATCCAAGGACCCACAGGGAGAAGCAGACGAAGGACGCTACCGCGCTAACGATTGGGTCAACGCGTAGAACGATCAAGGCGCCGAACGGCACTCCTAGGAAAAGGACGACCGATTTGACAAAGGAGAGCCCACGGTCGAGGGAACCGACGAACGTTTCCGTTGGCGTTCCGCTTACCGCCATCCTCCGATTTCATGACCACCCTCGATTGATAATCGTTCGCAATAGACGACACGGTCGGTTTCCACCTGGGGCTGAAGCGCCCTCCGAGGTCTCGATTTCTGGCGGTAGTTCCCCCCTTCATCTGAACGAGTGCCATCTCGGTCCCTCTTGACGCCCGCTCGTGAACTGAGAGACGGGGCTGACGTCCTGCCCCTTCGGTGGGCGGGGATTCATCGACCTCGCTATGTGTCTCGCTTCGCAGGGCGGCCGGAGAGCGCATAGTCCATCCCCTTGAGGATTCCGGAGACGTCATCCTTCGTGACGCGCCGTTCTATGGGCGCCAGGATCTCCGGCGGCGGAAGATCCCGAACCTTGAAGGGGAAGGGACCGGGGAGCTGGAAGCGCACAAGCTGCACCTTGATCGCCGGCCTTTGAAAAGCGTCGGCATATAGGATCGCCTGGCGCACAGCCATCTTACGGTTCTCCCGCAGGCGGTCGTCATTGCCAGAGGTAGACTTGAACTCGTAGCAGTAGGACTCGGCAACTCCGTCCGGGATTGCCCCGATGATGTATTCGTTTCCACTCGCGCCCGCGTAGTGAAACCATAGACGGATCGTCGGCAACGATTCTCCATAGAGGCGTTGGGCTACCGAGCTAAGGTTTGCGTAGTCCTCGACCGGCTCCGCCGGGGCAACCTTGCGCCCCGGGGTTTCCTTCTCTTCTAGAATCTTGTTCGCCTTCGCAGGCGTGAGCTCTCCGCCGTACTTCTTCAGATCGGCCCGATAAGTCGATTCGTACTTCATTCGGCGGTAATCCGCATCGCGCAGGCGGCTCCAAGCCTTCTGGGAGACGTCGTGTGCCCCTACGAAGAAGATCTCGCGGGGACCCCGCGATTTGGCTCTCGGTGGCATATCTTCACCTGCGGTGTCAAGCGGTTAGGAAATGTTCCCCACGCACATAAACTCCCAACCCTGCCCCAGATGCCCTTCATTATTCATCTATTCGGCTTCCCGCAGAGTTTTTCATCAGCCCAGGTGTAGGGAGAGCGATGCCTGACGACCCGCTGTTTTGTGAAGAATGTGGAGATGGCTGTTTAGTTGAAACGATCGGCAGCGGCCGACTCACGAATGATCGTCAATTGACGTCAGCGATCCTTCCTACCGACACAGGGACTCTCGCCGCCCCGCACGATCGTGGAGGAACCCCCGCTTGGCACGAAGGGGGCTCTTGGTAAGCTATGCGGGCGGGCTTGGTCGTCATTGGATCGAAAAGCCTGAAGGCGAGTGCTCGAACCGGTCCCCCAGAACGACCCTGAGGATGCGGAGTGGTGGCTTGCGCGGGACCCCCCCTTCCCTCTTGGGGTGCTCGGCCGTCGATCAGGTCCTGCAAGGGAACCTCTCGGGGGGTTGGGTAGGGCTTCCCTTAGCCCCTAACCCAAGGCGCTCCCGGGGCGGAACCCCCTCACTACCCCCGGGAAACCCCCCCTCGCCCCCCCCTCTTACCCCGGGGGGACCCCCGGAGGGGGTGGGGGGGGTCAAGCGTGATCCGACCGGGCTACGCCGTGCTCAAAGCGGGGAAGCTCTCCGAACTATTCCGAAAGTGCGCCCTTTGCAAAGGCCAACTGCGACTCACATGCGCCGCTGAGCCCCCCCATGCGACGAACATGCGCCGTTGTGCTCCAAAATGCGCTGAAATGCGCCCCCATGCGCCAAAATGCGACCCGGGAGCGAGGCCCTTGGTGCGCCGCCCTCGTAACGCCGGCCTGTGGGAGGGCGCCTCAGCGCCCCTCTCAAAGGCTGAGGAAGCCCATTCTCGGGACTCCACCAGGCCCTTGTGGACTTTCCAAGCGCGCAATCCGCCTTCTGGCCTTCACGCCCACCGATATCAAAGGCAAGACTCTATTCGTTAAGTCGCGGTGCCACCCTCTGCCCCTCGGGATCCGGGCATTTTCCGTCGCATTCTGGCGGGGGAACCCCCCGCGGGCCCGTCGGGGGCTGACCAAGTGGCCCAATCCGGCCACGTTACAACGCGATGCCGTTCGACGACATTCCCCTGATGTGGGCGTTCCCCCGAACCAGGGCCCGAGCGACGGGTCAGGCGACCAAGACGGAAAGCCTACTCGGGCGCGACACGGTTTCCACAAGGTTGCGGCGCTTCCCAACAGGGCCGCGACACGGTTTTCATACGGTTCTCACGGAGCCAGAACAGGGTATGAGGCTATTCATCGCCGCTGAATCGAGGGTTTCGCGCCAAGTCGACCAGCACCAGGCCTGACACGTCAGACAGGGCCCGGGATTTCACGGTTCCGGCCCCTCGAACTGCGGACGTGCGCGCTCGTCGTGTTCGGATTCTCCGGGGGACACAAAGCCGCCACCGTTCCTTGGAACACCAAATCAAGGCCATTGGCCTGGAGTTCGATGGACCCCCGATCGTTGCTCGCGCGTTCGGGCGCCTGAGAGAAGTAATCTGGGTTAGTGTAGCACCCGGGCGCGGCGAATCCCGTCTTCCGGGGGGTCTCCCGAGGGCCCCCTCTCCTTCGTTCATCCGCGAAGACGGCCGCGAAGTTCCGGCCAGTCGGCAATGCGCAGCGGCCAGCGATCCCATGCCGTCAAAACCGAGCGTGTGCTGCTGGGCACAACTCATTTGCCCTTGCCCCACAACGGCGGTTACCCCAAAGACATCAGCACCCCAAAGGCGGGTCGCCCAAGCAGGACGCGGTTGAGCCTAGGCGGTCGAAGGTTGGCGCGAGTGGCCCATCCGTGATGCCAAATACCAGCGGTTCCTTTCCTCCTACTTGGCGAACAGATGGGCCGTCTATCTAAACGTTCAGGTGCAAGGAGATGAAGAGATACTACGCGAGATCAGAACTAGAATCTATTGGGGCATTCACCAAATCCGTTGGTCCATCGATTGAAGTGACGTTCAAAGTAGTCCTCTCAGTTTCAGGATCCGGGGATTCGGAGCACATCCCCGATTCGCTAACGGCCATTCACCCACTCGCCGTTGAGGGGACTCTCTATTGGGCGCAGCCAAAAGCTGACTCCACGTACCAGTACGACCACTACTACATTGGAACTAGCGCAAGACACCCATGGCACGGGGGGTATGGCACAATCCCGATTCTGGGAGATCCGGTATCGTTTGACCTGCTGTTTCCGCTCAGACCTGATCAACTTGCCATTCTGGAGGAAGCTCGGGCGGGAGGCAAATGCCGCTTTCTCTTGGAGGTGCGGATACTTGGCTACGGGATTGCAAAGGTTTCTGCACTTGCGCCAGCAGCGCCAAGGGAGCGGGGCGAGCCCCTCGTCGATTCCTCCCACGAAGCCATTGAACTGGATCAAGTCGTTTCAATTGACTTCAAGAGAACCCGTGTCCAGCAAGGCAGGAGCGAACTCATTGAGGTGGAGAAGAGCAAGTGGGTGGAAGAGATGCTCCCGGCCCTTGGCTGGAACTCCGCACGGATGGTCGAGGTGCCGATGCTCCCTGGCGTTCCAGCCATTGACAACATAGACAAGGACCTTTCGGAGGCCGAAAGGCAGTTTGCTCTTGGGAATTGGGCGGCCTCACTGACCGCATCTCGCCAGGTAGTAGAGGCTTTGAAGCCGATTGCCGAAGAACACGTGAATCCGGTACACTCCGACACGCGCGGTGGTCCTGCACCGGAGAAGATGAAGGAGTGGGCCGAGTCCTTTGAGGAAATGGCCAAGTCGATGCTCGTTTTTCAGGCGGCAACCCGCCGCCTCATGGCCGCCGGCGCACATGCAAAGCCTGCGACCCTCGACCTTGCACGGGCGGACGCCGAGCTAGGGCTCATGGTCGCGGTTGCTCTCCGACGATACGTGGGTTCGAGTATGACGACCGGAACCGGCCCCGGAGATTGAAGCGCCCCGCACGTGGGCGCTTTCAGGATTGCGGCAGCCCGATACAAGGGAGCCTGGCTGACCCACATCACGGCCAATTCCTGCGCATCCTCGGGCTCTCTCACGATGATTGGAAAGCGGGCTGTTGTCCCCCTGTGCCCGCCCCGGGGCGACGGGGGCGGGCGCCCTTCGCACGCTAAAGCTATCCTGGGTTCTGGTCCGGCTGAGTGATTGAAAACGGACAGGCGGATCTCCGTCCTATCACTATGATGGGAGATCCGCTGGGGAGCCGCAGGTTTCTTGAGTTCGCTCGCCCCTCTACTTGCGGTGGAGGGGGTACACGGGCCTTGTCTCAACAAAGGATCTCAGCATCCACGCCGCTGCCGTTCTTCGTGTTATTGGCCGATCACAAGTACGAAATCGAGCTTTCGGGCGGGGGGAAGATTGCTCTGTCCTTGCGCGAGCGAATGCCCAACCCACCGGATGGCCGATATCAATGGCTCTGCCAACCCGGCCTCCGGATCTTGCGAGATCGTTACGGCCGAGTTCGTTACACCCTTGTTGAATTCGAAACGACCATAGATGACTCGGTTTACCCTCCCACGGACGCCGGCCGCGACCAGATGCTCCGGGAGGTATTCCTCCCTTCGATAAACAAGATGCTTCTTGTGCTAAAGACCACGGCAGACCTTCATTACCTTCCCAGGCTCGCCGAAAGCGACCTGCTGGAGGTATCGTTCACGGGATACTTTCCAAACTTCAGGCGAGTAGGCGGCGGCGTCATTCTAACGGGATCCATCTCGGGCGGCGTAATCCATGCGCCCAAATCGACTCCACTGACAGCCGCCAAGATCCCCGATGTCGAAGCAGAATTGGGGCGAGGTCGAGATGTTAGGCAAACAGCGATCTACAGGGCATTTGCAGCAGATTCCATATGGCTCGAGGACTACCTTCTGTGTGCGGTCTACATTGGTATGGCGGTGGAGAATGAAATCGATGAGCTCCTCGAGAGACATCGAACCTCGGTTGGATCAGCGGCCACCGACGCCGCTGTTAACGACACCCTAGGCACAAAAGCGGACTCGGTAGCTATTCAACAGATCCTTGGATCAAACCTCTACGGGACAAGCGTCGGCGCAGATTTCAAGCGTATCCTTGAATTGCGAAACAGGGCCGTACACAAGCGAAGCTGCCACTACGAAGTGGCAGGAATGCGGTACCAACTCGATGATCACCAGACCGGAACCGAGCACATCCAGCTCCTGGATTCCGTGGTCTCGTTCCTCGAGGCAAAGTGAAGGATGCTGCGAACCGCGCTTGCCGCGAGGGGTGCCGCGGTTCCAGGGATTTGCCCGCCAGGGAGAGGACCATTGGAGTGAAGAGACGAGCAGGGGGCCCTTCGAACGACAGTCCGTCGGAGCCCGATTGTGGGGGCGAGCCGGGCCGGGCCGTTGCGGGTTCACTCGGGATGCGCAAGGCTTGGGAGCCCGGGGATTTCATTCGCCGCCGCCCGTAGGTCCTCTGCAATTGTGAAGGTGCAATCCTCGTCGAGACCCGGGTAGCACCGATACAGACGAACCGCTTCGCGGATCCGATCTGCCTCGGTCGCGATCCAGTCCCGGCGGGCCTGCATTGACTGAACGAGAGTCCTGACTTCCTCCTTGTTGAGCCGCGATGTCCAAGATTGCATCCGTTCGCGCTCTTCCGTCAGAACCTGGTAGTTGTGCGATGGCTCCTTGATGAATCGATTCTCTAGAGCGTACAGCGAAAACAAGGCTTTTGCGGCTTCCTCGGCCCACCCGGATGGGACTTTCGCATTCGCGTCCACAAGGGTCAGGATGGTCTTGTGCAGCTGTCGCTCCTCGAGGATGAGCCGCTCCATTTCGGCCCTCAGGCCCTCGAGCCGCTTGAGAACAGGAAAGTGGAGACCGGCGTCGTCCCAAAGGGATTGTCGAGGCCCATGACCGACGAGATTGAAGCTGATCTCCCAAATCTCCATCTTGTAGCCCCAGTCAACAGCCGTCTTGCCTGCCGGCCAGGTCTCAAGCGGATCCGGAGCACGCGTTCCCGGCTGTTGGAAGTGTAGCGTGAAGAACCTTCTAACCGCGTTTGCGTCATTGCTCAAAACGCCCTCCAAAGGCTCTAGAACCTCGCTCTCGAGTTGCTTTCGGTGTAGGCGCCGAACCTCTCGGTACTTCTGGATCAACTCTTCGACCATGGAGATCTTACCGTCGCACACGGCGACCCGCTTGACAAAACGTTCGCGTCTGCTATACCCAATCAATGTGAGAAGTACGAACACCGCTATCGGAACTGACGCGTAAGCCGCATTCGGAACGGATCCCAAGGCCCCGGCCAAGACCGAGAGGGCAGAAACAGAGGTTATCAGGCCTCCAATGCCGATGTTGAGAAGCAGGGACCAAAACTGTAGGCCGGAATCAGCCCGCGTTCTGATGCCCACCAGGTGCCCGCGACGCACTGTTGCCTCGTCATACCCGCGTGGTATCGGCTTGGCCACTATCGAATCCAAGTCCGGCCAAGAACCCGGCTCCTCGGCCCCCACGCGCATCCCCGCCTAACAGGTACGGCATTTATTGATAGCAATGTCGACCGCCGAGGGATCACTTGGGTGAGAGGGGCGGCGGATGAGGGGGGCGGTGGCGCGGTAGGTCGGATCCTCGGCGGCGGAGACCAGCGGCAACATGACGCCCGCGACCTCACTAGGGCTCCTTGAACCGGAATCCTCCCTCGACCAACTGCTCTTTCAGAGCCCGGATCCGGTCGCCTGTGAGGATGCCCCCGTCCTCAAGCCGCATCAGGAGACCGATGGTGCCCGTTAGGCGCAGCCCAAGCCCCTCGGCCACCTTCCTCGCCCTTCCATCATCCAGGACGCACATGTAGGGTTCCTTGGCAGCCTCGGCGCGCTTGGCCAGGGCGATGACCCCCAGTTCGCCACGACCCAGGCGCGGGTACCGTGCCTTCAGGGACTCCAACTCCCACTCGTCGCCAACGGGCTCCCGGCTGAACAAGCCGAACCGCTCTACGGCCGCTCGCGTGGAGGGCTCAAGTAGCTCCATGTCGACTGTAGCCGGAAAGGCGAGCTCGAACCCCAGCGCGACCAGCCCCCGCAGCAGCTCCTCCCCGTCGATCTCCTCCAGGAAACCGATGACGGCCGATGTGTCGAATAGGAGCTTCGCGGCTCCCTCACGGATGCGACACGCCCCCTGCACGCTTCTTGAACTGGGCCAACGAGAGGCCGGCGAGTTCCGCGGCCTTCTCGAGCGAGACCTTCTCCTTCTCATAGAGAGAAACAGCGCGCGCGACCCGTACCTTTGCCGCGCGGTCCTTGACGACCGAGCCGGTGACCATCGCGGGGTAGGAAAAGTAGGTGAAGACGAGCAACTCGTCCTCCGAGACAGAATTCAAGAACTCCTTGGTGTCGTCGACTTCGGTCTTCACCTCCGGTGGGAGTGACCGTTGGAGTTCCCCCGCGACCTTGGCGCCCTCAGGGGTTAGCCGGATGTCGCCCCCGTACTTGTTGAAGTCTACCAGTCCGACCCGCTTGAGGTCTTCCAGCGCATCGTCTGCGATCTCACTGTAGGGCCCCCGCAGGTAGGGGACGAACTCCGCCTCCTCCGCCAGCCGCACCCGCAGCTTGGAGATGAGGAAGAGCTCCTTCTGGAGCCACAACTTGCCCGGGATGCGCACCCGGTCGTGCGACGCAAGCAGAGCTAGGATGTACCGCTGGACCAGGTCGAAGTCCGCTAAGGCGTTGCCTGACATGCTCATGGCGGGAGGCTCCCGCCGCCGCTCAGACGGTTTATAGCATATAAGTCTGGATTGGGGGTCAATGAAAGTCCGAACCCGCAGTGCGGACGACGGAACACTCTACCGGGTGGCCGAGGTTGCGCTCGCGGGTAAGACCGTCCAGACCCCCGCCAAGGGAATCTCGCGCCAGAAGGTTCCAAAGGGAATGGTCCTGCCGCCATCGGCGGTCGGGTTCAGCGAAGCCTGGCGCACCGTTGGGAAGAATCAGCTCTCCGATTGGATGACGGACGCGGAGAAGGACCGCACGTCGTTTGGCGGACTGCGGGTCGCGCAGCAGAAAGCGGCTGCAAACGGCGACCTCCACCTGCTCATCATGCAATTGGACTCGGTTCGCCTGCGCCGCCACGAGCTCGAATTCCTGTCGGACACGGCACACGCCTTCAGCGATTTCGTGGTCGTGCCGCTGGAGAAGGACCTCCACAAAACGGCCAAGGGCGTGGGAAGCCGCGAGCTTGCGGCCTACCAGAAGTTCGTCCGCCAGTTCGTGGCCGAGGTGGAGAAGCTGAATGGCAAGCCGTTCATGGCCATGGTGCCGTCCCTCCCCTGGCAGCTCACACGCGACCTCACGACGATGTACCTCGACTTGGGGATGCAGGCCTTCTGCTTCGACTTTGCCGGCCGCACGCCCTCCTCAACCGAGGCCCGCAACATCCGGCCCTTCCTCAAGGAGCTACGCGAACGGGGCATCGAGGAGGAGGCCCTGATGTACGCGCTGAACGCGAACACAGGGCGGGCTGGGAAATCGGGCGACCCCAACCTAGCCCCTGCGAAGGACATCCTCGCGTTTGGATTCGGCTTCGACGTCCTGGGGATGAAGCACCTCGCGCTCAAGGGGCCGCCGGAAATGTACGACGCAATGGCGAAGAAGGGGCCGCAGGTTCGCTTGTTCGACAAGGACGCGTACGGCTACCGGAAGGCGCCGCTACGCGGTGTGCGGGGGATCCTGCCCAAGGACTCTGGGGTCCGGCCCGAGTGGTTTGGACGGGCCGGACGGCTGAGCGCTTTCCAGACCCTAGCCAACATGGAGCAGCACGCTTTCGAGGCCCATCGGCTCCGCAAGGTCATCACCGAAGGCGGGGTCGAGAAGTACCTGGCGCGCAAGAGCGCGATGGAGGAGGTCGACCGACGACGGATGCGGGATGCGCGGGCGATGATGGATCCCCAAGGGCTCGACGCGTACTGGTGACCAAGGGTTTAGCTAGATGAGATGAAAGTGGTCAGGGCGGGATTTGAACCCATTTGGGTCCACACCCCGGCGGTAGTGCGTGGAGGCTCATATCGCCCAACATCGGCCGCGCCCGCCAAAGGCGGGAACTCCGTGACATCGAAACTATCGTTCCCGATCCCATCCAAGGTCATGCGCCAGCAGAAGAGCTCCCGGCGTATCCCGGAGGGTTCAGCACCGCTTGACTGTGGTTCAAAGCCAGCGCGACCGTCCACCCCCTTTCAAGCAGGGCCGGTACCTCGGCGAGCCCTACGACCTGTTGCTTCGGCGCCTCGGCGCCCGCCACCATCTTCCTGCGGACCAGCGCTTGGAACGCTTGCGGATCGAGGCTCGCGAAGTCCACCTTTCCCAATTCCGCCTCCGTGTATCCGAGCCCGGTGAGCATGACCTTGGCCACATTCGTCTCGGCGTCCGCCTGTTGGCGGCTCGGAACCGTCGCCAGGAAGGGTTCGCAGCGCGCGTAGGCCTCCCGCATGTCATCCACGAGGGTCTTCGTGAGGCGCCCCTTGTTCGTCGTGTACCGCGCCTCCATGCCCCCCTTGTGCCCCATCCAGAAAACCCGGTAGTCGTGAGCGACCTTGCCGCGACTTTCGGCGAGTAGGAGCTCCGTGTCGAAGTACGCACGAAGGACGTACGGCCGCCATTGGAACCGAGGACGCATGGCAAGCCGTACCTCTCGAGTCACATTGCGCGAAACGATGAACTGTGTCCGGCGCTCCTCCCCGCCGTGTCCTTTCCACTCGAAACCCCGGGTGACCGACACGATCGCAGACTTCGGCCCGATAGCCTCCCCGGAGGCCATCCTTCGCTCCAAATGCGCCCGTAGGTACTCGCAGCCCTCCTCCGTGAGGAACGAAAAGTAGGCGTGCCCGGCCTTGCTAAGGGGAGCTCGGACTGACACCATCGCGGGCGTCCGGTCGAAGGTAACCGTTTTCGCCTCGATCTTGAGGTCGGGAAGGTCCTTCACGCGGAGGCCGTCGTTGCCCCGGTGATCCCCCATGACTTCCGGCCGGATCCCCGAAAAAGCCATGAGGGACGTGATGACCCGCCCCCGCTCCGTGGCGGCCCCCAAGATCGCGCGCAACTCCTCGGGCGTGGGCACGCGCTCATCCTCAAGGGAAGGCGTGGTGTAGGCGTTCGTCACCTTGAAGCGCCGGACGAGCGTAATCTCGTTGAAGCCGAGCCATGACTTGACGGCCTTGACGTAGTTCAGGATGTACTGCGGGGCCTTTCCCTCCCGCTCAAGGTCCCCGATGAAATCCTGGAGCTGGTCCTCGACCGCCCGACGGTTGACCTTGGCTCGATCCGACAACTCACGCGGCGTCATCCCGAAACGCCTCAGGTACCGGTAGAGCACCCGGATGTTCTCGTCGGCCGTCACCGGACTGCCCCGGGCGAGATTCTCGTGCCACCTGCGCACGTCCTCGTCTTCGAGGAGGTGGGCCCACCCGGCGCGCTTCATGCACGTACCCTACGGGCGGCCATGGCAAATACGTTGCGGATAAAGAATTGAGTGGGCCCGCCCAGATTTGAACTGGAGTCTCGAAGTCCCGAACCTCGAAGGATGGACCAAACTACCCCACGGGCCCACGGGGGGAGTCCCGCACCCCGGCCCCCCCTTTAGAAGTTTTCGAGCGCGGGTTCCGGGTCTTGCTCAACGGCGCGCCTGTTCTTCCGGATGCGCGCGAAGTATACCCAGGCCGGGGCGCAGACCACCAGGACCGCCGCGATGAAGAGGAGGGGGCCGTCGGAGAGGCCGGCCGCCGGGCGCGGGGACGCGCCCTCCACCATGAACATCTGCTGCGTCTCGATGGAGTAGACGCCGCCCGCCTGCGCGCGCACGCTCACGGTGTGGTTCCCGTCTGCCAGCCCGCGTGTGTCGACCACGACCGCAAACGGCGTCTGGTTCACCGACTCGACGCGCGTGACCGTGGACCACGGGCCGTCGTCGAGGCGGACCTCGACCGTCTCGACGGCGCCGCTGCCCTTGGAGTAGGAGACGCCGTTTACGGTGAGCGCGTCCGAGACGGACCGGTCGTCGGCGCTCGTGTTCATGATGAAGGCTCCAAGGTCGGTGTCCACGGTGTCGAGGACCCCGACGAGCGATTGGGCCACCTTGACGGCCTTGTAGGCGTCGACGATCCCGTAGCCGAAGGAGCGGTTCCAGACAGGGTCTATGTCGGGGGCCGAGGGCTCGCCCCGGCGCTCAGCGGTGGCGGTGAGGATCGTCTCGACGACCTTCCACTCGCCGCGCAGTTCCGGGTTTGCCTCGATCATGAGCGCGACGGTGCCCGACACCATCGGCGTCGCGTAGCTCGTGCCCGACCCGCGCGGCCCGTAGCCGTTTCCCGACCCGTCGCCTGTCTGGTCGTACTGGGCGCTGATGATGTTGGTCCCCGGCGCCGAGACCTGGGGCTTGAGTTCGTCGAACGGGTTGCCGTCGTTGTTGTCGGCCCGCGGGCCGCCCGAGGAGTAGCCGGCGATGGTGTCGTCCGAGCGGTCGACCGTGTTCTTGTCGTCGGTGGCCCCGACCGTGATCGAGAGGCTCGAGGCCCCGAGCCCGTCGAAGCCGTCGTTGTTCGGACCGGCGTTTCCGGCCGCGATGACGGCGATGATGCCGGCGGACACGAGTTGGGTGATGCCGCGCGAGTAGGCGTCGGACCCGTCGGACGAGCCTCCCACGTCGTTGCCCCACGAGAGCGACAGCACGTCGATCCCGGTGCCACCGGACCACTGGTGGTCCTTGAACTGGATGGCCCAGTCGATCCCCTGGAGCGTGGCGTCGAAGATGTTCTGGGGGCCTTCTCCGGGGGCGTACCCGAAGATCGTCCCGATCCGCAGGTCGACGAGCGAGGCGCCGGGTGCGACGCCGGAGTAGGTCCCCTCAGGCGCGCCCGTCCCGATGCTCATGCCGGCCACCGAGGTGCCGTGCCCCTGGTTGTCGTCCGCGTCAAAGGTGCCGTCGCGCGGCGAGAGGCGCGTGTTGGGCTTGGAGACATCGACCCCGCCGAGCCACTTGCCCGTGAGCCCGGGGTGTGCGTTGTCGACGCCGGTGTCCATGATCGCGACGACGACCCCCTCGCCAGTCACGTTGAGTTCGAGGGCCGTGTAGGGGGAATACTCGTCGGAGGGTTTGGCCTTCATCGCCGGGGCCGCGACGTCGTTGGCGATGTACGGGCGCCCGCCGGTCTCGACCATGACGACTCCGGGCAGCGCCGCTGCCGCTTGAACTTGGTCGGGGGAGGACGCGAGCGCGCTCACGACCCGCAGGCGGGGGAGTACGACGCCGACCGTGAGGCCGTGGGCGGCAAGCATCGCCGCGTCGCCTTCGGCGGGCGCGAATCGGTAGTCGACGAGGATGACATGGGGGAAGTCGGGGGCGGCGAGGCGCTCGAGCGAGTCGTGGATCGCGTTGCGGTCAAGGTCGAGCGCGCTGCGCAGCCACCAGGCGGAGACAGGCGCGCACGGGTCGGAGGCACGCGTGGCCGGCTCGCCGCCGGGCGCGGCCGGTACAGCCGGGGCGTCGCCTGCGGGGGGGTCGAACACCGTGGTGCTGGCGCTGGCCGCAGGGACAAGCAGGGCCACAGCAACGGCCAGGGCAGCGAGCCGACGCAACATCGTGGTCGGCGTGTGCGTCAAGCGCGGATAAACGTTGTGCGTCTGGGGGGCGGTGGGTGCGGCCTCACGCAAGGCGGAGCCAGCCGGTGTTCACGAACCCACACAAGTTGGCAGCGAGCCGTAGCGCTTTGCCTGCGCCCTTGTGGCCCTTCCCCTTGTCGTCCGAAGCGTCAACATAGTCGGTCAGGTTGGACTCCGCATAGGAGACGATGCGCTGGACGTCGCCCGGCACGTCGCCCTTGCTGTACCTGTCCTCGCCCCACTTGATGTGCTTCTTCCACACCTTGAGATCTGAGTCCAGGTTGACCCGGCCGGTCGCGATGTTGAGCCACAGGGCGAGCAACTCCTGCTGGGCCTCCTTGAGTCTTCCGTTGCCATGGCCGCCGCTCTTGCGCAGGACGTCAAGGGCGTCTTCGAGGTCCGAGATGTCAACCCACCCCTCGTCCTCGCCGCCGAGGGGGTCCTCCCCCTCCCACGGGCCATAGGTGAAGACGGCCGAGTGCAGCGCGACGGCCTGCATGAACGTCGCAAACTGCGAGGTATTGTGGTCGGCCTTGTCGCGGTTGCGGCGCTCGTCCTTTAGGGCGTCCTTGAGGTCGTGGGACCAGTACTGAGCCTTCTTCGCGCCCCCCGAGGGGTCGAGCTCGACCTCGAGGGAGGCCTGCGTCGAGGTCTCTCCCCCGTCGTCGCAGCCGTCCCACGAAGCGTGCAACGAGAAGGAGACGTTGTCGCCGTCGAGCAGGAGGGGCGAGCCGGAGAGCGAGACGTTGGCCAGCGAGTAGTTCCCCGAGTCGCCACCAACGGCGTCGATCTCCAGCGTGCCGACGCCGTCCTCGATGTCGCCCCCGGGCAGGACATCAAGCGAGAGCCCGGCCGAGGGCTGGAGGGTCGCGGTGACGTTGGAGGCTTCGTACTCGAAGGGCGCCCCGAGCGAGATCGAGGCGACGAAGGAGATCTTGCCGTCCGCGTACTCCCCTTGCGTGAGGGTTCCGCCGATGGTGAGCCCTTTCTCGTCCGGGCAGGTGTCCTCGTCCGCGGGCAGGTCGCCCCACTCGTAGATGGTCATCCCGGCGTCGAACGGGCCGGACACCGCGTCGTCGCTCGCGTTCGTAGCGACGTAGTCGAGGCGCAGAACCAGGCCGCCGTCGAAGTCGCCGGTCACGTCCATCGTGATCGTCTCGATTCCCGAGGTCCCGGCCGCGACGTCGCCGACCCCGTAAGATGTGTAAAACGCCGGGTAAACATAGCTGGGAAGCGAGGCGCTCGTGGTCGGTGTGCCGCCGCCCAAGTCACCCACGTCGACGCTAACATTGCCCGAGGAGCCGCCGCTGAAGTTGATGGAGGTGAAGAGGTCGTCGTCGTTGACCGCCACCCACAGGATGACATTCGTCAGGTTGCCCGAGGTCGGGTTGTAGAAGTCGACCTCGACGGTTGCGTTGTCGGCCTGGGCGTCGGCAAAGAAAGCGTCGGCGATCCAGTCGTCACCGCTGGTGGTGTTGTAGAAGTACTGGCCGAGCTCGTCGTCAAGCACCTTCTCCTGGCGCTCGTGCGGGAAGATCCAGACGCCCGAGGCGGAAAGGGTGGCCGTGGCGGGCGTCGCCAAGACGATGGCAAGCGCGGAGCCAAGGAGGAGCACGGCGGCAAGGACCGCAAGGGGGCGTGCCCGGGGGAGCGCGTTGGCGTTCATGGAGTTCCTTTGGTAGCGGCGCGCCAGAGCCGCGAACCCGCGTTACACCTAGATAAGCGGCGCGTTGCGTGGCCAGGTTTTCAGGAGAAGAGAAAAGTCCGCCAACAGCCCCGCGCGGGCCCCTTCCACGGAGCCAAGCGCCCCACGGGGGGCCGAGGGGCAAGAGGTTATTGCCGCAGCCGCTGGTGCGAACCATGCCGCCCTGCAGTTCTTCGCGGCGGCGCGCCCATGAGCGTGAAGTTCATTTATTACCGACATAAACTTCGGCGAATCAGAACTGTCAAATACCCTGGCCCCTCTGCGCGGGGCTAAGGCGTTTCCCGATGCGGACAGAACTTGCCGAGAAGATTGCCGGGGAGATCACCCTCTCGGCAAACGCGGGGTCAACCATCAGGAAATGGCGGTCAACTTTCGAGATCTCCCAGCAAGACCTGGCCCGGCACCTCAGGCTGTCGCCGTCGGTCATCTCGGACTACGAGGGCGGACGGCGGCGCTCGCCCCGGGTCGACTCGATCCGGCGCATCGTCCAAGGGCTCATCGACATCGACATAGACCGAGGGTCGCGCATCCTCAAGAAGTACGGCGTGTCCGCCCGGGACGACTCGATCCTGGGGATCCGGGAGTTCCCCGTGGGGGTCCCGGCGCGCCAACTGATCGAGAAGGTGGGCGGCGAGGTCCTCTCGGGCGGGCAACACCTCGACCGCGACCTCTACGGGTACACGATGCTCGACTCGGTCAAGGCGATCATGCAGCTCTCCTCGTTCGACTACCTCAAGGTGTACGGGTGGTCGACCGAGCGCGCGTTGGTCTTCACCGAGGTCCAGTACGGCCGCTCGCCGATGGTGGCCATCCGCGCGCACCCGCTAAAGCCTGCGGTGGTCATCTTCCACAAGCCGGGACAGATCGACGAACTGGCCATCCGCCTCTCGGAGCTCGAGCGCATCCCGCTCGTGCGGACGGACATGGACCGCGACCAGATCCTGGGTGAGCTCGGGCGGCTGTAGTCACATCGCGTTGGGAAGGAGGGGTTCGGGCGTCGGACGATATTGGCCTGGTGAGCTACGGGGCTTGCATCCCGCGGCTGCGGATCAAGACGGAGGAGATCGCGAAGGTCTGGGGCAAGGACGGCGCGGCGACCGCCAAGGGGCTGAACGTCCACTCGAAGTCCGTCCCGGGGTGGGACGAGGACGTGATCACGATCTCCGTGACGGCCGCGCGCCGCGCGATGTACCGTGCGGACGTTGACCCCTCGCACATCGGCGCAATCTATGTCGGGTCGGAGTCACACCCCTACGCGGTCAAGCCCACGGCGACAATCGTCGCCGAGGCGATCCGCGCCTCACCGCACCTCACGGCCGCGGACTTCGAGTTCGCGTGCAAGGCGGGGACCGCCGCCATGCAAGCCGCGATGGGCCTCTCGAAGTCCAAGATCATCGACCTCGGAATGGCGATCGGGGCCGACACCTCGCAGGGCGCGCCTGGCGACGCGCTCGAGTACTCGGCAAGCGCGGGCGGCGCGGCGTTCATCATTGGTTGCCACGACCTCATCGCGAAGATCAACCACACATGCTCCTTCACGACGGACACGCCGGACTTCTGGCGGCGCGAGGGGCAGCACTACCCGTCGCACGGCGGGCGCTTCACGGGCGTCCCTTCGTACTTCCGACATGTGCTCGCAGCCACTGAGATGTGCATGGAGGCGGTCGACACGAAGCCGCAGGACTACGCCTACGCGGTGCTCCACCAGCCAAACGGGAAATTCCCGGTGCGGGCGGCCAGGCAGATCGGGTTCACGGACGCGCAGATCAAGGACGGGCTGCTCACGCCGTACATCGGCAACACCTACTCGGGCTCGATGCCCCTGGGGCTCGCGGCGATCCTGGACAAGGCCAAGCCCGGGGACCGCATCTACGCGTGCGCCTACGGGTCGGGCGCTGGGGCGGACGCTTTCGACATCACGGTCACCGAGGGGATCGAGCGCGTGACGCGCAAGCCGGAAGAGGCGGTGCAGGCGATGGTCGCCGACGCCCGCTACATCGGGTACGCGGAGTACGCGAAGCTTCGCGGGAAGATTCTGATGGCGTAGTGGGTGTCGGCGAGGCGATGGGGGGGCAAGCGATGACACGCGAGGTCGGGATCATCGGGGGTGCCAGCACCAAGTTCGGTGAGGTCTGGGACCGTAGCTTGCGCGACCTCGGCCTCGAGGCCGGGGTCAAGGCGATCACGGACGCCAATATCCAGTCGAGCGACATCGAGGCGCTCTACGTCGGAACCATGTCGCCGGGGATTTTCCTCGACCAGGAGCACGTCGCGCCGCTCATCGCGGACTGGGCGGGGATAGCGGGCAGCCACATCCCGGCCACGCGCGTGGAGGCGGCCGACGCGTCGGGCGGCCTTGCGATCCGCGAGGCGTGGATGGGGATCAAGGCGGGACTCTACGACGTCGTGATGGTGGGGGGCGCCGAGAAGATGACGGACGTCGGCGATGAGGAGGCGCTCGGCACACTTTCGGCGTCGGTCGACCAGGAGTGGGAGGCGTTCTTCGGCGCGACGCTGCCCTCGCTCTACGCGATGATCGCGCGGCGCCACATGCACGAATACGGCACGACGCGCGAGCAGCTCGCGCACGTGGCGGTCAAGAACCACGCACACGGGGCGCTGAACCCGGACGCGCAGTTCCAGAAGAAGATCACACTACAGACGGTGCTCGGGGCCGTCCCGGTGGCGGAGCCCTTGGGCGTCTTCGACTGCGCGCCGTTCTCGGACGGGGCGGCGGCGCTCGTGCTTTGCGAGTGGGAGCGTGCCAAGAAGATCTCCGAGCAGCCCATCAAGATCACGGGGTCGGGCCAGGCCGGCTCGTCGCTCTCGCTCTCAACGCGGAAGGACATCACGACGTTTGCGGCCACGCGCACGGCCGCACAGAAGGCATTCGCGATGAGCGGCCGGTCGCTTGGCGACATCCAGGTGGCGGAGGTGCACGACTCCTACACGATCGGGGAGATCCTAGCGGTCGAGGACCTCGGCTTTGCCAAGAGGGGCGAGGGCGGCAAGATGGCCGAATCGGGTGAGACGGCGCTCGGCGGCCGGTTGCCCATCAACACCTCGGGCGGGCTCAAGGCGCGCGGCCACCCACTCGGAGCAACGGGGATCGCCCAGGCGGTGGAGATCGTGCAGCAGTTGCGCGGCAAGGCGGGCGCACGCCAGGTGGAGGGCGCACGCGTCGGGCTCACACACAATGTAGGTGGGACGGGGGGCACGGCCCTCGTGCACATCCTTGAAAGGGAGGCTTGACGAGATGGCAGGCGCGCGGTTCTGGCGGGACAAGTCGTCGAGGTACAACGGGGTCGGTTCGCGCTGCAACAAATGCAAGAAGGTGTTCTTCCCCCCACGGGTCCTTTGCGACAACTGCGGGCGCGAGTCGCTGGGGAAGGTGGATCCCTTCCAACTGAGGGGGATGGGGACGCTCTACTCGTTCTCGGTGGTCCATGACCCCCCCCGGGGCTTCGAGACGCAGATCCCGTACGTGGTGGGCCTCGTGGAGATGGACGAGGGCGTGAAGCTCACGGCGCAGATCGTGGACTGCGAACCGGAGGAAGTGCAGATCGGGATGCGCGTGAAGGACGTGTTCCGCAAGGTTCGCGAGGACGGGCGGGCGGGCGTGATTTTTTACGCTTACAAATTCGCGCCACTGACGAGCCCGCACGGGGGCGCGACCCCGCCGCACACGGAGGCGCTCGAGGCGGCCGTGTCGGGCCCGATGGACGGGGCAAAGCCCAACAGGAAGGGCTGAGCGGGGCGGCGGCTAGCCGCCCGCTTCGGCAAGCGCCTTCTTCGCGCGCTTGGCGCGCTCCTTGGCGGTAAGGCCCGTGGCAGCCTGCAGGAACTGGTTGCGCGCGCGCACGATCTTGGTCGCGGTCTCGTCGTCGACCTCGGTGGGCGCGTTGGACTCGAACTTGAGCAATTCGCCCCCCTCGTACCAGGCGGAGACGACGAGCGGTCCGAGTCTAGCCTCGACCTTGCCGCCTCCGCGGTCTGTTGCGTTCCCGAACGATTCCTCGAGCAGCTTGCCAAGGCCCGAGGCCTCGACTTTCTTGAAGTGCCCGCGCTTGACGTGGTAGCTCCCTAGGCCGATGTTCTCACCTGCCGGGCCAACGTATATGCGCTGGGGCCTTCAATCTTGCCTCGATGGGCGTCTCGGTCGCGCTCTGCCACCTATGCCAGGCGCCGACGACCGCCACGTGCCGCACGTGTGGGAACCCGACGTGCGACGGCCACATGGGGAGCGGCCTGATGTGCCACGCGTGCATGCGCCACGCCCGGCGCGACGGGGTGGACGACCGGCGGCCGCGGAGTTGAGGGGGGGGGGGCCCCCTTCAGTCCCCACCCGCCGGGGGCGGGGCGC
>CBEUCC010000005.1:0-44134 GCA_965541515.1 uncultured Thermoplasmata archaeon
GAGATCGAGAGCGCGATCGTGTCGCACCCCGCGGTCGCGGAGGCGGCGGTCGTGGCCCGGCCGAATCCGATCCGCGGCACGGAACTCGTTGCGTTTGTCACGGTCGAGAAGGCGCGCAAACCGGCGCCTGGCCTCGTGGGCGAGCTGCAAGCCCACGTGGAAAAGGAGATCGGGCCGATCGCGCGGCCGGCGGAGATCCGCTTCACACAGGCGCTGCCCAAGACGCGCAGCGGGAAGATCATGCGCCGCCTCCTGCGGGAGTTGGCCACGAGCGGGCAGGTGAAGGGCGACACGACGACGCTAGAGGACCTGTCGGTGCTGGAGCGGCTGCGCCAGCAAGAGGAGGACTGACTCGCACCCCGCCCCTTGGCAAGCGTTAAGAGCGGCCAGGTGGTGGCCACGGCCAATGCAGTCGCGTTGGAGCGAGGCGGACGCCCAGGGCAAGTCCGACCTCGACCTGATCATCTACGCGTCGCACCTCATCGGCGCAGAGGAGTCGCTCGTCCTGTGGGGCGGGGGCAACACGTCGGTCAAGGGAAGCGCGCCGGACTTCCGGGGCCGCGAGCGCGACGTGATGTGGATCAAGGGGTCGGGGTCCGACCTCAAGTCGATCCAGGCGAAGCACTTCTCGGGAGTCCTGCTCGACGATGTGCGCCCACTCACCGAGCGGGCGCATGAGATGGACGATGACGCGATGGTCGCGTACCTAGCGCACTGCCTGACGGACCCCAAGGCGCCCCGGCCGTCCATCGAAGCACTGCTGCACGGTTTCCTCCCGTTCAAGTTCATCATCCATACGCACGCGGACCTGATCCAGGCGCTCACGAACAACGAACTGGGCGCCCAAGCCGTGAAGGATGTCTTCGGGGAGGAGGCGGTCGTTGTCCCGTACCACCGTCCGGGCTTCAAGCTCTCGCAGGTGGTGCACGACGAGGTGAGCGCCAAGCCCAACGCGAAGTTCCTGATCCTCCAGAAGCACGGACTGATCACGTGGGGCGAGACGGCGCGCGGCGCCTACGACCACACGGTCGAGGCGATCACGCGTGTGGAGGAGTACATCGCCAAGCAGACGACCGCCAAGGACGCGTTTGCCGATCGTGCGTGCGAGCCGCTCCCCCCCGCGGACCGAAGGCGGCTAGCATCGATGCTTGCGCCCATCCTCCGGGGCAAGTTGTCCAAGGACAAGCGGGTCGTGCTCCGGTTCGATGATTCCCCGGAGATCCTGGACTTCGTATGCGCGAAAGAGGCCGCCCGCCTCTCGCAGATCGGGCCCGCCACGCCGGACCACGTGCTCAGCACGCGCGTATGGCCCGCGTTTGTCGACTGGAGCCCGCAATTCCGCGAGGAGGGGCTCCCGGGCGCCGCCGCCACGGCCGTGGACGCCTGGCTTGCCAAGGACGAGGCCTACTTCAAGCGTTACAGCGACGGAAGGCTGGGCCGGCTCGACCCGTACCCGCGGGTCATGCTCATCCCCGGCGTCGGCATGTTGACGGCGGCGCCCCACGCGCGACGCACCCGCATCGTCCGCGACATCTACCTGCACACGGTGAACGTCATCCGCAACGCCGAGCGCATCGCCCCGTATGTGTCCCTCACGGAGGGCGAGGCGTACGGGGTCGACTACTGGCCGCTCGAGCTCTACAAGTTGACGCTCGTGCCCCCCGAGGCCGAGTTCTCGCGCCGGGTCGTCCTCATCACGGGGGCCGGCGGCGGGATCGGGCGGGTCGTGGCCGAGCAGTTCGCAGAGGCGGGCGCGCACGTCGTCCTTACGGACATCGACGGGACCGCGGCCGAGAAGGGCGCGTTCGAGATTACGGAGCGTTACCCGGACCGCGCGGTCGGGTTCGCGATGGACGTCTCGCAGGAGCCCTCCGTCCGCGGCGGGTTCGAGGCTGCGTGCGCCGCTTTCGGCGGCGTGGACGTCGTCTTCTCGAACGCGGGTGTCGCCATGTCCTCGCCCCTCGAGCACATGGACGTGGACGACTGGCACCGCACGCACGCGGTCAACACAACGGGCCACTTCCTCGTCGTCCGGCAGGCCTTGCGCCTCTTCCGCGCCCAGGGGATCGGCGGCTCCATCGTAATCAACGCCTCAAAGAACGTCACAGCCCCGGGCAAGGACTTTGGGGCCTATTCGGCCGCGAAGGCGGCGGCGGCGCAGTTGTGCCGAATCGCCGCGATCGAGGGGGCGGAGATCGGCGTGCGTGCGAACATGGTGAACCCCGACGCCATATTCCAGGGGTCGGGCCTGTGGTCGGCTCAGATCCGCGAGAGCCGCGCGAAGGCGCAGGGGATCGACCCGGGGGAGGTCGAGGAATTCTACCGCAAGCGCAGCCTGCTCAAACGGCCCGTCCTGGCAGAGGACGTCGGCGAGGCCGTCCTCTTCCTCGCGTCCGAGCGCGCGGCCAAGACGACCGGCGCGATGCTCCCGGTGGACGGCGGTGTCGTGGGTGCGTTCCCCCGCTGACGTTACATAACACGACGGCCCCCCCCCCTGCCGGGCGGCTTCCGCCTCAATAAGGGCTAAATCGCGGTCAGTCGTGGCCGGAGACATCCGCGCGTCGGGGGGGTGACCATGGCCAGCACCAGCGAAGTCGTCGTCCAGCTCCTGATGATCCTCTTCGTCATGTTCGTGATGGCGAGGCTGCTCGGCCGCCTGGTCGAGTCGTTCGGCCAGCCCAGCGTCGTGGGGGAGATCACCGCCGGGATCCTGCTCGGGCCCTCCCTGCTCGGCGTCTTCGACCCGGCAGACGCCAACTACGGTCTCGCGCTGGAGGCACTCGCGGAGATCGGGATTGTCATCCTCCTCTTCTCGGTGGGCCTCGAGACCCGCATAGGGGACCTGAAGCGCGTCGGCAAGGCGGCCACGGAAGTGGCGATCCTGGGGGTCGTGGTCCCGCTCGCGGCCGGCTTCGCGATGCTCATGGCCTTGAACTACGACTGGCACGCCGCGCTCTTTGTCGGGGCCGCCATGGTGGCCACGAGCGTCGGGATCACCGCGCGGGTGCTCGGCGACCTCCGGAAGTCCAACACCAAGACCGCCAAGGTCATCCTCGGGGCGGCGGTGATCGACGACATCCTGGGCATGCTCGTCCTGGCGGTTGTGGCCGCCGTTGCGGGGGGCACGGGCGCCGACATCCTCGACATCGTGATTGTCGTCGCGGAGGCCTTGCTGTTCGTGGTGATCGCCCTGTACCTCGGACCACGCGTCGTCGGGAGGATTGCGGGCGAGCGCCCGCTGATGGCCGGCAAGCGCGCGTACGACCGGCGCCGGGACCTGCTCAAGCCCGTGGAGACGCGCGAGGCGGCGCTCGTCCTGGCACTTGCCGCCTGCCTTGGGCTCGCGGCCGCCTCGGCCTTCTTCGCGCTTGCGCCGATCATCGGGGCGTTCATCGCAGGCGTTGCCTTCGCGGACGTCGAGCGGCGCTACGAACTCCACGAGCACCTGCAGCCGGTGCGCACGTTCCTCGTGCCGTTCTTCTTCGTTGTGATGGGCGCGAAGGTGGTCATCGGGGACTTCGTGGCCGACCCCTCGCTCATCATCCTGGCGCTCGGCGTCACGGCGGTGGCGGCCGTGACCAAGTACTACCCGAGCGTCTTCGGCGCCCGGACGATGGGGCCGGACGCGGCAAGGGCCGTGGGCTTCGGGATGATCCCGCGCGGCGAGGTCGGCCTCATCATCGGGTCCATCGCGTTCGGCTCGGGGATCATCGGCTCGGAGCTCTTCTCGGTGGTCGTGTTCATGTCGCTTGGCACGAGCCTGATCGCGCCGCCGCTCCTGCGGGGCGCCATGACCAAGGGCAAGCACGAACGGATCGACCCGCGGATCGAGATCGCAAAGCAACACGAGTGGGTGCCGCCCGATGACCTCGAGGAGCCTGCGCCCAAAAGACCGAAGGAGCCTCAATAGGCGGACGCGTGTGGCGCGGCGCAAAGGACGGCCGTCCCGCCCGCCCCGGAGCGCAGGGCTCACTTGGTGGCCTTCAGGTAGAACATGGGCCACAGGATCTCGAAGGCCCCGTCGTGGACCAGGTGGGCGAGCCGCGCCTTGATCTCGTTGCGACACGCGGCGCGCTCCGCCTGCCCCATCTCGGTCCACTCGGCGCGCGCGGACGAGCGGGCCAGCCGCGCGTCGATGAAGCCGTCGAGCGTGAAGGAGCGGAGCGTGTGGGAGATCGTCTGTCCCTCGACCGCCGAGAAGCCCGACTCCTTGAGCCGCGCCTGGTAGTCGCCGACCTCGTAGAGCGCTTCGGCCTCCGCCATGTAGAACGAACGCACCTGGCGCGACCGCGCGAGGGAGGGTGACGGCCTCTTCGTCGCGTGGGAGCCCACCACGTCCTGCATGATCCGAAGTGCCGCCACCTTGTCGAGGCTCCACTCCGCCATGACGAAGCGGCCCCCTGGCTTCAGGACGCGCAGCACCTCGCGCGCGGCGGCGTCGAACGAGATCGCAGGCATCCCGCAGCTTGACACGGCGGCGTCGAACCACCCGTCGGGGAAGTCGAGCGACGCAGCGTCCATTTCCAGGACCGTCGCGGGCAGCCCCGCGGCCGCGAGCGCTGCGCGCGCGCGGGCCGCCTGCGCGTGCGACGCGTCGATCCCGACCGCCTTCCCGGGGTTGCCAACAGCCCGCGCGGCGGCCGCCAGCGCAGACCCGGTGCCCGTCCCGATGTCGAGGACGTGCTCGCCCTCCTGGAGGTCGGCTTGGCGCACGACCTCCTCCGCGAACTCGCGGAAGGCGAGCGCCCAGTAGCTGCTCCAAGCCTCGGAGTCGGCCTCCCACATGAGGCGCAGCGCTTCGCGAATCTCCGCCCGGTCCATGATGTGCCGGGCAGCCAAGGGCACAGGACGGCCATTAGGGTTCCGTGGGGACTACCCCGGGGGCCCCTAGGCCTTTCTTTGACGGACGAAGGGCGCCCTCATCCATAGCCAGCGGGCTTGATCCCCTGATCCACATGCCCGCGTTCTCACTCTCCGTGCCGATCGCCCGCGACCCGGACGGGGTCGCGCGGTGGTGGCTCGATTTCCCCTCCGTGTACGACGCCAAGGACCGCCGCGAGCAGCCCTACCGGATCGAGACGGTCTCGAGGACTGCGGAGCGGATCGAGGTGCGGACGTTCTGGAAGATGATGGGGATGCGCCGGGTCTTCGACGAGACCATCGAAGTCGTTGGCCCGCGCGCGTTCGACGCGAGAATCCGCATGGGACGGGTGGATGTCTTCGACACCTTCCGGTTGTCGCCCGATGGCCGGGGCGGGTCTTTGATGGAGATAACCACACGGATGGAGGCCCGCGGCTGGGTGGGGCGCGTCATGGTGCCCCTGATGGCCCCCATGCTCCACCGGTTCATGCGGCGCATATGGGCCGACGCCGCCGACCTCTGCGCAAAGGACGGGCGCCTCGAAGCGTCTCGGTCAAAGGACGCCTAGAACCGTTGGCGGCTTCCAAGGGTTGCGCCGGCGCGCGGCCCGGCAACGATTGCACGTGAACTCGAACCGTTGGCCGGGGGCACCATCACCCACGTAGGGGGTGTGCCCGCGGTGACGGATATGCCAAACTGTCCAAGCTGTGGAGCAAGTTTCAATGAGCCTGAAGAGTTGAAAGCCCATTCTGCGGTCCATATGGAGACCCCAAGCCAGTCCGCTGGCGGCGACCACGCGGGCCACGCGCACGAGACAAAGTTCACGTGCGCGGGGTGTGGAGGCGCGTTCGCGTCGGAGCAGGAGCTCTCGGGTCACAAGACCCAGGCCCACTCTGGCCCGGGTGCGATGTAGGGACCACTACAAGATCAGGCCCCCGCGGCGCGGAGGCGCGCTCAAAGGTGTTCCGCAAAGGCGTGGATCACCGCAGTCTCCGCGTCGCCAAGGGCCACCGGAATCTGGTTCCAAGTGTTCGAGCGGATGTCGCCGACGACAAAGAGGCCCGCCACGGAACCGCCGTCTTGCGTACGTACCTCGCAGTCGCCTGTGGTGCGGACGTACCCGGCGGGGTCCAGCGCGGCGCCCATCTGCACCGCGAGCTCGGTGTTCATCTTCCACCACCCAAAGCTCAGGAAGGCCTTATCGAACTCCTGGACGGTGCCGTCGTCCATGGTAATCCCGAGCTGCCCATCGCGGATCCCGTGGAGCTTTGCAATCCCCCCCAGGAGCAGGGGGACCCCCTCCTCCTTGGCCGCCGCCGTCAACTCTTCGTGGGTCTCGCCCGCGCCGTGCTCCTCCTTGAGCGCGCACCGGATGCAGCCGATGACGGTCGGGCGGGCCCCGAAGTGGTCGCGCAGCGTCGTGGCAAGGCCAACCGCGTGACTGTCTGCGCTAAGGACGGCCACGGTCTTGCCCGACACGGTGTGGGCGTCACAGAGCATGCAGTAGTTGGCCGTCCCCTTGTTCGCGTAAGGGAGGATCGGCCGCATGTCCTGCTTTGACCAGTCCCCGATGTATGGCTGGCGGTCGACGACGCCGGTAGCAAGCACGACGGCCCGCGTTCGCCACTGGACCTCCGGGCCGTCCGGGAACCCACGTGCCCGAATGACAAACAGTCCGTCCTCCCCCTCGCGACGGAGCGTGAGCACCTCGAAGGGCTCGACGAATTCGACGAAGGGACGGCCCTGCTCCTCCTCGAACGCGGCGATGTGCCGGCGCTGAGCCTTGAGGAGCTCGGAGCCGCGGATCCCGTCTGGAAAGCCAGGGATGTTGTCTATCTTGGGCGCGAAAAAGATGCGGCTGTGCTTGGAGCCCTTGTCGAATACGACGGACGTGTGGAAAAGGAGGGCCGCCTTGAGGGCTGCGTGGAGGCCGGCCGGTCCGGCGCCGATGACCGCTATGTCAGCCGTCCGTCCTTCGCCCGACTCCTCCGACTCGCCCGCCTCCATGTCACTCGCCGCCACTCGAAGATGATCCGCCTTGATGTAGCCTACCCTGCACCGTGGCCCCCGCCCTTGAATCCTCGAGACGGCGCCAACGGCGCGGGGGCCGGACCCGGCCTAGATCGGCGACTTGCGCTTCTTCATCGAGGTGACCTGCCCTTCCAAGTTGACGCGCCCCTCGAACTGCGTGAGGTCCTTCTCCCCCGCACGCACGGCGGCCACGCGCACGACCCACTGCTTGGTCTTGGGTTGGTAGAGGGCTTTCCGGGGGAACGTGGACTTCAGGTCGTCGAGTAGCCCGTCGATGGACCGGGCGCACGCGACCACGGCGTCCTCGGCGTCGCATCGCCGGAGCTGGGCGTCCGTCGGCCCCTGGGCCTCTTGGACATCCTTGATCCCGAGGTCGGAGAACGCGCGCAGCCGCCCGTCGGGGCTCACGCGGGCGCCGAAGCGTGCTTTGAAGAGCGCCTTCGGGCGTTTCGCGGTGAACTCGACCATCACGTCTCCCGAGGGCGTCCACCCCGCGTTCTTGAACGAGACGGTGGACTCGTGGGCCATCCGCTTGAACGCGGCCTTCAGACGCTTGAACGCAGCGTCAGGGCTAAGGTGGGATACGCGCTCCATTTTGACCGTCCTTCAACATGGTGGGGGCGGGTCTTAAACGTGGGGTGGTCGGCGGCGCAAGGTTGGGCAGATCCAGGGCGCTCCCGCTGCAGGAGGAGAGGTGGCAGCCAATACCCGCCATCGCGCCCGGCCGACTGCCGAGCCCGGCGCTTGAGCGGGGAAGGGGGACCGCCTCAGATGTTGTCGACCAGCGCGTTCAGCACGGCGCCGGCGCCGTCGTAGTTGCCGTCCGGGAGCGTCTTTGAAAACCACTCGCGGTCGGTGGCCTCGACATCCTGCATGTTGTTGCATGCAGCAACGACGCCAGCCTTGTCGGTCGGGTAGGTCACATGGTTCTTCAGGTGTTCCAGGCTTGTTTGCATATTGCCCATGGGTACTGCCGAACGGCCGGATCAGGGGAGGAAGGATATCAACGTCTCGTTGGAACCTCTATGAATGCTCCAGGGAGGGACGGCCGTCGACGGGGGGAGGGTATCGCGCTGGAGCTTTTGGCGCGCGGGCGCCGCCCACCGCCTGGATACGGCCACGAGCCCTGTCGATCCGGACCCGCGGCTATCCTAACCGGTAGTCGCGCCCCCTGCGGAAGATCTCGAGACTCGGACCCGTGATTTCCCGACCTCGTAAACGGCTCGCCATTCTCCGACACGCAGCCGCCATTTTGGCGGTTCCGCGCCCTCATTCGAGATCCTTGAGCGGGGTGAACGTTTCTTCACGGAGGATGCGGCTCCACCGGTCGTCCATCTCTTTCAAGGCGGCGCGGTCAATCAGGCGGAGGACCATGGCGTCGCAGGTCTCGCCCTTCTCGGCGAGACGGCGAAGACGCTCCTTGGTCGAATTGGCGAGCGCGATCGTGGTGGTCTGCTTTGTGGCGGCCATAGGATCTATGATAGCCATATCCTCCCTCCACTCAAAGGTTCCCTCCGATGGGCGAGGGGGGCCTGCCGGGTGACGCGCCCCGTCTAACCAGAAGCAATCGGCTACCCGTCCTCCACCTCCTCCGCGACCGCCCCGCAGTCGGCGCACACCGCGTCCGGGTCGAGGAACTCCCGCACCTCCCGGACCTGCCATTCGGGTCCGACCATGACGAGCGCGCCCGCCGAGAAGCGGCCCTCGTCGGGCGGGGGGTGACCGGCGCGAGAGGCGTTCGGACAGACGAGCATGGGGACTCGCGCCAACGAGAGCGCGGGGGTACTTGAAGGGGCGGCGGGGGGGTGAGTGAAAGTTGGTGGGGTCCACGATCACCACTGCGAAGGCGCGGGTGGGAGACCCAAGAGCTTGGCCGCCTCGCGCGGGGTCCGGTATTCATCGAAGGGGGCGAAGTCCTCGTCGAGGGCGATCAGATACAGGGCGCCAGCGGCCCGGCAAGCCGCGAGGTGACTTCGGTCGGCAGCCTTGAGATGAGTGCCTAGGGCTTGTAGCTCTTCGGCACAATCCTGCGCTGCAACGAGATGCGAGATCCGCCGGAGCTGTTCAACAACGAGCCATGCGAATGATCTCCCGGCTCGGCGCCGAAAGTACCGTTGTACCTCACACAGAACTTCCTCATCGACGACGATCTCGACCCTTCCGGCCAGCGCATGCGAGTAGATCCGCGCCGAATTCGATTCCGGCCGCTCGAACGCGGGAATCACACAGCTAGCGTCCAGAAACACGCGCACGCTTTGCCCTCCGAATGCCCGTCTGGACTTGTTTGTCCGTGGCCGGGTCTTTCCTCAGGGCACGCTGGAGCGATTTGAAAATGGCCTGCTCGTCGATGAGACCGGATGACTTCGCGAAGTGGAGGAGCGCGATGCGAACGGCCTCGCTCCGAGTTTCTGCGAGGCCTGCCTTCACCATCCGCTCAACGATCTCGGCTTGGATGCCGTGCAAGCGTAGGGTGAGCGTTGTCATCGAAACACCATCATTATGATGTGTTGTCCCGGATAAGCATTGCGCTTGGATTGCACCGGACGGCAGTCCTGGTGGGGCGCAGGAGTATTTGAAGGGGCGGCGGGGGGGTGAGTGAAAGTCGGTTTGTCGAGCGTTAGCGTTCACGTTGCAATTGGTACTAGCTTCTGGAGCCGGGTGTCGAACGTCGCGAGGTAATCCACTCGAAGCTCGCGCATCGTGGCGATGAGACTAGCGTCTGTACAGCTGATCTTCTGGTCACGGTACCCGTCGAAGATCTCCCAGGCGCCCTCCAGCACGGACGCACCCAACGACAGAAGCGCGAGGCCCTTGAGCCCTGGGTCCGGCAGGGGCAGGAGGCGGCGGGCGGACCGCTCGAGGGCCCTCGAACGCGTGCGCGCTCGGACGAGCGTGAGCAGTTCATCGACCACATGGTCTGTTACGAAAGGCCTTCCAAACTCCCGGCGCGCGATGCGGTGGACAAGGTCCCGCCCCTCCTTGTGCAACGCGTCTTCGCGGTTCAGGAAAGCGAAGATCACGCCCGAATCTAGGAGGACCGTCATCTTGCTTCCCGGGCGACCGCCTCGTCGATCTCCTCCTGCCGCGTGCGAATCCCCGTGGAGACAACGAGCCTGTCAAGGGCAGCGATTTCGCGCTTGGTCATAGGTTGTTGCGCTTCCTCGAGGAGGCGTCCGCGGAGCGCCTCGCCAAGGTCGAGGAGCATCGCCATGAGTTCCTGCTGTGAGATCCTGCGCCCGCGGCGAGCCATGATCTCGCCCTGCAGGCGGTCCAAGCGGCGTCTGTCAGCGTCCCGGATCTTGATGGAGGAGGCCATGTTGGGGGGGTAGAATATTCTACAAAATAGAACGTCCCTAACGACCGTCCGCGCGGGTCTCTCAAAACGGCTTGAACATCAGCAGCCACTGGAGCGCGCCGGACACAACGTGGCCGCCCTCGACGCCTAGGCCCCGTGCGGTTTACTCTGATGGCGGCGCGGCTTCCCCGCCGTCCTTGCCGGCCATCGTGGAGAGCGCCCGCCAAAAGGCGAGCGTCGAACGCAGGCCGCCGAGTGCGTGGTTCCCGAAGATCAGGGCGGCCACCGACACCGCGAGGATCAGGACGAAAGGCTCCTGGCTGAAGAGGTAGACGGCGAACTGCGTGTAGGTCAGGTTGTACTGCGGCGCCGTGATGAGATCCGCGAGCATGAGCGAGGCCTGGCCTGCGCCCCACAGCGCCGCCGCGTGCGTGAAGCGTGCGGGGCGCAGCAGGAGCGCGCCGGCCATGCCGAAATCCATGGCGGTGAACGCGACGAGCGCCCATGCGTGGTCAGGGGCGGTGTCCCACAGGTGGGTGTCCGCGTAGAGCAGGAGGATCCCGGCAACACCGGCCACCGCAAGGAGGGCGGCCATCGCTTGAGGGATGCGCGCCTCGAGCGCCCCGACCACTTCGGCCGCTCCGGCGGCAGCGCGCGCGCGGCGGCGGCGGTGGGCGAACAGCGCCCCCGCAAGCGCCCCTTCGGCCACGGCCAAGGCGACGACGGCGGGCAGGAGGTCCTGGATCTGGCTGAGGTCCTCCTCCTTCGGGGGCTCGACGTCCGCGGGGATGGAGACCGTGAAGGGGCCGACGGTCGCCCAGTTGCCACTCCCGTCGACGGCGGCCACCGCATAGGTGAGGTTTCCGCTGAGCGTCTGGGCGGGGAGCGTGGCCGCGTAGCCGCCGGCGTTGTTGGGCGCGGCGGAGAGGTTCTCCTCGCGACCGTTCGTCCCGGTGTAGATGATAAAAACGCCCGCGACGCCGTCGAGGTCGTCCGCGGTCACCACGAGGTCGATTGGGTCGCCGCGGTGGCCGGCCGCCACGGCGGCGTGGTCGATGGTCGGCGGCTGGGTGTCGTGAACCTCAAAGGCGCCGGTCGCGGAGGCGAGGTTACCCGAGGTGTCGCTCGCCCACACCTCAAAGGTGTGCGACCCCAGGGCGGCGCCGGGGATAGACGCGGAGAACCGGGAGGCCGCGGAGGCGTCGGGGGCCATCGAGAAATTGCCGAGGCCATCGACAACTACCCACACGTCCACGACCTGCAGGTTGTCGGCGGCCTGTGCAAGGACCGTCGTGGCAAGGCCAAGCTCTTGGACGGCCGGCTCGACCGTGACCCCACCGACCTGCGGCGGCACGTCGTCGAAGGCCGTGAACGTCGAGGACGTCGTGTTGACCGACCCCGAGGCGTCGCGGGCCCCGACCGTGAACGTAAAGGTGCCGGCCCCCGCGAGGTCGAAGGTCGCCGCGTACCGGCCGGTCGATGCGTCCAACGTGGCCGTGCGGTTCTCGACGCCGAGCAGGACCCACACCTCGGCCACCTGGCTGTCGTCCGTGGCGGACGCCGACAGGGTGACACTGCCGGGCGCGAGCGGCCGGGAGGGCTCCACCTGGAGATCGGAAACGACCGGCGGCAGTACATCCGCGATCGAGAACGTGCCGCTGGCAGCGACGCAGTTGGCTGCGGAGTCGCACACCCAGAACGCCACCGTGTGCACCCCGAGGAGCGTCGAGGTGACAGGTCCCGTCCACACGGAGCCGTTGGGGCCCGCCAGGGTCATGTTGGTGACAAACTCGCCGGCCGGTCCCGTCACGTTCGCCCACACCGCGCCGACGACCGCGTCGTCGGTGGCCTCGACCGAAAGGGTGACCGGAAGACCCGGACCCTGACTTGCGGGGTCGGTGGAGGTGCTGACGACCGTCGGTGGGGTCGCGTCGGAGATGGCCGATGTGTTGAACGCAAACGTCTGGTCGGTGCCGAGCGCGTTGCCGGGAGCCGACGCGTCGAGTGCGGTCGCGTTCACGAGGATGCGGTACGCGGCGTTTGGCCCAAGCGGCGACTCCGGAGTGAAGAGGATCTCATCGCCCGCGCTGCTCCAGCGAACCGACCCCTGCACCCAGGTGGCCGCGCCCACGTCGATCAGCGCCACAGATGCCTCCGTGGCCCCGGGGGACATCGGCTCGCTGAACCGGACGGAGACCATGCTGTTGCGGACGACGCCGGTAGCGCCGTCGGCGGGGTACACGGCCGCGACCCCCGGTGCGGCCGAATCGACGGAAAAGGGCGACGACAGCCGTGTCAAGGAAAGCCCGCTGCTGTCCGTCACGGAGAGGTTGAGGCGCGCGGCCGCCGTGTCGTCGGCGGGCACCGTCCATGGCTGGGGCGAGCTGTCGCCGGCCACCGGCCCGAACACGGAGGTCCAGGGGGCCTCGCCCGTGGGCGAGTAGGAGACCGACATGGTCAGGTTCGCCGTGGGCTCGTCGGAGTCGGCCGCGGCCCACGCGATGTCGTGGAGGGAGTCCCCCGACCAACTGGCGCCGGCCGCCGGCGCGACGAACGCAGCCGTCGGGGCGTGGTTGACCGTCCGGAAACTCCAGGTGTAAGGCTGCAGGCTGTTGCCCGGGTCGGACGCATCGAGCGCCCCGGCGCCGACGGTGACGGTGTAGAGCGTGTCGTTGGCAAGTGCCGTGACGGGTTGCAAGAGGAGGTTGTTGCCGCTCCACCCAAGCGTGGTGAGTGCCACCGGAGGGCCGCCGGCCGCCAGCGACACCGCGCCTTCGGTGGGGGCCCGCTGCATGGACTCGCTGAAGTCGACTTGGAGCGTCGTCGGGGGGTCCACGCCCACCGCGTCGGGGGCGGGCGAAACCGTCACGACGGTGGGGGAAGCCGAGTCGATGTCGGGGAAGTCCTTCTCGTCAAAGGCCTGGAGGCCCTCCGAGTCCGCGACGGTGAGGTTGACGCGGACGCCGGTCGCGTTGACCCGCGGCACACTCCAGTCGAAGGCTTGTGGGTTGGAGCTGCCCGTGAGCGGCCCAGCGATGGTCCCGGGGCCCGAGGATGCGCTGTAGTTGAGCCAGGCCGAGAGGTTGGCTGCAGGCTCCTGAGCGTCGCTCTGGTTCCACTCGAGTGTTTGGACGCTGCCACCCGTCCATGCGGTGGCTGTAGGCGCCTCGAGCGCCACCGAAGGGACGCTGTTCCCGGGGGGAGCCGGGATGACGATGAACGCCCCGTAGGCAAAGCGGGTGTGGTAGCCGCAAATGTACGTGAAGTTCCCCGCGACGTCGGCCGTGAACGAGAAAGAGACGGCGTTGGGGCTCCGGAAGTCCGACGACACTGGCTCGCCCGCGCCCGGGTCTTCGTCCCCGTCGTCGTTGTAGTCCACGAAGAAGTTGTGCCACGCGTTGTCCGCCCCGTTCAGGGACAACTGGACGATGTCACCCTCGTTCACCGTGATCGTTGGCCCGGGACTCGTGATGTTGGTCGACGAATAGCCCCATCCCCTTGTGGTTGTGTACAGGGTGAGGGAGACGGTGGAGGCCTCGGCCAGCGGGACCGTGAGGAGCACAACGAGCCCGAAGAGCGAGGGGGCCGCAAGCGCGGCTGCGGCGGCAACGGCGCCCGCCCGGCGGCGCGCGTGGCGTGGCCTCGCTGCGAAGCGCCGTGTCCCGGTGGGCGGCGAGGGCCAGACCAACGACCGTCACTCCTTGTCGGTCGGGGAGCCACCATCGGGGGCCGGGAGGTCATCCGCCGGGCCTGCGGGCCCGTCGAGCTCGTCCCCCGTGGTAAGGCTGTCCGTCCCCTTTTCTTCGGGACCGGCTTGCTTACCGCCGCGCCGCAACAGGAGGAGGAGGAGCACGACAAGGACGATGATCAACAGGAGCGCCAGGAACATGTTGGACCCGACGAACGACCCGGGGACCTGCTCGAAGGTGAGCTCCACGGTCTTCGGCGCGTCCACCGTCACGTCCACCGCGGTCTGTGTCTCATCGATGGGAGACCAGAACTCGGTGCCCGCAAAGTGGGCGGATACCGCATATGTGCCACCCGGAGTCCGCACGGCAGCGGTGCCGTTCCCGTCGGTGACTGCGACCTCGTAGATGTCCCCGTCCGCCGTGCGCACGGTGACCGTGACGGCCCCAAGCGCCGAGCCGTCTGCCTTGAGCGTCCGGACCGTGAGCGTGTAGACATTCGCCGAGATCGAGACGGTGCGGTCACCTGTGAGCCCGACGGCGTCGGCCGACCCGACGTCCACACCGCGCCACCGCGCGTCGAGGTCGTACGTCCCCGCGGGCAGGCGCTCCACGAACGAGCCCGCGCTGCCGGTCTCATTGGAGGCCGAAAGCAGGCCGAAGACCGCGTCCTCGATGCGCACGACCGCAAGGCCGAGCGGGTCGCCCGCGCCGTCTGTGACCTCCACGGTCAGGTAGTAGACCGCGGTGTCCACGTCGAAGGGGACGCTGGCGTCCACCGTGACCGTCGTGGCAGCCACCTCGACGCCGCGCCACAGGACGCGCACGTCGAGTGGGCCGCCGGTCACCTGTGTGAGGCTCACCGCGCCCGTCCCGTCCGTCCGGGCCGGGACGACGGTCGAGGTGCCGTTGGCGTAAGTCAAGTAGACGAACGCGTGCTCGACAGGCTCCCCTTGGGAGTCCAGGAGGTGGAGCGTGGGGTAGAAGACGGAGGCCGTGACGGTGACTGGCGTGTCCTCGGTCATATTGTCCGAGAGGTTGAGCGGTTCGCGCGCCACCTCGACGCCCGCCCACTCGACGACGAGGGTGTAGTTGCCGGCAAACGCGGTGAGGTTCACGAGCCCGTTGCCCGCGGTCTGTCCGGTCGACACGGCGGTCGACGCCGCTTCGAGGGTAACGGTGGCGTCTTCGAGCGCGACCGCGTGGTCGTCGACGACCTCGAACCACGCGAAGAGCGGGAGGCTGCCGATGAAGAACGACCCGCCCAGCCAGTCACCGTAGGGCCCCGTCGAAAACTGCGCGAAATGGTCGAACCAGTTGACGCCGTTGTTGTCCATCACGTAAACGAACACCTGGTACTGCCCCGGCGGCATGCTGGAGTAGTCCCAGGCGTAGGTGAACTCAGAGTCGAGCGAGATCGGCGTCCCCCCGGTGCGTGCCATGCTCGCGTTGTCCACGAGCACCGCCCCGGTGGGCGAGAGGATCGTCACGTTGGCGCGCGCCACGTCGTAGCCGCCATAGGGGTCGCTGACCGTCGCGACGAAGCGCGCGGTCGTGTCGGCCGCCTGGGGGTCGAGCGACGAGGTGGATGCGCCGGAGGCGTCCTGCACGTCGATCGCCGAGACCGCGACAGCGTCGGCGGTTCGCAGCGAGACCCGCGAGTCGGCACGGGCGGTGTCGAACACGAACACCACCGCCCCGGACCCGGGGTTGACCTTCAGGCTGAGCTTGATGGAGGTGCCCGCGTCGAAGGTGTGGGCGGCCGCGAGCGTCCAGTTGAGCTGCTGGAGGGCGGGGGTCACGGAGTACCCTTGCGACCCGAAGTTCGCCGATTCGACGACGGACTCTGACCCTGTGGCGTCGCGCTCGACGAGGTCGACCGTGGTCTGGGCGTTGGGCGTCCCCGAGATGAACTGGGCCCAGATAGAGAGGGAGAAGCCGGTGACCGTCACGGGACCCGCGAGCGCGGGGGCTAGGTACCACGAGAAGGTCTGCTGGGAGCCGTCAGCCGTGAAGGTGACGTTGGTGTCGTTCCACTCCGTGGTCGTGTCGAAGTAGGTCCAGGTCGAGCCGGCGCCGGGAATCGTCTTCGACGTCTCGGTGGCGTTCACGAAGTGCAGGAAGAACGTCATGTCCTTGTCAGTGGGCGCAGCGGCGGCTGCAGGCCCCGGCGCGAGGGTGGCGGCGCCCATCAGGACGATCACAAGAATGGCAAGGGTCAGGCGGCCAATTCGAGAAACGCGCGGTTGTGGCATCGTACACACACGGCGGTCCTTGGCTGCCCTTCTTCGGTTAAAAAGTCGTGTGTGGCCATTATCGAAGGTTAGAGGATGGCGGGGGAATTGGAATTGGGCGCACCTGCAAACTAGGGCGTGGGCCGCGATTGGCCGGTCAGGACGTCGGTTCCTCCACATGGATCCAGCCAGCGCCCGACGGGGGGATCCAGAAGCGACGCCCGCTACCCCTCCTCTACCCGTAGACCTCGACAAGGTGCCTCAACAGCTCATTCGAGATGGGCTTCCTTTCCACGATGCGAACGAGGTTAGGAAACCGGCGCAACACATCGGGCGGGTCGTCCATTCCTGTGACAACAAGGACCGGCACGGACGAGGCATTTGCGCTCATCCACTCGAGGACGCGCAAGCCTGGAATATCAGGCAAGTTTAGGTCGAGAACGACAAGAGCGACGTCACCGCGCCGCAATTCCTGGATTGCGACCGCTCCGCCGGGGACCAACGTGACGTGCGCCCCAAAGGACTCCAGGGAAGCACCAAACGCTTGGAGGACTGCAGGCTCATCGTCCACAACCAGAATCCGTTTCGGTGTCACCACCCCAATCAACCTCCCGCCTGCCTTCCAGGCCCCCCGGCCATGTGGGGACCAGCCTTACCCCCGGAGGACGTGTTCTACCGCCACGCGCCGGCACACGGTCTTCTCAGATTTCAGGGAGTCTACCAAGGTCGTCTCGTTGGGTTTCATGGTTGTCCGTACGCAGGTGATTCGACCCGCTTGAAACGACCATCCGCAGGCGCGGTCCCGGCTGCCATCGTCCCTCGTCGTCAACGCCAATCGTACGGTAGGACCTCCCGAAATTGAGGTCCTCAACGACCATCGAGCGCGCGATCTCCTTGGGGGGCCCTATCTCACCGCCTAAGTATCTGCGACGCTCGACGATCTGAATCCGCGTGCGATCGTTGTCGTATCGAACGCCCGATATGAAAAAATCCGCCCATGTCTCCATGCTGACTGGCCCCTTCCCGCAAGATGCCGAGAGCCAACTCCAGTAGATGAAGAACCTGTTCAAAACCGTCTGAAAGCGCCATAAATATGGGGCTGGCGCCTCGTCGGCAGGACGGCACCACCTGATCAACTCCAGTTCAAACGGGTCGTCCTTTCAAACCCATTGCTCATCCCCCCCGCTTTTGAATCGCTACTGCACGTCCACCCGTCCCTTTCCAGGGACGTGTCCTTGGAGGTGGACACGCCATTGGGGCTGACCCGCGACGGCCGGTACGATGTCGACGTCATTCGTGCTTGGACTGTCTATCCCGCCCGCCTGCGGTCCTGTGCATCGCAGACTCGATCGTTTCCTCGAGCTCTTCGATCGGGAAGGGCTTTTCGATATAGGCTACCGCCCCCGCGCCAAGGGCCTCTCCCCCGATGGTCCGGTCCGCGGAGACGACGATGATCGTCGCCCCAGGATCGAACTCCAAGATCTCCCGGGTCGCCTCCAGGCCGTTCTTGAACGGCATTCGGTGGTCCATCAGGACTACGTCGGGCGGTGGCTTCAACAGTTGATACCTAAGCACCGCCTCCTCCCCATTGAGTGCCTTGTCGATGATCTCGTGGCCAAGGAAGGCGAGGAGCTCCTCGTAGAGTTGAAGAATGTAGATCTCATCGTCAACGATGAAGAGGCGTGCCAAACGCATCAGCCTCCTGAACCGGACTGAGCGACCGGCTCGCCGCGGACGGCGCCCGCCTCGAGGGCCGCGCCAGCTAGCGTGGACCCGCCGTCGGGTTCTCCTCTATCTGTCCGAGGAATCCGAAACTCGAAGATCGTGCCGATCCCCGACTCTTCGGGTAGCGCTACCAACCGCCAGCCTTGGGCCTCCGCGATCGCGGAGGCGAGTGCGAGCCTCACGCCATGCCGCCAGACGAGCCTCGCCGCTGTGAAATCTCTCGGGGCTTCCGTCAGCGCTTGGAGGTCGTCAAGGCCCAGCGTCTGCTTGGACCCGCGGATAGTGATCGCGATGATTGCTCCTTCGTCATGTGATGAACGGCTTGAGACGAGCAATTCCACATGTGGCTCTTCGGGCGATACCCCTGAGATAGCTTCCTCCAACACCTTTGCTACGGCCAAAACCGCCATGTCATTGGTGCTCACCATGGCGTTGGCCAGATGGGGGGGAATATCGGCTCGAATGTAGGCGCTTGTGGACTGACCGATCCGATCCAACGCCTCTGCCACGAGCCTGCCGACCCGTGTTGGTCCGGCTGGCCATTGTTGATTTTCGGCGATGGCTATCATCTTCACGTCTTTGATGAGGCGGGTTGAGCGCTTCGCCGCTCCCTCGGTAGCGACCGCGAGCTTGGCAAGTCGGTCGTCCTTGCCCGCCGAAAGCCTACTCGCGACTCCTGACAGGGAAAGGACCATCTGCATCGCATTTGACAAGTCGTGCGTAACGGCATCCATCAAGAACCCCGAGACGTTCTGGAATCTCTCCGCTTCGCGACGAATCTCCTCGAATTCGGTGATGTCGTCAACGACGGCGAGTACACCCTCGAACCTGCCCTTGTTCATGAACGGGATGGCGCTCACGACAGTCTCCGCGGCCGAGCCGTCGGGCCTATGAATCCGGATCTCGTATGTCGAACCTTCGCCCACCAGCCGGCGTTTGTGCGCCCGATCAATCTTCCCGAGATCGTCGGGCCATATGACACTCGAGACCTCACGGTCGAGGAGATCCCGTTGCGGGACACCGCAGATCCGAGCGAACTCTCGATTGACGAACTCAAATCGAAAGAGTTCGTTGAGAAACGCGACACCGACCGGGATATCGTCCAAGACAGCAGTGGTCGCCTTCGTAAGGTCGTACTGGCGAATACGCGCCCGGTACCACAGGTAGGCCATGGCCGCCGAGTATCCGGCGATCGCCACGACGTTCACCACCACCCTCTCGAAAAGGCCCGCGTCTCCAGGGACAAGCACATTGAGGATTGACAACGCCGTGGTGAATACGAGAACAAGTCCCACAGAGGTGAGAATGACGCGAAGGCGAAGACGCGTCAAACCGACTACAAAAATGTGCTTGGGTCGAGGCCCCAGCGCAACCATAGACACCTCACCGCGGGTCTTGGTAATAAAGTCAGAATGCCGACCCGGGTTCGACAGATGAGCACGCCAGACAACCGAAGTTCGTCGCGCAGATTCGCTCAGACCCCCCCTCGGCCCGGAGCTATCTCCTGGACCTCCGGCAAGTCGCGGTTCTTCGCGCGGTCCTCTGATCCTCCAAACCGACCCAAAGGCCCTGCGCTCATCTTCCCCGAGAAAACCGGCGCCCGCCGATACTAGGAATCTAAGTCTGCAAACTCGCGCAGCGCCCCCCGCGCGCCGGGGATGTGCGCGCGCAAGTCCACACCGGGGTCGTCCGGCGGCAGCGGCACCGTCGTGTCCATCGTCACGATGTCGCGGGGGTGGATGCCGACGGGGCCAGCCAGAGGATGTCCTAGCGGCGCCGCCGTCGTTCGACCACCATGCCGGCAGCCACGGCCGCGACAGCCAGTATGGCGAAGACGCCCTCGAACCCGGGTGTTTGGCCGCTCTCTTCGCTGCCCCCGCTTAGGTCCTCCCCGCTTGGGTCGTCCCCGGTTGAGTTGTCGCCGGTTGGGTCGTCGCCGGTTGGGTCGTCGCCGGTTGGGTCGTCGCCGGTTGGGTCTCCCGTTCCCGCCGCCATGGCAATCACTATCCTCTGGGCCAGGGACATCTCATCGATGCGGTCGAGCGTCGCGCCCTCCGTCGAGATGGTCACGGTCACGACGTAGTCGCCGGGCTCCAGCCAATTCGGCATCTTGATCGTCCCATTGAAATCGGACCCCGACTGCGTGAGCTTCGTCATCAGATTAAGCGGAAATGTCCGGTAGAGCCCGTTGTAGGTTGAGGATGGCTCGATGTAGGCGACGGCTGTCGCTCCCTCCAAGGGGAGTGACCCTGCGTAGTTCGCGGAGACTTCGACATCGCCGCCGATGGTCCCGGAGGCCTCGACCGTGACCTTCTTTGATTCGCTGCTGCTGACGGGATTAAAGAATGAGATCGTGTCGTGGGCCACGTCTCCCGTGGGGCAGACGACCTTGACGTTCAGCCGGTCATCCGCCGACCAGTCGTCATCGACGAAATGGCTGACCTCGAAGTTCCCGTCCGCGTCTGTCGTCGTGCCGCCGCCCGCCGACGTACCGGAGTCCCCGGAGCCCCACACGTAGCGGTCGACATAGGTCGTCGCGAGCGGCTCCCGGTCGTCCTGCGCGGTGGCAGCAAAGGACGTGTAGTAGGTGAAAGTGGCTGTTTCCCCGGCCGGGGTACCTGTGGGGTCTGTCAGGAGGGTGATGTCGCATCCGGACGGAGCCGGCTCCGCGGGTACCCACCCGCTGCCGCCGAGCGGCCCGTGGCCGAGATCCACGACCGTCTTCTTGTCCCCGGCAATCACCCTCATGACCCACGTGGAGTGCTCGTCCAGCCCGTTTTCCACGGTGACCTCCGCTTTCCCGTTTGCGTCCGTGGTGGCCGTGGACGTCGGTTGGGGAGTGACTTCGAAGGGGAACGTGGGCGACATCTTCTCGCCCGTGACCTCGACCTGCGCACCCTCGATGGGCGTGTCGCCGCCCACATAGATGCTGTATACATAGTCCAAGACGTCCGGCTCCGTTGACGGCTCCGGCATGGACACCATCACGGGGATGGGGTCGGCGGTCACGGTCACCGCGGTGCTCGTGTAGAGAACATCGGCCGTGATGTGAAACCAATGCGTTTCGGAGAGCGATTCCTCCACATCGAGCGTGGCCCGGTAAACACCCGGGCCGACCTTTGTAGTCGTGAGCGGGCCCACATTGCCGTAGCCCTCGGCGCTCACCCAGTCAGCCGTCATGGTGATAGGGCCCGCATCGGTAAGGGCGCCCTCAAAATAGGATCGCGCCTCCAACTCCACGGAGGCGCCTGGCCCGACGGAGACCTCGATCGGCACCAACCCCCGTTCGACGACCCGGACCTTGGCTTCCCATCCGTCCCCGGTGGGCATTTCGTAGAAGTCGCGCACAAAGTGGGATACGACGCCGATTTCCACCTGGCCGGCGATGGTTGCGACGCCCTGGGTGTCGTCGGCCGCGGTGAGGTCGTAGGTCGCGTGGTACTTTCCGGTCGCGGTTTTCGTGAAGGTGAGGTCGTCGAAGGCGGGGTCGGCGCCGATACTGATGTTGTCGACGTCCGTGGCCACACCGTCTAGGTAGGTCTCGAGGTTGACGTCGACCGTCTCGCCGGCGGTCTGGTCATCGGGCGAGACGAAGAGGAGCGCCTGCAGTCCTGTTTCTGCAGACACGCTGCCGGGGAGACCCAAGAGGGAGCCAAAGAGTAGTGCAACGACTAGCCACGAGAAACGTTTCACCAAACCACCGGCCTTTCGAACCTACGAAGCCTCTTAATGGTTTCTGCGGTCGCCGGTTTGAGCGTGCTGGGGGGCGAGGGGCGGACGCTCGCTCAAGGGCGTGATGGGCCACCCGGCGCAGGCTCCTCCCGGTCATCCAGACCAGTGCCTACCGCCCCGTATCCGGCAACTCTTGAACCTGCCCCACCGCACACAACGCAATCGCCGCCTCAAAGAGCCCCGCGAACTCCCCGGGCGCGTACCGGTACGGCGCCCACCGGTCCCGCTTCGCCGCGCCAAGCGACGACGAGAACACGAGTTTCTTCCGCGTGCGGGGGGCTAGGCGCATCGCGCGAGGCTCGTAGGGAGCGGACGGCAGGGTGGCCCTGGAATCGCGCCGCACGCGTCACCCCCCAAATACCCCCGCTTTGATGGGGTCCCGTGAAGCCGCGCGTGCGCTGCGAGTGGGCGGGCGGTCACCCACTGCTTGCCGCCTACCACGACAGGGAGTGGGGCGCCCCGCAGCACGACGACCGCCGGCTCTTCGAGCTCCTCGTCCTCGAGGGCGCGCAGGCGGGCTTGAGCTGGCTCACGATCCTCAAGAAGCGCCAGGCGTACCGCCGCGCGTTTGCGGGCTTCGACGCCGGCCGCGTGGCGCGGTTCGGCGCGGGAGAAGGGTGGGGAGAGATAGCGGTTGGGGGGCGGGGGGGGGTCAGGCCCATCCGCTACAGCCGTCGCGGCGGCGCCCGTCGGCTGAGCAATGCACTCACGCCAAGCGCGGCGCCGAGTGCCGCCAGCGTCCCCGCCGGGATGAAGTTGCTGGCGAACCGCAACTGGTACATCCCGAAGTGGTTGGATGCGCGGCTCCCGCACGTGAGTGTAGAGGCGCAGGAGGGCTCGGACAGTGGCGGGGAGACGGATTAGCGCGCGAGCGGGCCGTCCAAACCCCGTGGAAGAAGCCCAAAGGTTCATCCCCAATTTGCAGCGCCTTCCCAATCCCGCTATATAACGTGCAGAGCGCAGCGGGACTTCGGGAAGTCAAATGTTCACCGCCCCCTCCCCCCGCCGCGCGCGCTCGAATGTCCGCCAGTCCGCCCTCCTGGCCGTCCTCCTGCTCATCTCCCTGGGCTCCCTGGCCCCGGCGGCCTCCGCCACTCCCTCGACCCTCACGACGCTCTCCGACGGGAGCTCGAACGCCACGCTCCATTTCGCCTCCTGCGGCTCGGACGCCTCGATCGGCTCGCTAGCCTTGCCCTACGACGCTGTCGTGGAGAGCCTCGGCTTCAACCTGACGACCACGGGGAACCACAGCAACCAGACCGGGACTTTCGCGCTATTTGTGGGCGGTGCCGAAGAAGCGGTTGCGAACCACAGCGTCGGGGAAGGGGCGCGGTGGGAGGTGGCGGGAGACGCGATCAACCACTACTTGCGCGAGGCAAACGCCAGCTCTGGCGACGTCCTCGTCCCCCTGGCCGCCGTGGGGTGCTCGGAACAGAGCGACTGGTGGGTCGTCTTCGGCAGCATCGAGGTCATCTACCGCGTCCCCACGGACGTGACGCTCGACGTCACCTCGCCAAGCGCTGACGTCACCTACACGAATGGCAGCAATTTCACCGTCCAGGGCACGGTCGACCCCACGGACTGCACGGTAACGGTGAACGGGGTTTCCGTTGACATCCACGTGTCCAACGGGACCGCCACCTTCGTCCGGGTGATCGCTCTCGAGGTGGGCGAGAACGCGGTGCGGGTTGTGGCGTGCGCCAACTACGGTTCGGAGGCGGTCGTCGAGCGGACGGTCGTCCGGTCGGACGGCACCCCCAACCTGACGGTCGACTGGCCGCCGCCGGAGTTCGTCACGAACGAGACATCCGTGGTCGTGCGCGGCCAGACGGACCCTAACGCGACGGTCACCGTGAACGGCGTGAACGTTAGTGTCAACGCGACTGGAGCCTTCGAGGTGGAGGTCGCGCTCAACGCGAGCGCCGGCGAGAACCTCATCGAGGTCGTGGCCGGGGACGGGCAGGGCCACAACCGGACAGTCACGCGCGTCGTCGTGGTCGACACGCAGCCGCCTGTCATCGACCTCGACCTAGGCGCGGACCTTGCCGAGGCCATCGAAGCCGGCGCGAACATCACGTGGGACGAGGTCACCATCGCGGGGGCGACGGACACCCTGCACGCACAGGTGACCGTGGACGGCCACAACGCGACGGTCGAGGGCCTGCACTTCGCGGCCCGCATCGCGCTCGACCAGGGGATGAACACCGTGGTCATCGCCGCGACGGACCCCGCCGGAAACCGCGCGGAGACGACGCTCACCATCTGGGTCGACTCGGTCGCGCCCACCATCGATCTGGACCTCGCCGCGAACGTCACTGCGGCCATCGAGAACGGGAGCGCCATCCACCAGCGGACCCTCGAGGTGCGCGGGACGACGGACAGCGCGGACACCGTGGTCGTCGTCAACGAGCACGAGGCCAACCAGTTCGGCCTCAACTTCTCGCGCGTCGTGGAGCTTTCCGACGGCTGGAACACCATCGTGATCGTGGCCGAGGACCACGCGGGCAACCGCGCCGAGGTCCGCCTTGACGTCCTGGTGGACCTGTCAAACCCGGGGCTTGCCGTGACGCTCGACGACACCGCCCGCGAGGCGCTGGCGCACGAGCGCCCGACGCGCAATGCGAGCGTAGGGGCCCGCGTCGAATCGAACGCCTCCACGGTGCGGTTCACGCTCAACGGCCAGCTGATGTCAGCGTGGAACGGCTCCATGAACCTCAGCATCACGCTTACCGAGGGCAACAACACGCTGCTCTTCGAGGCCGTCGAGGGTGAACTCGTTTCGAGCGAGGAGTTCCGCCTCGTGCTGGACACGTCGGCGCCTTCGCTCAATGCGTCGCTCAACGGCACGACCGAAGACAACGGCACCTACACGGCCCACAGCCGCCTGCTCACGGTCCTGGGCTCGACCGAGCCCGGGGCGTCCGTCCACCTCTGCGAGGGCGGGGCGGGGGCCAACGCCACGGCGTGGTGCCGCGGGGTCGATGTGGCCGACAACGGCACCTTCCACGGCCTGGTCGAGCTCGACGCGCACGCGCCGACCCTCGTCACGGTCACCGCCACCGACCGTGCCGGGAACAGCGCCAACCTCTCGTTCCTCGTCGTCTACGAGGCCCCCGGGTTCACCAACGACACGGTCGTCTCGGTCTACATCGGCGGCACGCACGAGGGGGCGATCGTGGCAGGCAGCGAGCTCGTCCTCGAGGTGGGCTCGGAGGTCGCCATCCCCGAGGGCGCGAACGTCAGCTGGTACATCGACGGCGAGTACGTCGGGTCGGGCGCACGCCTGGCGGAGGTCGTCCTCGACGAGGGCAACCACACGATCGAGGTCGTCGTCTCCACGGACACGGCCGAGGCCAGCGCCTCGCGCGAAGTCTACGTGGAGCCGGAGGCCGTACTTGCCCCCACCAGCAACTCGAACTGGCTCGCCCTGGCGGTCGCCTTGGCGCTTGGCGCCGTGGGGGCCGCCGTGGCCGTCACGGACCGCTGGCGCTACTTCCTGCTCGCGGCGGTCGCGGGCTCCGTCTTCACGCGCCTCCAGAAACCCGCGCCCCTCGACCACTTCGTCCGGGGGCGCCTCTACCAGCTGGTCTGCGACGAGCCGGGCGTGCACTACGCGGAGCTCAAGCGCCGCGCGCGCCTGTCGAACAGCTCCGCGGCGCACCACCTCCGCGTCCTGCAGAAGGCCGGGATCCTGCGCACCGTGCAGGACGGGACGCGCACACGCTTCTACCCGACAGACCAGCCGATCGACCGCGAGACGTACGGCCTCTCGGACAGCGACCGAGCGGTGCTCGAAACGGTCACGCAGGCGCCAGGGATCACCGAGACCGAACTCTCGCACAAGGTCGGGCGGTCGCTCTCCACCGTGAACCGGAGCGTCGAGCGGATGGTCGCGCTCGGGTACGTGACGACCGCGCGGGAGGGTCGCACCGTGAGCGTGTTCCCGCGGGCGGGCCACGAGGTGCCCGAGGCGATCGGGGCGGCGCGGCTGCCGGAGGAGTAGGCGGCGGGCGGCGACATGGGATTCCGACGAGTTTGATGGATACGATCCGACGCGTCGCAGAGAGGTCGCTAGCGCCCCGTATCCGGCAATTCCTCCACTTGCCCCACCGCGCCCACCGCCAGCGCGAGCCAGAAGAGGATCCCTAGGACGAGCCCGGAGTGCGGAAAGGCTCAGGGGGAGGACGGCGCCGGGCAACTCCGTTTCGCGGCGCTCCCGCGGTGCGATTCGCCCTATATGTCAAAGCCGCCGAGGACATGCAGGCCGCCCTGCGATGGCATTATGCCTTTCCGCAGGACCTGCTCCATCCCAGCCCACCACATCGCTCCGCCAGAGGGCTGCTTGTCCGGCGCGCCTTTGCCGCTCGCCTCGTACTCGCGCCGTAACCCTTCGACGTAGTCGGCGAACTGCTTGAGGAACTGATCCCGGTAGGCCGGGGGGGTCGCCTCGACATGGAAGAGGAAACGTATCCCCTTTTCGTGCGAGAGCGTGATAGCGCCTGTCCTTCCGTCGGGCAATGAGATGGGCACCACCCGGTCACGCTGCTCCAAGAGCGGTTCCCCGCGCACCAGACGGTCCACCATGTGCGGGCGCATGAGGCCGAGCTGCTCAAGCCGGAGGATTACCACCGACTCGAAGCCGTGCATCGACCCGTACGCCCTGTGGAGCGCGCGCAGCCCCGGTTCGGTGTCGGGGTTGGCTTGCGGGCCCCACCACACCGCGTGGAGCCCCCGCTGGACTCCGCTGCGCCGGGTGGGGGCCGCGGCGTTGCGCCCCCAGTCGAGCGCGGGTGCGACCGGCGCGGCGGCGGGCATGAGGGCGGGCGCGTAGTAGACGGGGGCCGCACGTCCGGAGCCGACGAGGGCCTGGTGCACCCACGCGAACCGCGGCGCGACGGCGGAGAGGTCATCGGTGTATAGGTAGACGGGCGTGTGTACGTTCCCTTCGACGACGCCCAAGGTCGACGTGACGATCCCCTCGCGGATCATGAAGCGCTCGCTGGGGATGATCCTCGCCTGCTTGTTGCCGGCCCGTTTGAGGCCCTTTAGGATCTGGCGCTCCGCCGCACGGGGCCCGGCGCCCCGCTCGATCTCACCGGCAAGCAGGTAGAACCGGGGCCAGTGCGGGGGGGCATTGGTTGTGAGTTCGATCCTTTGGAGGGCGCCGCCTGACATGGGAGGTCGGGGGGAGAAGGGGCCGGCCCGACATAAGCCATTCGCGATCGGTGGAGCGATCGTTCCGGGGCTAGCGGGCCACCGCTGTGAGCGGCGGATCGACCTGTGCGGGCGCCCCCCGCGTCACCCCCCAAATACCCCCGCTTCGATGGGGTCCCGTGAAGCCGCGCGTGCGCTGCGAGTGGGCGGGCGGCCACCCGCTGCTTGGGGCCTACCACGACAGGGAGTGGGGAGCCCCGCAGCGCGACGACCGCCGGCTCTTCGAGCTCCTCGTCCTCGAGGGCGCGCAGGCGGGCCTTAGCTGGCTCACGATCCTCAAGAAGCGCGAGGGGTACCGGCGCGCGTTTGCGGGCTTCGACGCCGGCCGCGTAGCGCGGTTCGGCGCAGGGGACGTGGAGCGGCTGCTTGGGGACCCGGGGATCGTGCGCAACCGGCTCAAGGTCGAGGCGGCGGTGGCAAACGCGAAGGCGACCCTCGAGGTCCAGCGGGAGGTGGGCGCCTTGGAGCCCCTGCTCTGGGGGTTCGTGGGGGGGAGGCCCAAGGTGAACGCGTGGCGAAGCCTCCGGGAGGTGCCGGCCTCGACCCCGGAGTCGGAGGCGATGACCCTCGAGCTCAAGCGGCGGGGGTTCCGGTTCGTCGGGCCCACGGTCTGTTACGCCTTCATGCAGGCCGCGGGAATGGTCAACGACCACACGGTGTCCTGCTACCGGTGGCGGGAAGTGCAGCGGGGGGCGCGGCGGTAGGGGGCGGGCGCGAATGTGCCCTTCGACTGGACCGACGTGGAGACGTACCTGTCGAGGACGAGCGCCTCAAAGGCGAGCCCAAACAGCGCTTCTTCTTTTGTTTCTGAGAACTGGAGACCCCTGGTGGAAAGAGGTGCACCATTTGGCTCCCAATGCATCGTTGCTTTGATTTTGCAGGGAACTGGGCGGCCTTCGTAGACACCTTGATTCATTCAGCATCTGCTCCGTCGGGGGCGTTGCTCCGACCTTGTTCATTGCCCGAAGCCGGACGACAAGCGTCACACGTCCCCCTCAAGTCCGCGCCTGCCTCAACCCGCTTCCACGTCTCATCAATAGCGAGCCGGAGCCTCGCATGCTTTTCAAGAATCCGATTCGAGATGGCGGCGAGGGAATCCATCGCCTGCCGGATTCGCACCTCCTCTTCAACTATCTCGAGGATCTTTAGGAACGGTGCCGTGGTGACGTCGTCATCGGTCCGCAGGATCGCCAGTTGCATTTCTTCCGTTACACGGCCGTAGACCGCGACATCCCTCGGACTTCCAGCCACCACAACACTATCAGCGTTTGTCCACAACGAAGTCTTCATGTCAATACCTGATTTGCGACGAGCTTCGTTCCAGAACGACCAAAGAAACTTGGACATGGCTGGCACCGAAACGAATGGGGGTGTGCCCCTACCGCGTTCAATGGGAACCCCGGGCAAGAACCTCCTTGTGGCTGATCTAAGTGCCCATCCCATCTCTTCGCGGGTTCGATTCAGTCGTTCCGTTAGTTCACGGCGATCCGCGTTTATCTGTGAAATCATTGACGCGATCTGGGGGTAGCCATGGCGGATGTGCTGAAGCATCTCATCCTCGTAAGGCCCGATGGATGCCGTGCGTACCAGCAGAAAGGGCTCATCAGGAATCGGTTGGAGCTCTTCATTTTCGGAGAAGTGCCTTGCGGCTTCCACGATCCTCTGGGCGTGGCGGGAAGAGGACTCATCTCTCAGGCGTTGTTCTCTCACCCGCTGTTGATCCCGTTCCTTTTCGAGACGTGCGGCCAACGCCTCGCGCACCGCGCGGTCCATGCGTTCAGATCCACGAATCGTCGTGTTGTACTTCGTTCTGAGCTGGCCGTTCGATATCTCCTCCTCCTCCTCCAGCATTCCGTTTTCTATCCCCTTCGCAATCAGAATCCTGGAGAAATCCCGAAATCCAACATCCCGTGCGACAATCTGCACGGGAGGATCTGATCCTCTAACCGCCCGTGGAATTGCAAGCCTCGAAACCAGCAGCAGGCGTCTGAGGGGTCGGATCCATTCTCGAACCAGGTTCTCGATCTCTTCGCGGGACCAAGGCGGGTTGGTTGGAACCGCCGAGGTTAGTTCGTGCCAAACCCGGCCCCACGACTCCCGCTCTGACAGATGCTCTCCGACCAACTTGACCGTCGTTTCTACTCGCTCTGCGGCGCTGGTGAGGAGCGTCGCCCGGATCGAGAAAAGTGCTGCCGCTATTGCCCCAGCAGCCGTTAGTATCCACGAGGCATCACCCCCGACCTGAAAGAGTGGTACGAGATCGCTTGTAACAGCTGCCAGTGCCGCTCCTACTGCACCAAAGACTACGGCAATTCTCCTTTGCGCTCTGTATTCCGCCACGTGGACGGTGGCAACGGAGTCTATCGCGGCCTGTGAACGTTGCAACAATTCCGAAAGCGTTCGGGAAGGGACCGCATCCTGCACGATGATGCGCGTATCGGAATCAAGAGGCGCGATCGATGCCCCGCCAATCGATTCCCTCAGGACGTCTCTCGCCTCCAACAGCGCCCGTGTTTCATCATCGGAACCCCCAATATCCCGGTGTCGCTGCTTCATCAACTCGACAAACCTCTCTTCGACGTCACTCAGCGCAAACTCTCTGGGCAATCCAAGAATCCGCAGAGCCTCCGAGGTGTCCATCAAGAACCAATCACCTAGATCCCCGAATAAAGCATGCGCGCCGAAAATGGCACTCATTCGGATTCCAGCTCTTGCAAGAGAAGGGGTGTGGGGCCTGCATCCCGACGTGGCGGCCCCCAAGGAGCCCCGGACGGAACAAACCGGCGGGAAGGTGAGCAGGGTGCCTAGAAGCCCGCCTACCGCCCCGTATCCGGCAACTCCTTCACCTGCCCCACCGCACACACCGCAATCGCCCTCTCGAAAACCCCCGCGAGCTCCCCGGGCGCGTACCGGTACGGCGCCCACCGGTCCCGCGTCCTCGAGCCAAGGGACGACGAGGGCACGAGTTTCTTCCGCACGCGGGGCGCTAGGCGCCCGAACACGTCCGCCCGGATGACCCATGCGGTGGAGCCCAACCGTGCCTCGCGCGGGAGGTACGGCGCGACCACCACTTGCCCGTCCGCACTCGCACCTACGTGTGGGACATGGCCCTTCGACACCCCGGAGAAAGGATTATGATCGATGGCTCATGAAGGCCACCAACATGGCCGATGACGAACCCGACTCTGAAATCAGAACGGAAGACGGGGGCGACGCCTCGATCGCGCGCCCAGCCCGTCTCTACGGACCAAAGTCGAAACTCTATCGGGATAATGTCTGGACCGAAATCCATCTTTCGACTCTTGCTGCGCAAATCATCTCCACGTCGGAGTTCCAACGCTTGGATTCTATCAAGCAGCTTGGATTCTCCGATCTGGTTTACCGCGGAGCAAAACACACGCGCTTCCTGCATTCGGTAGGAACCTACCATGTCGCAAAAAGAATTGCAAGTCATGTTTGGGAGAACCACGAACGCTTCGGAATGCCGGCTCCTTTGCGCTCTCGAGAGTTCTGGGAGGAAGTCGTGGAAATCGTGGGCCTTGCGGCACTTCTCCATGACATCACACACATCCCCAATGGGCATGCCCTGGAAGACGAACACCAAGACCTCTACGACAAGCATGATAGTCTTGAGAGTCCCCGATTGTGGTACTTCCTCTACGATTCACGAAGCAATCTCGCACGAATCTTCGAGGATGAGACTGCCTACTTTGTACACTTTTCGAATGCAGAGGTCCGGGACCTGATCTACCTTGTACTGAAATACAAGGCGACAATCAAACCGCCGACGGACGAAGTGAGCGAACCCACGATCGTCAGTTTTCCGGATGAAATTGCCCGTTCTCGTAAGAAGCTGGCCGAATCAAATAGCCTGGTAAAGGACCCTGAGACAGCCAAGATGTCTCTGGACCGTTTGGAAAGGATTCATGCAGAGTTCTCACTGGATGACCGATTCGAGCCGTTCATGTCTGATATCGTAGGAAACACAATATGCGCCGACCTAATCGATTATCTCGCTCGTGACGCCCAGGGCACGGGCCTAAAGTTCGGATACGACGAGCGAATCGAGAGGTACCTAACAATTCAGAAAGAAGAAGTATCGAACCAGCGTCGCCTTGTTCTGAAGCTTAGCACTCAAAAAGGGTTCAAGCTCGATATTTCCTCAACAATGGCTGACCTTATAGGAATGAGGTATTCGCTCGCCGAAAAGGTATACTATCACAAGACGAAAGTCGCCGCGGACGTAATGCTCGGTGCGCTTCTGTCGCTTGTTGAGCCCCCATCAGATCGAAATCCGTATGCTAGCAGTGGCGCCCAGGAGTCGCATGTGACGTTCATTCGCGATGAGATTCTCGCCATGGGGGACGCTGATCTGTTGGAATACTGCGCTCGCCAGATTGGTGACATCCGCATGAAGGGGGACGAGAGAAGGGCCATAGCCGCAGAGAAACTCCTTGCTTCAATCCGGGAACGGCGGATCTTCAAACCCTGCGTCATTCTCCAGCACAAACCAGCACAGGAAATCGACGTGCGCGTTAGGAGAGGAGACGCGGAAGAGACCCGGCCGCTGTACCTCGTCTTGTACGACATCTTTCGCCGGAATCCGGAAAAGGCTCGAAACGTGGAGGCCGAGATTGACAGCCTGTTTGGTGATGGGCAGCGTCATGCGATCGTCTTTTGCCCCTCCCATAAGCCGCAAGCGAAGGAGGCGAAGACAATCGTCGAGGCTAGGGCAGGCGAAGTCAAGCCGTTACACGTATTGCAGAATTCGTCGAACTCTCCGCTCCCGTCGCCCCTGAAGATTCGGCTGGACGCCACTAATGCTATGTACGGAGAGCTTTGGAAGCTCTTTGTCTTTCTGCGATCCGAAGATTTCGCTAAGCCCGTAGTCAGGCATGGAATCGCCATTGCGTTCCTAGAAGCACTTCGGCGGTTGGGGGTTGAGTTGGATTCCGGAGCAATTAGAAGGGCTATTCTTCCGCCCCTTCGTCCACCGGCTGAATTGGTCGCCGATTGGATTGGATCAAACGCTCATTGGACAGACAATAGGATTGTTGCGACGCTTGAGGCGATGGCCATCAACAATGAAGAGTGGGTCGCATTGGCAGTCGAACTCGGGACTGAAGCGGCGGATCACCGTGCATTCCTAGACTTGTGCTATGTCCGCAAGCTCCGCGAGTACTATGAAGCGGAGAGCGAAACGCGTATTGATGAGGTTCCTGCCCTTGACCTGCTGCGGACCATCAGCGTGGCGGAACAAGGACTCGTGATGGGTCGAACCACGGGCGCCGACAAGCGCCGCAAGAGACCTTTGCACCCCCATTGGGGGGCTTTGGTGAAGGCCGGATTTGTGGGAGGAGGCTCCTGAATGGCGTATCCGTCTGTTCCATGGGTGAACGAGTGGATGCGTTTGGTTTCTGGTCGAGACTCGCCGGAAGAAGCCGTAGAGGATCTGGCTAGGGGATTGCTCGGTACATACCGCGAGATGTATCCGCGTAGGAAGTCCCCGCCGCTTGCCAAGGATCTTGCGCCGCTGAGAAGGATCTCTATTGACAACGAAAGGGAAGCGGATGCATCGGGATCGCTCCAGGTGCTCCGAACGGGATTCACGGTTCGATTGGGCGCAATGAAGAACAAGAACCATCGCAATTTCTCGGTTGCCCATGAGATTGGCCACACTTACTTCTTCGATATTGATCGCGAGCCGCCGAGGCCACTAATCCCTGTTGGTAAGTTGACATCGAAACCTGCGGAGCGACTTTGTGATAGGTTCGCCACGAGTCTCCTGTTGCCGGCGGACGCGCTAGTTCGACTAGGTGGAGCACTTGGCACAGAAGCGGCCTCCATTCGAGTCATTGAGGATTGGGCCAACTGTCTAACTGTAAGTCCCGAAACGTTGGTTCGCCGAATTCATGAATTGCACCTATTGGATGGAACAGGGACCGTGCTCGTCCTTTCCAAGTTTTGGAGCCGTAAGGAGCCCCCGCTGATTACGTTGATTGGGGCGAGATCGGTGCTGCCTTTGATACGATTCAATCGTCAGGAAATCGTCCAAGCATGGATTGATTCTGGAACGGATGCCGAGATGGATGTGACCCTTGCAGGAAACTACGATGAAACTCCCCTTCGGTCGGAAGTGAAGACCTATGGCCGTGGGCGCGGAATGTACTCGATAGCAATTTCTTCCGTTCCTGACCGAGTGGTCAAAACGCCTACCCTCCCGTCGAGCAGGGCACGGGTGGGTGGCTAGGGTCAAGATCAAGCCGGCGGCCGGGCCAATACCGTCACGAATGTGGGTGCCCCCCGAAACGATTTCCACTCGTTGTCCTTTGTTGAGTTGACGCTTTCTAAATAGCAGCGTGCTCGACCTGAGGCTCGGTATCTAGCTCTTGTTCAAGGGATTACCCCGCCAACGCGGCAAACCCCGCCGTCGCTATCTGGGACGACCCGAACTCTAAACCCCGCCATCTACTCATTCGTTCGAAAGCGCCACATTGCGATTACGTTGGATCATAGGCCCCTCCCGGGGGATCGTTGTCCAATTCCCCTCCCCGTATCCGGCAACTCCGTCACCTGACCCACGGCACACACCGCAATCGCCTTCTCGAAAACCCCCGCGAGCTCCCCGGGTGCGTACCGGTACGGCGCCCACCGGTTCCGCGTCCTCGAGCCAGGGGACGACGAGAACACGAGTTTCTTCCGCGTGCGGGGCGCCAGGCGCCCGAACACGTCCGCCCGCACGACCCATACGGTGGGCGCCAGGCGCATCTCGCGAGGTACGTAGGGGGCGACGACCACGTACCGGTCGCCGCGCGGGCGGAAGGTGTCCTCGGGGACTAGGACGGTCACCTTCTCGTCGGTGCTCTCCATGAAGGTACCCTTGAGTTGGGCGGCAGTCGAGACGCAACTGTCGAGGGACAGCACCTCGAAGTCTAGGCCCGCCGTGTCCGCGAAGGGGCGGAAGACCGTGAGCCGGCCCTTCGACCCCATGATCAGTTCGAACGTGACGGCGTCCTCGATGATCACGCCCCGGGCGCGGGGCGAGATGCCGCCCTTTCTCCGAGGGACCGGTCGGCCTTCTGCGGCCTCGAGCCGCGCCAGCACCGCCTTGCCGAGGTCGGCCAGGGGCGCCTGGTACTTGTCCCACTGGGAGGGGCGGGGGCCGTAGGGGGAAACCGAGAAGACGTGCGACGGCCTCCCCTTGGCCCGGCGCTTGATCACCGAGCCGGGGATGAGCCAGGTGGGTTCGGCAAGACCGGGCAGGCGGTCGGTCCCAAGGACGCAGACGACGAGGTACCGGGACGCATCCCGCGGGATGGCCTGGGCGTCGACGTGGAACTGGTAGCTCCGGCCGGCGCCGGCGGTGAAGGCCGCCTTCACTTGGATGTCGAGCGTCGCCCGCGCGCCGGGGATGTACGCGCGCAGGTCGACACCGTGGTCGTCCGGGCGGGGGCGGGCGATGTGGACGTGGCCGTTGGTCTGGAGGTGGATGGCGGTGGCGACGGAGGCTTCGGAGAGGGCGGCCTTTTGGGAGGGGAGGAGGGTGGGCGGCTTCTTGGGCACGGCGGGGGGATCGCGAGACGTCGGTAATGGGCGTTGGGGGTGCCGCAGTACGCCAACGCCGCACTGGTACACGTGGTGGATAAGCGAAATGATCGGACACGCAAGTCACATCAACGACGGTCAGCCATGATCGATTCAAGCCTTCCTTCTAGCGAATCGATCGAGGGCCCAGTTAGCAGAGACACTGGAATGGAGCTAAGCTCCGCATAGGATTGCTCGATGATTGAACCGTCGTGTTTGATTGGCGAGACAAAAACGAGGCGAACGGAACCGAGATCCACCTTACGACTGATGTCCACCTCTTGAAAGAGCTCTTCGATCTGCCCTCGTTTTGAGGTAACGTCATTCGGCGTAAGGCGCCCCGTTCGAGCCTCGACGATAAGTACCGTCTCTTGGTCATATCCAACAACGTCCAGTTCCACATCTCGCAGCGCAGAACGGTACGGTATGCCACAAGTCACCTGAAGGTCACCGAATCCTGCTGATAGAAGAGCCGCGCTCGTTCGAAGTGCCATGCTGGAGGCCAGCTCCAGGTAGAAGTCGTCACGGAGGAGATTCTCCATTGGAGTCGTTGGGTCGATGCTGTGCAACCGCCATGGCGTTGATGAGCATCCGCAACTGGTCCCCCTTGTGAGGCGTTCGCCAACGGCACTTAGCTCCCCACAGGACGGACAGTGAACCACGACGATGCGAGATCGACGAGCCAACTCTTGTGTTTCTGCAATCATCGACAGCAACAGCTGGGCCGATTGCACCGATCCACTCTCCAACGAATCGAATTGAGATAGGTACGCCCGAATCAGTCGCCGGGCACCCGTATGCCCACGCCCGGTGGCCAGAGATCGAGTAACCTGTAGCGGCCGAACATAACTCTCCACGATGTACGGTCCCGCGGGTCGTAGCCCTCGCACCAGCGCGCAAAACGAGGATAGCAGAGAGTCAGCAAGGATACGGCCCATCAAACGGGCAACCGCCTCGCTTGCTTCTGCGCGCGCCTTTCCGGGGGACGGTTTCATCTGACGTTCCAATAGAAACGCGATCGCATTGTTGTCCAAACTAATCACCCGGGGAAGTGGCTACAGACACCGTCTTCCCGAGCGTACCGCATCAACTCTGCCAACTCGTCGCAGAGGTGCAGGACGAGAGGGCTCTTTCCTGGATTCGCCGGTGATTCCCAGCACAGAAACGTCTGAGCCCTGTACTCCTCCACGATTTGCTCAAGCGGCGTCGTTCCGTGTTCGTGAGTTAGAAGAACCAGGCGGGTCGTTCCCTGGATTTCGGATCTCTCCTCGGGAAACGAGGTCGAGAGGAGGACCCGCGTGTTGTCCAGGGGTACATAGAAGCCCGGAGGCACGTTCCGAAGGTCGCCATGCCCTCCGTCCCAGCCCGCCAGTTTGATGGCGAACCTAGCCGAGGTATCCTTTGCGCTAACGAAATCGAGTGCATAGCGTTTGCGGAAGCTATCGCCAAAAGCCTCTAGGATCGCCGCCTTCTCTTGTGGGTAGAAATCTCCACGTCTGTAGATTACCACCCTCTTGAACGATGTGTTCGCCAAGGTTCCGAGAATAAAACGATGAAGATTCGCGACCGCATCAGGAGTCATGTACTTTTCCCGACTTCCGAGCGTGCCCACTCCCTGCCAATGCGTATGCGCTCCTGACGGGTCTGAGAGTGCCGCAAACGAGTTAGCCCTCTTCTCGGGATCAGTCGGATCGGTGGAGTAGCCAACACCAACAAACGCCGTATCGCCCGTGCCATCAACAGGCGGATCGACCTTCCAAAGTGCCTCCCCCGGACGTAGGCACTTGAGATAAAGCTGCACCCCCAACCCCCGCGCGACCCCCCTGTCACGCGCTTGAATAGCGGACACCGTGGCGGGCGCAACGCACTGGCAGGGAGCAGAGGCGGCGATCTGGGCTGCTTCCTTGAGGATCACTCTCGCTTTCGATGACCTCCCAGGCATGATTCCAATGACAAGAGGAAATTCGTCTTCTGAATTCGCCATTCGACCTTCAGTAAGGCCTACAAGCCTTGAGAGATCAGGTGGAGTTGAATAGTGATGAACCGGCGTGCCATCCACGAGCAATGTACCCATACGGGATGCCGAAAACGACTTCTGAAGCTCCTCCAAGAAGTCAGCAATTGGCAGTTGTAGTCCGTCCGGAACCAGCACGGATACGATTCGAATCGTTTTTTCGCCAGAGTAGGGTCCGTGTCGGAAAACGTCTATGGTCGTACGTGCCGCCTTCCCCCGCCCAAAAACGAACTTCGGACGGTGGGCGCGGCCGGGAACACCAGGCCCTGTGTCGAGCTCGCCTAGCGAGAGGGGACCCGCTACCTTTGCGTCGAATCCACGTGCGCGCCACCCACCCCACCCTTGAAGCTGGCGGACCAGCCACTCCACCTGATCGATCCGGACGGCCGGTTCCATCGTTGCTGTTGGGTAGGCCTTGCGATCCATTGCCTCGAAGCGTGGATCGCGAATCGAGACTAGGACCATGCTTTCCGGCCAATCTTCGGGTCGTTTCGGACCGTAATCGCGCCGAACCACACATATGCTATCCTGCGCGGCAGGGATGCGAGCGCCAAAACGCCGCTCAAACTTCTCTGCCAGCGGCAGCCTGTCCCCTTCTCCAATGTAGCTGGCGAGATCCACATTCTCTGGTCCAGATCCTTCAATGGCTGCATTCCAGCCACCAGGCATCAGAAGCACCCTGGCTCCTCCCAGGTCTGGAGGTTGATCTCCCGCAAGAACGTCCTGCAGGAGGAAGCCATCCCGTGAAACCGGGTCAACCCAGAATGTGACCGTGGCTTCGCCGTCTGCAATGCATCGGGCTCCGGCCACGTCCACTTCAAACCCATGGAACCGCGAGAGCGTCCTGCCGCCCCAGGGCAACCGATCCGGCCCTTCTATCCGATAGAATTCCTTTCGGCCGCGGTGCTGAAAGAAGCCAAAGGCTCTGAGCCCGGAACGAAGCACCCACTCCGCAACGCCCGTCAAGGTCGCCGCGTCGAGATCCTCTCCCTGCCGCTCTTCGAACGCTGCCGACAGTCTTGTTGCGTAGTAACGAACAACGGGCGGTGAAATGACGTCGCCCGGAACGTAGGCGACGACCTCATCGCCGGTAGTCCGAACGTGAACGACGGGGCGATCCAACGACTCTTCTAGATCTCTCAAGACTCGGTTTCGAGCGCTTTCTAGCGTGGGTTTGTAATCGCCCTCAAGGGCCGGTGCCATGTCAATCTTCACAAGTGTCCCCTTCGATGGCAGTCTTAGCTTAACCTCGATGGAGTTAGTGACAATCGACTCGGGAGTAACGCCGAGAAGGTCGATGACCTCCCGGCGCTTCCAGCGTGCGAGCGCCACATCCATGTCCTCCGATTTCGATAGGTCGACTTGACCGAGCGTTATTGCCTTTCGGCGTTCGTCTGGGATGTCCTTCCAGCCGGGTGCTTCCATCTCCTCCCGAAATCCTTCAATCGGAACGAATGTGGTTCCATCGAATTCGCCCATTGTCTCCCTTGCGAGTTGCGCAAGACAGGCGCGTACCTCTTGGATCGTTGTTTCAATTCGGGCGGCCTGCAGCACAAAGGCTACGGCATCTGCCGTGATTTCGAGGTCCTGAATCACGAACCTATAGATCGCGAACTGCACTGCTCTCATCGCATCGACTGAATCCTTGGAGTGCATCCGATCCCTACCCCTCTGACCGCATTACCCGCCGCGGTCCAATATGAGCCACGATCTGATCATGCCGCACCCTAAAAAGGTTCCACTCAGGCTCGTTCTCTTATGTGAGACAGGAAGGCGCTCGCTGCCTGATCTCACGGGGACTGGCGCTTGTGAAGTAACACGATTCGGCATGACCACCCAGACCGTAGAAAGCTCTATTACAAAGGCGCTCCCACAGGGGGATGCGGGCTAGGTTGACGTTGCCAACATGTGGTTTGCGGCGATAACCTCCAACGATGGCACCTGCTGACCTACGTCAACCGTGAGGAAAAGACGATGAAGCTACACAACATCAACGGCACCTCAGACACACAGTGTGCTTGTGGCTCATGGCTAAAGCATTGGGAAGAGTTCGGCAACCAAGTCAAGCCTTCCTACTGCCCTGCAAGTCGTTGCCTCAACAGGGACCTGGTTGGGGCACATGTTCAGAAGGGCGGAAACGCAACGGATCAGAGGTGGTACATTTACCCCCTATGTGGTGACCACAACAAGCAAACGGGCGAATTGGACGTTTCTGATAACTACGGACTTGTGCCTGCCAACAAGCAGGAAACATGCGAGAAATGACCTTGTAGGGGAGCCGCATAGAGGGAGTTGGAGACACCCGGGCCTCCAGGGTGCGGGATCCTCCCGCGTCGAAGCAACAGGCGGGCGACGTCGGAACTGCGGTCAGGGAGGTTGCGCCCACGGCTTCCGGAGTGCTGGATCATCTGAGGTCGTAGCAACCAGCACGCGACGCCCTGGCTCGTACAGCCCCGACCCCTACTCCCGTTGGCAAGCGAGGAGACGCCTGCTCTTCGCCATAGCCTACGCCGCGAGCAGCGCCCGCGGCAGGCCGCTTCCTACCGGCCCCCCCGATACTAGCCCGGTCCCGGCGTGAAAACCCTGTCATCCCTCGCACAGTAGTAATGGCGGTCCCACTCCTGGTACGCGGTTTGCCATTGCATCTTCGCCCGAACCTGCAACGAGTTGGTCTCGAACATGCCAACGGCGTAGAGGGCGAGCCCGAAGGCCGCTCCAAGAACCGCCGCGAAGACTGCCAACGCAATCCCGCCCGATTTCGGATAGAGGATGGCCAGGACCATGAACATCCCTACCGTCCCACCGATCCAGCCCAGCAGGAAGTGAACCCACGCGCGTCGGCGGCGGGGCTGCGGCGGGGGAGCGAGCCGCACGCTCAGTGCGCTTTGCGATCGGCCCCGGCTGGAAACACCAGCGACAGCGGCGGCAGGCTCCGGGCCCCCTGCGGATCCGACGGCTCCTGCCTTGAGTCCCGTCGTCACGCTCGAGGAGAAGTGGAGACCGGCTGCGTGGATGGCCGAGACCTTTTGGACCATGTCCTCCCGGCCGCAGACGGGACACCGAATGTCCATCAGAAACTAGCCTCCTCCGGCGTGCTTCCGACAGCGGCCGGCGCTAATAAGCCTCCGTGTCGTGCCTGCGCGGCAGGTTCAGAACCTGTTCGTTGCCGAACCCCGCCCCGCCACCCACATCCACCCCACCAGCCACCCCGGAATAGCCCACGCCGCCGCCAGCCCCGGCAGGTAGCTGGGATCCCACTCCCCTGCGAGCGCGACCTCGATGCACTTCCACGTAATGATCGCCGGCAGGAAGCCGAGGATGGGGAGGAGGAGGGCGATCTGGAGGTAGTCGTCCAAGTTGCGCTTGTAGTTGATTTCATGATCATGAGTTGGTGTCATTCTCGATACCCGGGGGAGAGTGGCGGGGATTGTATTTGAGTGGGGGGAGGGGGTCGGTGAAAGTGCGGGGGCTGGGAATTGGGGATCGTGTTTGGGAGTCGCACGCTAGTGCTCGCGCTCGTCTGTTTGGTGACCGCTATGACTAGCGGCTCTGTCGGCAGTGGGTGGTTGGTGGACGCGATCCCCCGCTTTCTTTGGCGGGTGGGCGTGACGAGTGACTAAGTAGAGGATCCGATAATGCGCGGCGCTGGGGATGCCGTGAGCGATCTAAAAAGGCGCGATGCCATTCAAATCGCGGGAGCTAGAACCCATCGCCATCAAAGCGGTATCTTGAAAGGAACAACCGCGTGATTATTCTATTTCGGCAACGCGTATGATTGGCACACCTTCATCTTCCAGATCCTGAGCAACGTTGGAGAGGAAACTCCCGAACGAGAATCCTATGGGGAGCCTGAGAAACCTTGGTTCCCTGATCTGTTTTCTCTCATCAAGAATCCAGTCCTCGTCGTCGCGATTCACATCCAGAACAGTTGGAAGAACTCTTCCCATTGACCGCCGAATGACCCCACGCGTAGTGATTTCGTCGAGAAGGACCCAATCCCGCAATTGTTCGGTCGCCACCGCCACAGCGTATCCACTCAGGGTCATGATTGGGCTACCGCTTGCACCATGAGGCAGGTTGCGGTCGATTTCAACCCGGCGCACCCCCTTCTCAACGTAGGTGTTTGAGACCATCGCAAATGCGTATCGCTGATCCACTCTCACTTGTTGCCCCTCATCCTGCAATTCGGCAGCGACATACCCAGTCGTTGCTACCAGGCCTCCAGGTGGCGCATCGCCGTCGAAAGTCTGTATGAACGTCTCATTTGGGTATCCGTGACCCTGCAGCAGCGCCAGATCCGCCTTGTGGAATTCCTTGACGAGTTCCACTTGGAACATCCTGGCCCCCGACAAACCGACTCTCGCCAGTACGGGGAATTTCTTGTTATCGGCGATCTCGGCAGCGTATCTACGATAAACATGCAATGCTGTGATGAATTGGCCGTTTGGGCTAACCTGGAACGCGGTACCATTGACGATGTCACCGGCGCTCGCGTACACGTCTGGACGCTCGTAAAACAGTGCTCCGAACACATAGACGTCCTTGGCGTGCGTTTGGTAGAGACGGGTGAGTTCCTTTTGCGGATACGGTCCAACGCCCTGTGAGATGTCTTCTGCCACACGATCACCATGCCGCCCATTGTGGCCTGCAACCGTATTAGCGTTTGTGGGTCGCCTCTGACCACTGCTTGAATCCATCAAGAAGAAAACGATGCAGCTGGCGCCAAGCCGCAAGTTGATTCCTCACTCAAAGTAAGGGGCAGGTCAGGGGCACGAGTCAAAGACTCAATACACTAGTTGCATGTGGGAGCCGCCATGACCATCGCCATCGACGCCCTGGCCAAACAGACGGCGGAAGCGGTGGAAAGCGCGCTGCGAGACAATTGGAGACGCCTAGCCGCCCAGCCGCTTCCCCCGAACGTCAAGGGAAGCGCCTATGAAAGAACCCTCGCAGAATGGCTGAAGCCCTTCTTTCCGGCCGCGCTTCGCATCGAGACCAACGCGCAACTCCTGGACCGCAGTCTTCGGTTGTTGCCCCGTGCCAAGGAGAACGAATGGGATGTCGTCGGAATCTACGCGGAGGCGACGCCAAACATGGTACTACGAATGGGAGATGCCAAAACGGTCCCGTTCGATGCACTCTTCTTCATCGCTTCGGTCAAGAGCGTTGTTACGAAACCGAAACTCAAGGGTGACCTTGCCAAATTCGAGTCGATCCACGGGCTGGAGTCCGGGCGCATGATGGAAGCCCGCCCCACTTGGGCGCCAGATTCGAGCCACGTACTGAAGATCCTGGCGTACGACCGGCACCAGATCAAGGAGGCCGAAAGGAACCGCCTCCTGGCAGAGAACATGGACCATTGGGATGCTGTTCTCGTGGTCGACGATGATTTCCTTCTCCTGAATCCCCGAAACGATTACCTCGCTCCAACGTTCACCAATGACGACGAAATCGTGCGAATTCGGCAGTTCTGCCTCTTGCAGTTTGTTCTATTCCTCTCTCGGTCGATGGCGACCAATCGTCGCATTGATACATTCGGAACATTCAACGCGCTGATCGGGCGCGCAACAGGTGGGGTCGAACCCCGCCCGCCCAAAGGAAACCATTCCTGAGCTCCCCTCCGGCCCCGCCACCCACATTCACCCCGCCAGCCACCCCGGAATAACCCACGCGCTCGCCAGCCCCGGCAGGAGGGCGGGGTCCCACTCCCCTTCGAGCGCGAGGGTGAGGCACCTCCACGTGATGATCGCCGGGAGGAAGCCGAGGATTGGGAAGAGGGCGCCGGATTCCCGGATGTCTCGCGACGCGAGAGTGAAACTGGCGGGGTGGGGGCTGTCGTGAATACAGAGCCGCAGCGGGGCGATGCGGGGGATGCTCGAGGAATCGTTTGATGGTTATCGTCGTCGCTAACCGGACCGTTGTCTCCCCTCGGTGCTCGCGGTTGGGGGAGGCGGGGCCGGATGAACGCAGACCCCGCCGTGGTACAAACTCGATGCCGCTACACTCGAGGTCTTCGCACTCATCTTCAACCAATTCACGCTGTACCCGCCGAATGAACTATTAGCGCGGACTACTTCGTGCACTTGTATGCTAGACAAGGCGCCCCCCAAGATCCCACAAAGGATTCCGCCGCAACTGGGAATAAGATTCGACAATAGGGTGAGAGGGTACCTCTTTGGCCTTCTGGCCCTCGGAATGCAGGCTCCTGAAGAGGCTTTCAACCGGATTCGTTCAATCGCAGAGATTGTCCTCTACGCGGTGCCCTCTCCCCGATTCACGCAGGAGCGATTTGAGGAGTTGCTTCGAAGGGTGGAGATCGTGATGCGCGCGATGCGCATCATTCTCGACCGCTCAGGACGCGAATTCTTTGAACGGGTGCTTGACGCAACTACAGATCCATTCCTCAACCAAATCCCCGCTGATCGGTCGCCCACACAAACCGAGGTGAAGGCTGCAATGGAGGAGGCCACCCAACGACTTGAGCAGATCTTGAATGAGGTCACGTCCAACCGCGATTCGTCCTTGCGCACAGCTTTGAGAGTGCTCCAGTCGCTTGAGCGAGTCCTTGACCTTGAAAGACCGATCCCAAGATCGATCCGCGTTTCTCAACTTGGAATTAGCCCGATTCCTCCGAGAGGAGTGACTCCCCCTAAGACAGGATCAAGAAGGACGCGAAAGACGGGGTGAAAGAGTGGCAAGGAAATCACCAAAAGCGATCGTCTACCTGGATGCAAACATAGTCCTCGATATGCTGGCACCATCCCGAAAGAACCCAACTGCCAGCGCCTTGCTTCGCACCCTGGAAAAGTCCCCCGACATGGTTGGAGTTATCTCGTCGTTTTGCGCCTACGAAGTGGTCGAGCAGTTGCAGCTTGGCGTTTACTACAAGCGGGCCATGGAGAGCGACTACACATTCGACGAAGCGCGGAAGATGAACGCGGGTTCATTTGACAAGCCGATGCTCCAACAGGCGATCAACCGGTTTTCAGGTTTCCTAAAGGAACATTCCCGTACGTTGAAGCGGGTTGATCCCGAAGGACTCGAATTCTGGGCCAAAGCTGGGACCCTTGCTTCTCACACGTATTTGGAAGCACCTGACCTCTGTCACGTCGCCTTGGCGATGGGATTGGGCACGAGCGCCTTTGTCACGAATGATCATCAGCTCCATCGTGCGCTTCAGGCGGTTGGACCGAGACGCCTTGGGTTGACACCCGTGCTGTGTGGGCCGAAGACTGAGATCTCCTCCCTTCGTCGTATCCTCGGGATCTCACGAAAGAGGGCGACCAGAAAATCGGATGAACTACAGGCACAGACGATTGGCAGAATTGCCAACGTCTTCTCTCTTCTCACGGAAGGAAGCACTGAACCGGTAAGTCGAGAGCACCTCAAAGGCAGACTAGATCGGATCGAGAAGTCCGTGCAGCGGTCAGCTCCCCGAAAGAGATCCAAGAAACGATGAGTACCTTCTGGAGGTTGGCCATTCGGCGGCGTCGTTCCCACCCTTTTGCCCCCCTCTAGCGCCGGCAGCCCGCCTATCCCACAAACCCATGGGGGACGAACCACGGAATCGGCCTGGGGGGTGTCCCCGCGGGCGGCGGCTACGGGACCCCCACAGAGGATCTTGGGGTCGCGAGGAGACGCTACTCAAATGAGGTTTCCCACCCGGATCGACTGAACGTCCGATTGCGTCAACGGTTCGCCCACCCCGCCACCCACATCCACCCCACCAGCCACCCCGGAATGACCCACGCCGCCGCC
>CBEUCC010000006.1:0-43873 GCA_965541515.1 uncultured Thermoplasmata archaeon
CGGGCGCTCCGGTTCGACGATGTGACGGTACACTGCCAGTGGAACTACTGGTACCTCTACGGCTACGCCTACGACTCGTCCTACCCTTACCCCTTCTACTACTACTCGTATTACGGGTGCCCCCGTTGGATCCCCACGTCGTGGGGCGACGACATCGCGATCCTCATGGTGGAGTTCGGGCGTGCCCGGTTCTTCAGTGTGAACCACCCCCCGACGGCTCCCCGCCTCGTCTCGCCCGCCGACGGGGCGGTCCTTACGGACCCGGCCGTGCACTTCACGATCACGCCGGCCACCGACCCGGACCAGGACCGCCTCGTCTACCGCTTTGACCTCTTCGACCGATTCGGGAACCGGGTTCAGCGGATGGATCGCGCGGCACCAGACCTCAGCCTCGTGCTGGCCGACGGGGAGTACCACTGGACGTGCAGTGTCACCGACGGCGTCGTCCGCGTGGAATGCGTGGGCAACTTCTCGTTCGTGGTGGACGGCACGCTACCCGTGGCCGACCCCGGCGGGCCCTACTCTATCCACCCGGGCCAGGGCGTGCACTTGGACGGGACGGGCTCGAGGGACGTCGCCGGTATCGTCTCCTATGCGTGGACCGTCGGGGAGGGGCCCGGGCAGATCCGGAACAGGGCCGGGTCGTTCGACCTTTCCTGGGACGACCTCGCCCCGTTCCTGCGGGGCGTTTCCACGGTCGCGGTGGCCTTGACGGTCGAAGACGGTTCGGGCAACATCGCCACGGGCCGTACCTTCGTCCTGCTCCTCGACGTCCCCGTTGAGGTCGATGTCGCGGTCCTCACGGCCCGGCCCGCGGAAGGCGCCGACATCGTGCTCGCTGCCAACCTCACGTGGGGCGCGCTAGGTTGGTCGTGGGACGACGAGGGGTCGAACCTGACAGGCCTTACGGTCCTGTGGAAATTCCCCTTCGGCCAGGGCGCCGAGGGGTTGCGCGCCGGCTTCTTCGCTCGGGACTCCGGTGTCTACACGGTCTCGGTCACGGCCGTGCGCGCCGAGGGAGGCCACGGCTCGGCGGCCGTCTCGCTGACGATCCTCAACCTCCCTCCTGACGCTCGCGGGGAAGGCCCCTCGCATCTGGCGGAGGGCCAGCGCGCGTCGCTTCGCGTCTGGGCGAGCGACCCCTCTCCCGTCGACGCGGACACTCTCCGGGTCGAGTGGTCGTGGGAGGGCGGCGTCGAGGTCGAGGCCGGCCCCGGGTTTGACGCGACCCTTCGCGCGACAGCAAACGGGCCAGCGGTCGTGCGCGCTGCGGTCACCGACAAGGACGGTGGCCGGACAGTCGTCGAGTTCCCCGTGGCGATCACCGAGGCGGCCGACCCGGCCAGCGGGCTGTGGGTCGCGTCGGTCGGCACCCAATGGGTCGAATTGCGGTGGACCCCGACGCCCGAGACCGACTTCGAGCGGTACGAGGTGATCGTCCGCGACGCTGAGGGCGCGACCGTCCGGACGCAGCCGCTGGCGGGCCTAGCTCGCGGGGCGAGCCGCGAGATTATTGACGGCCTCGAGCCCGGCACCTTGTACGGTTTCGACCTTGTGGTCGTCGCGGCAGGTGGCGTGGTGTCGCGCCCCGTCAGCGCCCGCGCGACTACCGCGCCGGCCGACGCCGACGAGGACCCGCCCTCTACTGACCCACCCGAGGGCGAGGGCACTCCGCCCCCCCCGGGCGTGGACAACCCGAGGACGCCGACGCAGATCTCAACAGAGGCCACCGGCGCGCTCGTGGTGGGGCTGGTTGTCGCGCTCCTGGCGGGAGCGGCGGCGTTCCTGTACGCCGCGCACGTGCGCGCGGGGAGGCGTGACTAGCGCCGGCCTCGCCCGCCTCATTTATCCCCGATCGCCCATGGCCTCGCCCCGGGGGAGTCCGTGGCCCGCACGATCCGCATCGCACCCTCCGTCTTGTCTGCCGATTTTGCGGCCCTTGGCGACGCCGTCGAGTCGGCCGAGGCCGGTGGCGCCGACTGGATCCACATCGACGTGATGGACGGCCACTTCGTCCCCAACCTCACGCTCGGGCCCAAGATGGTGCGCGACCTGCGCAAGCGGACCAAGCTGCCCCTTGACTGCCACCTCATGATTGGCCAGCCCGACCGCCTCATCCCGGAATTTGCCAAGGCCGGGGCCGACCTAATCACCGTCCACGCGGAGGCGTGCCCCCACCTCCACCGCACGATCCACCTCATCAAGGGTGCCGGGGCCCGGGCAGGCGTGGCGCTCAACCCCCACACCCCGTTGGCGCAAGTTGAGGTCGTGGCCGAGGACGCCGACCTCCTGCTGCTGATGACGGTCAACCCGGGTTTCGGCGGCCAGAAGTTCATCCGGACGGTCCTCCCGAAGTTCGAGGCCGCCGTGCGGATGCGCGACGAGCGCAAACTGTCCTTCGACATCCAAGTGGACGGGGGCGTGAACCGCGAGACCGCCGCCCTTGCCGCCCGCGCGGGGGCAGACGTCCTGGTGGCCGGCAACGCCGTCTTTAACGACCGACCCGTCGCGGACAACATCCAGGCACTGCGCTCCGCGGCGGCCGGGGGCAACCCTTGAGCGGCACGCCTCAAATCGGCGCGCGCAGCTCCTCCTTCACCGTGTTGAGGACGACCATGGTGCTCGTCCGCTCCACATCGGCAACCGCCAGCACCTTCTTCACGAAGTGGTCGAGGTCGCGCGTCCCTTTGAAGCGCGCGATGAGGATCGAGTCCCACTCCCCCGTGGTGTCGTAGACGGCGAAAACGCGGTCGTCGCGCGCGACGGCGCGCTGCACCTCGAGGAGCTTTCCGCGAGCGATGCGAACGCCGATGATGGCGGTTAGCTCGTAGCCCAGCGCCGCCGGGTCGACCTCGGCCAGGTACCCGCGGATCAGCGACCTTTCCTCCATGCGGCGCACGCGGGCCGAGACCGTCGATGTCGAGATGCCAAGCTTGACCGCCACCTCGCGGAAGGAGAGCCGGGCGTTCTTCGAAAGGCGGCGCAGGATTTGCCGGTCAAGGTCGTCGATCAAGCGGATATCAACCCGGGCGCCAGACAACCGTTGGGCTGGCAAGAAGCTTTCGCTACGTTTGCCCCGCGGGCCGTCCTGCCGGCAACACACCCCCGGGCCGCCGGCTGGCGCCCCGGTGGGAAGGTATTTGCGCGAGATTTCCGGTGGCGGGAGGCGTGCCCGCCAAGAGGAGACGCCCCCCGGTGCGAAGCGTCCGCCTGCAAGAGGCACCGTTCGACCTGAACGCCGCCGCGCGCGCGGTGCGCCGCCCCGCATGCGGGGCGGTCGTCCTCTATGTGGGCACGGTCCGCCGGACGCCCGCTGGCGGCGGGGGCAAGCGCGTCGTCCGCCTCGAGTACGAGGCCTTCAACCGCATGGCTCTTTCAAAGCTCCGGGAGGTGCGGGCCAAGGCCATGGAGAAGTTCGGCGTGGGCCAACTGATCCTGCACCACCGGATCGGCCGATTCAAGGTCGGCGAAGACGTCGTCCTTTGCGCGGCGGCCGCGCCACACCGGCCGCAGGCCCTCGATGCAGTCCGTTTCGCCATCGCGCAGATGAAGCAGACGGTCCCGATCTGGAAGAAGGAGGTCTATGCGGACGGCTCGCAGAAGTGGGTCGTCGGCGAGATGCGTGTCAAGGAGGTGGTCTCACGCCCAAGCGGAGAGCGGCGCCGACGCGCGGGATGATCGACGTGAGCGCCAAACCCGTCGTGGCGCGCGAGGCCACGGCGCGCGGGCGTCTGCGCCTCAAGCCTGCAACACTGCGCGCCGTGCGGGGGGGCGACATCAAGAAGGGCGATGTGATCGAGGTCTCCCGCGTCGCGGCCGTGCAGGCCGTGAAGCGTACGCCCGATTTCCTGCCGCTCTGCCACCCCATCCCCGTCGAGAAGGTCACGGTGGACTTCACCGTGGGCACGACGTTCCTCGAGGCCGAGGTGACCGTGCGTGCGCACTGGAAGACAGGCGTCGAGATGGAGGCCCTGACGGGCGTTAGCGCGGCGCTCCTGTGCGCGTGGGACATGACGAAGTACCTGGAAAAGGACGGCCGCGGCCAGTACCCGACGACGGAGATCGAGGGGCTACGGGTGCTGCGTAAGAAGAAGGGGGCGCACTAGTGGCCCGCGGCGGTTCACTGGAGAAGCGGCGGCCGCGCCGGGGCGCGCAAACGAGCACCCGCGGCGGGCCGCGGTCGTCGAGACCGAAGACGGTCGACGGCCCGACCCAGCACCGACACGAAGCCCAGCGCGCGGTAGGTCCGGTAGGCGTTGCGGTCATCACGGTCTCGAGCACACGGTCGGAGGCGGACGACGATTCCGGGGCCGAACTCAAGCGCCTCTTCGAGGGAGCCGGGCACAAGGTGGCTTTCTACCGCGTCGTCCCCGACCGGGTCCGCACGATCCAGCGCGCGGTTCGCGAGGCGCTCGCGGTGGAGGGCGTGGACCTCGTCATCACAAATGGCGGTACGGGGATGGGCAGGAAGGACGTGACCCTCGAAGCCGTCGAGCCGCTCCTCGAGAAGCGCGCCGACGGGTGGGGCGACGTGTTCCGGTCCGTGTCCCGCCGTGAGGTGGGCACCGCGGTCTTCCTCTCCCGTTCGGTCGCAGGGACGGTCGGCAAGCGGTGGGTCGTCTGCGTCCCTGGGTCGCCCGCCGCCGTCCGCACTGCGGCCCGGCGGATGTTGCTTCCCGAGTTGGAGCACATGGTGTGGGAAGTCCGGAGGTGAGGATGTGTCCATGCAACCTCTTGGAAACCTCGTGTCCCTCGAGGAGGCCCTGGCGTGCGTGGCCGCCGGTGTCCGTGCGGTAGACCGCCGCGAGACGGTGGGGCTGGAGGCATCGGTGGGCCGCACGCTCGCCGACGCAGTGCGCGCGGCCGCCGACGGGCCGGGCGGCGACCGCTCGCGCATGGACGGGTTCGCGGTCTCGGTAGCCGACCTGGAGGGCGGCCCAAAGGGCGCGCCGCGCGTGCGGGCGGTGCAGGGCCGTGCGCTTGCCGGCGGGGCCGCCCCCGCGCCGCTCGCGTCCGGGATGTGCTATGAGGTCGCCACCGGCGCGCATGTCCCGCCCGGGGCCGACGCGGTCGTCCCCGCCGAGCAGACCGGGGCCGGCCCCACGCCCGGGACCGTCGCGTTTCCCGCCGTCCCTGCGCGGGGGGCGTACATCTCCCGACGGGGGTCGGACTTCCGTGCGGGCGAGGAGCTCGTCGCGGCCGGCGTGCGCCTCATGCCAGTGGCCGTTGCGACGGCCGCCTCCGCGGGGGTCGCAACGCTCCCGGTCATCTCCCGGCCGCGTATCCTCGTCGTGCCGACCGGCGACGAGGTCTCCCCCGTGGAGGGCCCGCTCCCCCCGGGTCACGTCCGCGACTCGAACTCGTACGGCCTGGCGGCGCTCGTGGCCGCCAGGGGCGCCTCGGCTACGCGCCACGACGTTGTCTCGGACGACCCCGAAGCGGTCGCGGGCGCGCTGCGCGACGGGTCCCGCTACGACGCCGCCGTGTTCACCGGCGGCACGAGCGCCGGCGTCAAGGACCACCTCGCGCCGACCCTGCGGCGGGAGGGGTCGGTCGCCTTCCACGGCGTGCGCCTTCGTCCCGGCAAGCCCATCCTGTTCGGGAACGTGTCCGGCGTGCCCGTCCTTGGCCTTCCCGGGAACCCCACGTCATGCATGCTAGGCGCCCACCTCTTCCTCGGCCCCCTCGTCGAGGCACTCTCGGGAGCGGCGCCGGCCCCGGCAACGACCGCCCGCGCCAAGCTTGCCGGGGAGGTCGCGGCCTTCGTGGAGTCGAGCCCGCCCGATTTCCTCACACTGCCACTCGTGCACCTGGCCGGGGGGCGGGCCACACCGGTGCTCAAGGACTCCATGAGCGTGACGGGGGCGTCGCGGGCCAACGGGTACTTTGCCGTCCCGCCGGGGGCCCCCGTCCCGCGTGTGGGCGACCCGGTGGCCGTCACCATGTTCGGGTAGCGGTACGGGGGGACACGGCCACGGCACCGCGGATCCGGCACCCCATCGGCCCAGACGGTCGGGCGCGCCACACGCTCACGGCCGACGGCGTGCTCTTCGACCGCGAGCGCGTGCTGCTTATCCGGCGGCGAAGGGCCCCCTTCCGCGGACGGCTCGCGCTGCCCGGTGGGTTCGTCGAAGGCGACGAGTCGGTCGAGGACGCTGTCGTCCGCGAGACGCGGGAGGAAACCGGGCTCGACACCGCCATCGTCGGGCTCGTCGGGCTCTACTCCGAGCCCGGCCGTGACCCGCGCGGCCCCACGTGCACCGCCGCGTACCTTCTCGAGCGCGCCGGCGGCCGCCTGCGCGCCGGCGACGACGCGGCCGCCGCCCGGTTCGTGCCCCTTCGCGAAGCGCGCCGGGAGGCGCTCGCGTTCGACCACGACCGGATCATCGCGGACGCCGTCCTCTTCCGTTCAGCGCTTGTGCCCGCGCTCGGGGGCGCCCCCTCTCGCGTCAGTAGCGCACTTCGAAAGCCGCGAACTCGCCGGTAGCCGCCGTCCAACGGGCGTCCACGCGGTCGACCCGGGCGCCGGACACCTCGCGGTGGAGCCGTTCCACGAGGCGGTCGATCGTTGCCCGCTCGCCCTCGACGACCGCCTCGACACTCCCGTCGCGCAGGTTCCGTACCCAGCCAAGGAGGCCCTCCTCCTTGGCCACCCGCTCCGTGTTCGCCCGGAAATAGACCCCTTGGACCCGGCCGGTGAAGACTAGATGCGCGCGCACCGCCATAGCGATACCCCCTTCACGTCGCGTTGACCCGGTAGACCTCGTTGCCGCCCTTGAACACGCGGATCACGTTCGACGAGGAGACGACGACCGCCACCGCGCCCGTGTCCTTCGAGATCGATGCGCCCGCCAGGTGCCGCCCGCCGAGTCCCCCCTGGAGGTAGACGTCCCAGTTGACCTGCACATAGCGCCCGGCCGCCTCGACGACGCCGTCCTCGGTGATCAGGGTGGCGCCGTCGAGCTGCGCGTACTGCTTGATCGTGTGGCGGTTCTCAACCGGGAACACGAGCCGCTCGTGGCGGGGGTGACCGTGGAACGGGTTGATGATGCGCGGCCGCGAGTGCTCGAGTACGCGCTCCGTGTCCCCGATTACGAAGAGCGCCCCCACGTGGCTGCCCTCCCGCCCCTCGTGGGCAACCTCGAAGGCGATCTGCATGACCACCTCGAGCAGCTCGGGCGACACGGTGTCGGCCACGTCGCGCCGCAGGTTGACCAGCCCCACGTCGTCCACGTTGAACGTGAACGTGGCCTGCAGGTTCGTGTACACCACGGCGAGCACGACCTCGCCGGCGTCTATGAGCCCCGAGGCGAACGACTTCGAGAGGACCTGTGTCGCCTGCTCGAGGGCGTGGAAACCCTGCCGCGCCGACGTGGGCGCTCGTTCGCACGGGACGCCACGGGCCTCGAGCGCCCGCGCCACACGCTCTTGGGAGGTGGCCACGACGGCCGGGACGCCGTCGAGGTTGTCGAGGAGCGCCGTTGCAAACGGGAGGTCGTCGGTCATCAGGAAGACCTTGTCAGGCCGCACCTCGCCCATCTGGAAAGCGATGGAACGTAGGAAGGCGTGCATCCCGTCCCTCACGCGCTATCCCGGCGCGGGCGAAAAAGACTTCGTGCGCCGCCCCGCGGGCCCAGTCGCGAACCTCCGCCAAATCAATTCGAGCCAGGCGCGGAATTTGCGGTCAACGCCTTAGCAAGGGTTTTATATGGAACCCTCCATCCCAGCCCGAAATTCACGGCGCTTATTCCTAGACTGGCTCGTGGTGTTTCACAACCTTCCCCACCCGCGCTTTCCGACCCCCCCCCTGGAGGCCACCGCATGAAGAAACTGATCGTCCTTGCCTTTGTTGTCATGATGGAAGCGGCCGTTGTCGCTGCTGCGCTCTCGCCGGCGGCAGGGGCGCCCGGCCCCTCCCTGGACGCAGGCGGCCTGCTCGACCAGGCTGATGACGGGCTCGGCGCGTTCGAAGCACCGCGCACCGCGCTCGAAGGGAACGATGGCGCCGCGAACGTCGACCCCGCCGTGCCCACCTCGTTCCCCGCCGACGACGCCTTCACCGGCCCTTACAGCGAACCCCTCCCCTTTGTCCCCGAGCGCTCGTATGTCGTCGGCGGCGCGAGTCCCCAGGACCTGGCCCAGCCGGTCCCCGACCCCCCGGAGCTTTGGTGGTTCGGCCGCGCCGGCGCGCCAAGCCCCCAGAGCATCAACATCACCTCCAACTCCTCGATCATCCTCTTCGTTCGCCAGATCAGCCCCGCGCAGCTCACGCAGATGCCCACCAGCGCCCAGATCGCCGCTGGAGCGCGGCCCATCGCCTTCCACAACGCCACCACCACGGGCTTCAACTTCACCGGTAAACTCTTTGAGTCAGTCGTCGGCAACGGGTCGCTCAACGAGACCGACCTGGACCTAGGCATCGGCAACCAAACGCTGGACGTCACGTTCGACGGCGCCCCACTCGCCACGACACCCGGCACCCTCGTGACGGGCAACGAGACCGCCCCGATCCCGCAGCCCTTCATCTTCCCGAACGGCTCGTTCGAGTTCTATGTCCCCCAGTTCTCTGTGGCCGTATGCGGCGCCCACACCATGCGCGTCTCCTTCGACAACCTCTCCTACTCCAACAACGCGACGTACTTCGGGTCCGTGTCGGCGGACTTCTCGGTCTATGTGACTTGCCCCACATCCCTCGACGTCGGCGTGAACATCAACCCCGCCACCGTCGGTGAGACCGTGAGCTTTAGTGGCGACTTGCGCACGACGACCATACCCCTGTTCGGCGTGCCCAACCGCGAGATCCAAGTCTTCATGGAAGGCCAACTGCTCGGCGACACGGGCCCGGGCGTCTGTGTCGACGCCGTCGAGGTCAACGGGACGCTCTTCGACGAGAGCTTTGAGGTGGCAAGCGGCAGCGGGACCGGCTGGAACTCCACAGGCTCCGGCGTGGGCACCTGGGGCATCGGCCCGAGTACGTTGGGCGCCAGGGGGCCGCCGAACATCGACGGCGTCCAGATGGCGTGCACCGGTCTCGAGAGCTTTTACGGCCGCGGCGTGGACACAGTGCTCGTCACCCCGAGGATCGACCTGACGGTTGCCGACCCGAGCCCCTTCCTGCAGTTCTTCTACTGGTACAACATCAGTTCTGACGACTATTTCGAGATCCTGATCTCCATCGACGGGGGGATCACCTTCACCGCCTACCAAGAAACGATCTCCGACACCGGCGCCGCCCCCGGCCAAGACGTGAGTGGCGGCGGCGTGACGCCGCAGTGGGACGCGCGCCAGATCAGCCTGACGCCGTTCGTGGGCAGCCCCCAGCTCGTCGTCGCGTTTCACTTCCGGTCGGCGCCCTACACGACGCTTACCGACGCGTCCGGCTCCTACCTGTACCGGTACATCGTCCCCTTCGAGACGGAGGCCAAGACGCACACCGTCTACGCCCAGTTTGGCCGCGGCATGCCCCGGGATACGACGGACGACGTCACCGTCACGCCGAGCCTCGACCCGGAGACCTCCACCGACCTCGTGTACGAGCTCTCGCAGTCGGTTGCGACCATCCGCTTTGACGTCAAGCGCATCGCACACTTCGAGTTCCCAGCGCCCGCGCCGGACAAAGTGGGCTACCGCGGCAAGCCCCTTGCGATCATCGGGTGCCTCGTCGACAACATGGGCGAGTCGCTCATCGAGGAACTCTTCCTTGGCAAGTACGTGGTCCGCCTCTCGTGGGACCGCGACTACAACGACCCCGACGACACGCCCGTGCCCCTGGGCCAGGCCGAAGTAAACTACGACGCCGGAGGCTGCTTCGGCCGCAATTACGTCGTCGAGGTCCACCAGCCGCTGGGCCTCCACAACGTCAGCATCACGTTCGACGGCTCGACTTACTACACCCCCGCGCCCGGGCTCGACGTGTACCGCCTGATGGCGCACACGACCGTCGAGTGGCCCCCGGACCCCGTGCGTTACACCTTCCGCTTCCAGGACGCGGTCGTCAACGGCTCCCTGCGGATCATCAAGAACGAGTCCCGGTACGACCTCGTCCGGGGCGACGCGGTCGTCAACGAACTCGTCCACATCTTCTGGGAGGGCGATGAGATCCCCGAGGGCCAGGTCGGCGTGCTCGCCAATTCGACGGGCGGGTTCAAGGCGCCCAAGCGGATCCCCTTCGACGAGGCGCTCGGGCGCAAGGCCGTGCAGCTTCGCTACGACGGCAGCGACGTCTATGTCGCGGTGACCTCGGACACCAACTGGTCCGTCGTCTCCACCACGAACATTCAACTCGAGGAGAGCGTGGTCTACAAGGGCTCTTTCCTGTGGTTCAACGGCTCGCTGCTCGACGACCGCGGCGTCGGGATCGCGGGCCAGACCCTCCAGCTCTTCTTCGACCAAGAGCTCGTGCAGCCCGTCTCCACCGGCTCCGACGGGTCGTACTCATACCGCCACTTCGTGGACAAGGAGTTCACCGTCGGGCTCAAGGAGGCCCGCGTCCGTTTCTTTGGCAACCCCATCTACCTGGCCAATGAGACGATCCTCGATGTGCCCGTAAAGGCGCACACTCAACTCCTGCGCACCGACCACACGCTGCTCGTCGAGCGGGGCCAGCGCCTGAACGTATCCGGGCGCCTCTTCGAGGTCTACGTCGGCGGGGGGATCGGCGACACGTCGCCGGTGGGCCTCGAGCAGGTCTCGATCCGCATCGAGGACCGGCCGCTCACTCTCGAGACGACCAACACCGAGGGGAAGTTCATTTTCCGCTCGGCCGTGCCCGGCGACCTGGACGTGGGCGAGGCGCGGCTAGTGTTCGAGTTCAACGGGTCGGATTTCTACGACCCGGCCAAGAACGAGACGATTGTCGTTATCCAGGGCCGCTCCATAGTCAACTTCGACCGCTCCTCGGTCGAAGTCAACGGGCTGCTCTTCGATGTGTCCAACGGGACGCTCGCCCAGCAGGAGACGATGACCGGCATCATCCGTGTCACGGACGAGCTTGGCAACCCCGTGGCCGCGGGCGACCTGCGGTTCTTCTTCTCGTACCAGACCGGCGCGCAGGCGGAGCCGATCTTCATCTCGGCCGGCCCAGTGGACGAGCTAGGCCGGTACTTGTTCAACGTCACGTTCCCCGAGTCCGACTTTGTCCGGGGCAACCGCACGCTGCTGGCCACCTATAACGGGTCCTTCTGCGGCACCTCGATCAGCGCGCGCACGCTGTGCCTAAAACCCTCGACGGGCAACATGTCCATCGTCTACGAGTACGAGGTCGAGCCCCCGCCGGATCCGGACCCCCTGCCCTACTACATCGTATTCGGGAGTGTCGCAGCCATCCTCGGCGGGGCCGTGTACTTCTTCTGGTACGCTGCCAAGCGGCGCCAGCTCCAGCGGATGCAGCGCATCATCCGGCGTGCGGCCGACCGGCTCGTTTCCGGGAACCCGTATGCACAGGTCATCTTCGACGCCTACCGCGCTTTGGCTCGCGTGCTCCAGGCAAGTGGCTACCTGCGCGCCGACAGCGAGACATTCCGCGAGTTCGAGGCCGCTCTTCGCCAAGCGCTGCCCATCGACGCGAAGGCCATGGACGAGTTCCTCTCGATTCTCGAGGAGGCGCGCTACAGCGACCACGACATCGGCGTGGAGCAGAAGGACCGCGCCGTGGCCGCGCTCGCGTCCGTCAACTCGTCGATCGAACAGATCCTTGCTGCAGGTGCAGCCGCTGGAGAGGCGGCGGCGCCGGCCGCGATGGCGCCGGCGCCTGAGGCGCCGCCCATCGAGGCGGAAGTCGCGCCCTCCGCGGCCCAGGCCGCAGAGGGCAAGGGGACGGACCAGGGGGGTGCCGTCCCGGACCAGGGCCCCAAGGAGGAGCCCTAGCGCTCGTGGGGCGGCCCCCCCGGGGCCGCACTGACGAGTTCCCCCCGCGGAACCCACAACGGTTTTAGACGTCTAGACGCGGTGCGTGAAACTCCTCATGAAGCTCAAGCCCTTGGTAGCTGTCATCGCCCTCGTCCTCGGGGGGGTCTTCTACGGCCTCGTCCCGGCGATGCTAACCTCCGCGCCGGACGCCGGGGCCCTTGAGCCCTTCAACAAGGAGGGCTACGACGACCTCGGGGAGTTCTCCGAACTCGTCGGCCTCCTGTCACTGGAGGCGGACTCGAGCGGCGCCACCTACGAGTACAACGTCGCGACCCTCGTCGGTTCGCCGACCGCACTCTCCGGGCTCGAGGACCCCACGAAGATCGTGTACTTCGCGCCGGGTGTCTCGCGCGACCTGCGCGCTGAAGAGACCGAGGCCCTCGTCGACTTCAACATCCGCGGCGGCAGGCTGCTTATCGCCGACGACTTTGGGTACGCCAACACGCTGGCCCAGCGGTACGGGATCTTCTACTTCGGGACGGACCTGTGGGACCTTGAGGTCGGCCGCTACGACCAGAACATCTCGCTGCCCCTGGTCTCTTTCACGTTTGCCGGGCGCGACTTCACGATCGAGCTCAACGCGCCCACCGGGATCACGCTGATCGAGAACCCGGACGTCCTGACCAACGTCACCGCGCACTGCTCCGACAAGTGCTACGCCGACATCGACCGGTCCGGGACGGTGAATATCGGCGACAAGAAGGGCAACATCACGCTGATCATGTACGCGAAGCTCCTCGAGAACAAGACGATCGACGGGGCAAGTGTGCTCACGCCCACCAAGGGCGAGGCCTATTTCATTGCGGACGCCTCGGTCTTCTCCAACGAGATGCTGGCCAAGCCCGACAACGAGCCTCTTGGAAACCGAGAGTTCGCCAAGGCGCTCCTCCGGACGATGCTTCCAGAGGGCGGGACGGTCATCATTGATATGTCGCGTCACCTGCACGAACCGGGCACGCAGGTCGTCTACTCGTCGTTCGAGGCGGGCACGATCGCGAGCTCTCGAGCCGAGCTTTCGGCTGCGCTCATCGGCGGGACCTCGCTTGCCCTTGCCATCGTGGTCTTGCGGGCCAAAGACCGCGAGTCCTGGATTCACCGGTTCGACCTTTCGACATTCCGCCCGCGTTCGCAGCTTCCCGAGACGCTGCCGGTGCAGATCGTGCGCCTGCGGGAAGTGGCGCGGCTCAAGGTGCAAATGACAAACTCCATGGGGGACGAGGAGTTCGCGGCCCTACCCCCCGAGGAACTCAAGACCATGATCAAGGACCCCATGCTCATCGACCTCATCCTGAACCCCGAGCGCACGTGGGTCGGCGAGGAGGTCCGTTCGATCGGTGACCACATCCGCCAGTGGGGCCGCTGATTCTTTCAGTCACTTTCAAGAAACCTAGGAGATAGAAACGATGGAGGAACGACCGAGCATGTTTGGAAAAGATGAGCAACTGCAGCGCTTCGGCGCGCAGGCGCCACAGCCGGGCACAGGCGGGGGACCCTCGCCACGTCCAGCTCCGGCACCCGCGCCGCGGCCCGCCCCGAGGCCAGCCGGTGGTGGACCGGCGCCGAGACCGGCACCCGCCCCGGCCCCGCGGCCGACAGCCCGCGCCGCGGCCATAAAGGGTGGCGCTACGCCAGAAGAGATCTCGCTGGTCTCCGAGACGACCAAGGTCCTCCTGCAGGAGGTCTCCAAGGCCGTCATCGGGAAACAAGAAGTCCTGACGACGGTCGCCATCGGGCTACTTGCCAATGGGCACATCCTCTTCGAGGATTTCCCCGGCCTGGCCAAGACGCTGATGGCAAACACGTTTGCTCGGGCCCTCGGGGCCACGTTCAAGCGCATCCAGTTCACGCCAGACCTCCTGCCAACGGACATCACGGGCACCTACGTGTACGACGAGAAGGACAACGAGTTCAAGTTCCGTCAGGGCCCGATCTTCACGAACATCCTGCTCGCCGACGAGATCAACCGCGCGCCGCCCAAGACGCAGGCCGCTCTCTTGGAGGCCATGCAGGAGCGCCAGGTGACGATCGAGGGTGTCACGCACATCCTGCCGAAGCCGTTCATTGTGATGGCTACGCAGAACCCAATCGAGCAGGAGGGGACGTACCCCCTCCCCGAGGCTCAGATCGACCGGTTCATGATGAAGATGAGCGTCGGCTACCCGTCGCGCGCAGACGAGAAGGAGATCCTCATCCGCCGTGAGGCGCGCCGCAAGGACGACGTCGACATCAACGTGATTACGAGCCCGGAGAAGATCATCCTGATGCAGAACATCGTGGAGAAGGTCCACATCGACCCCGCCGTGATGACGTACATCGTGGAAATCGTGACTCGCACGCGCGAGGACCCACGGGTCCTTGTCGGCTCGTCGCCACGCGGCTCGCTCGCACTGTTCATGCTGGCGCGCGCGCGCTCGGTTATCTTCGGACGCGACTACATCACGCCCGACGACATCAAGGCGGTAGCCGGACCCGGCCTCAACCACCGGATCATCCTGAAGCCGGAGCCACGTATCCGCGGCGTCCTGACCGAAGACATCACCAGCAAGATCCTCGCGGAGGTACCAGTCCCGGCCGTGTGAGCCGGTTGCAAGAAACGCCTGCGGCCGGGGTCCGCCCCGGTCGCAGGTACCCGCGGGCAAGACCGCAAAGGAGGTCCGAACAAGATGTGGACGCGCAAGGGGTGGTTCTACCTCGCACTGGCCATCGTGAGCGGGCTCCTAGGGCTCGCGTCACGCTCGGTCTTCCTCCTGGCCGTGTGCGCCTTCCTCCTCACCGCGCTTGCCGTCCTCGTCTTCTTCACGCGCCTCCACAAGGTGGTCTCGGCCCGCGACATTTCCTCCGAGAAGATCTTCGAGGACGGCGAGGTGGATGTCAAACTCAACCTCGTCAACAAGGGCCGGCGCACCGGCTTCCTCGAGATCCGAGACGCGCTCCCGAGGCAACTTGATATCACGAAAGGGACGAACTACATGATCGTCGACCTCAAGTCCGAGGAGGCGCTCGCGATGAACTACACCGTGAAGGCCCCGATCCGGGGGATCTTCGAGGTGGGCCCCGTGACGCTTCGGGCGCAGGACCCGTTCACCGTCTTCTACAAGGAGCTCAAGGTGGACGTGAAGGATGACCTCACGGTCTTCCCGCTGGTCTTCGACATCAAGGACATCCCCATCAGGTCGCGCGCTCCAAAGCTATACCCCGGGGCTTCGAAGGTCAAGCAACCGGGTCCAGGCTCGGAGTTCTTCCTGATCCGCGACTACGCGCCGGGCGACCCCTTCAAGTCGATCAACTGGAAAGCGTACGCGCGCACCGGACGCCTACTCGTCAACGAGAAGGAGCGCGAGGCCGTCTCCGACATCATGATCATCGTCGACGCCCGGGAGTCTTCGGGCGTGGGGACCGACGGCAAGAATTCGTTGCTGTACGCGACGCGCGCAGCGGCGACGCTTGCGAACTTCTTCCTGAAGCGCCGTGACTCAGTGGGCCTCGTCATCTACGGAGAGAAGATGATGATGATCAAGCAGGGGCAGGGTCAGAAGCAACTCTTCGAGATCCTGACGTCGCTGGCCAACGCTGAGTCGAGAGGGAACCTCCCCCTCAAGGGTGTGGTGGAGGTTGGATCACCGTACTTCCCCAAGCGCTCTCCCGTGATCATCATCACCTCGATGGACGACGACCCGTCGCTCATCAAGGCCGTGTCCGAACTCCGGACGCTGGAGTTCGACGTCTCGGTTATCTCGCCAAACTCAATCGAGTTCGAGCTGTTGGCCCGCTCGCGGTTGGAGCCGGGGATCGAGAAGACGATCCCCTACGACGTGCTCCGGCTGGAGCGCGACGTCATCATCCAGGACCTGCGCGGGTACGGCGCGCGCGTGATCGACTGGGACCCGAAGATCCCGCTTGTTGCCGCACTGCTTGCGGCCGCCCAGCAGCTGGGGGCCACGACAGTTAAGATAAGGTGATCCATGGTCGACCTCGCCCCGCTCCTTAGCATTCTCCAGGCACCAGGACCCGGCCCGGCGAAGGCTCCTGGCGCCGCTGCGCCCCCCCCGCCTGCCCGCCCGCCGCCTGCCAGCCCAACGCCTGCCAGCCCAACGCCTGCCAGCCCGCCGCCCCCCCCACCGCCGCCCGGCGAGCCGCCGGCGCCGCCCAAGAGCACCGAGGAACTCACGGGGAGCACGACCGACGAGGAGGAGGCAGCTCCACGGCTCAACATCGAGGCGTCCTTCCCGAGGGTTCGCCAAATCAAGTTCCTAGGCGTGGTCTGGCTCTTGGTCGCGGGCGTCCTCTCGCTCTTTGTCAACCTTATCCAGGTCACCGAATACGCGGAACCCATGAACTGGGTTCTCGGGGCGGGCCTGACGGGCGCGGGGATCGCGATGGGGATGGTCGCGATCTTCAACGAGGACCGGCGGAAGTGGTTGGGCTACTTCTCGGTCTTCGCGCTCCTGGGCGGGGTCGCGGCCCGGCCCATCGTCACGCCGCTGTCCACGACCGACATCATCTACGTGATCCCGGGCGTCCTTTTTGCCTGGGCGCTCTTCTCCTACTACGAATACCTCGACGCCTACCAGCGCTTTACCGACGTGGCGCGGATGTCGGTGGAGCGGAACCTGCAGAGCTTCAACCTGAACCAGGTCATCTCGAACTTCCTCGTGCGCGGTGGGATGCTCTCGGCGATCTTCCTAGTCTCGGCGCTCGTGATCCTCTCGTTCGTGACGCAGGGGTTTGCGGCGCTCTTCGGGCCGGACCTGGCCCAGAGCGTCGAGATGCAGGGCGTGTTCGGTCAGGCCCTCTCGATCACGATCATCTTCACCTTCGTCGGCGCGATTTGGGCGTTCCTATTCCTGTTCCTGGAGCGGGAGACCGAGGTCCAGCAGGTGGCCTACTCCCGCGAGCAGATCACGGATATGGTCGAGCGCGGTCGGCCAGAGACCCGGAAAGGCGGCCCGATCGGCCCCACGGCGCCGAGCAGGCCAGGCCAGACACCGGGCGCCGTCGAGCGCCCGTAGGGCGCGCGGCGCCAGGTGAATAACGTTGAAATAGCGTCCGCGCCAGAGGTTGCGTGGACCCATGGCGTCGCCGGCTCCCTCGCCCCCCGCCCCCGGCGCGAAGTTGAGCGGCCCCGGCGTGCGCGAGGCTGACTATTGGCAGGTCCTGGCCAACGGCAAGGTCCAGTGCGACCTATGCGCGCAGCAATGCAAGATCAACGACGGGCACGTAGGTGTCTGTGGCGTGCGCAAGGCGTCCGGGGGGAAACTCTACACGCTCGTCTACGCGCTCCCGTCGGCGGGCAACATCGACCCGATCGAGAAGAAGCCGCTGTACCACTTCCACCCGACGACGCGCGTCCTGTCGTTCGGCACGATCGGCTGCAACATGCGCTGCCGCCATTGCCAGAACTTCGACATCTCGCAGGCGCGGCCCGACGTGACCTCGATCCAGGGGCTGCCGGCCAACTACCTCCAGCGGGTGGAGCCGGAGGGGGTCGTCGGGCTCATCGAGAGTGTGGGCGCGCAGGGCATCGCCTGGACCTACAATGAGCCGACCATCTGGTTCGAGACGAACGTCGTGGGCTGCCGCCTGGCCAAGGAGGCCGGCTACTACACAGTGTGGGTGTCGAACGGGTTCGCGACCGAGGAGCCGATGCGCGAGATCGCCCCGTGGCTCGACGCGATCAATGTGGACATCAAGGCCTTCACGGACAACTTCTACCGGAAGGTGGCAAACGCGCGACTCCAGCCGGTCCTGGACACGGTCGAGGTGGCCTTGGACCTCGGGATCCACACGGAGGTCACGTACCTCATCATCCCCGGCGAGAATGACGACCCGCGTGAGATCCGCAATTTCTGCCGGTGGGTCGCAGAGGTCCCGGGGGAGCTCACGGCGGTCCACTTCTCGCGGTTCCACCCCGACTACAAGATGCTCGACAAGGGCCAGACGCCCGTGAAGACGCTCGAGATGGCGTACACGATCGCGCAGGAGGAGGGGCTGAAGTACGTCTACAACGGGAACGTGAAGGACGAAGCGCGCGGGCAGACGTACTGCCACAAGTGCCGCGCGGTGAATATCAAACGCCAGTGGTTCGACACGCAGCCGCTCTTCAAGATTCGGTCGGTGGGCGACGACGGGGAGCAGGGAGCGTTTTGCCGCGAGTGCGGGACGCGGCTCCCGATCGTGCTCCCGAAGGACGCCAAGACACGGATCCGTCCGTCGATCGGCGTCATCCAGTCGATCTACGACGCGGCGGGCGTGCCGCGCCGGCGGCTTGGCAAGCGGTGGCCAGCGGCGCCACCTGGGAACCGATCGGACAAGGCTTAAATGAGCCGCACCCAATCGATCACCGGAGTCGGCACCGGTGTCTGGCAAGGGGGACAAAGCCCCCACAAAGAAGGCAAAAACCGCTAAGGTGGCGGACGCCCGCGAGGCTGGCCCCCCGGAGGAGGCCGCGTCTCAGATGGCGGCCGCAAAGGGCCTTGGCTCCCCGGCCCCGCCGGCCGCCGCGAAGCAGTTCTTCCTGCTCGAGTACGTAAGCGAGGTTGTCCGCGGAATCAAATGGCTGCGGAAGGCCCCCAAACCCGAGGAACCGACCCTGCGCCGTGTGCAACGCGGGTTCTTCCGATGGTCGCGGGGCCGCAAGTCGCGCATCGGGGTTTTCGTGGTCTTTGGAATTGTCGCGGTGACCTTCCTCCTCTTCTCGATGCAGGCGGCCAGCACGCCCCTCCTCGCGGGCCCGGGCATCCCGGGCGGTGGAGGTGGGCCGGGCGAGAACACGGGGACGATGGCCTTCTCGGGCAGCGTCCCGGAGAACGCAAGGAGCGACACCATCATTGACATCGAGAATACGACCTCGTTCGCGGGGCTCACCGTCACCCTTTCATGGACGGACGAAGGCGCCTCCAACCCAACCGTTCGAAATACGCCCGATAACCTCGGGCTGAATATTACGGCTCCCGATGGCGACAGCTGGGAACTTGCCCCCGTGTCCAACGGCCGGCTGGTCTGGTCGCTCAATGAAACTGGAGAGGATATGGGAGGTAACGAATGGAAGATCACGGTGATCGGCGGCACGATGGGCGACGAGGTGCCCATTACCGGGCGCCCGGGCCCCTGCCTCCGGTGCCTGTCGGACGGCTCGAACAACTGGGACATTACGGTCGACTACTCTTGGTAGGCCGCCGCCAGGGTCAGTAGGCCTCGAAGCGGACCCCTTTCAGACTCGGAACGCGGACGCCTCCGCCCTTGGTGGCGATGCCGATGACCTTGGCCCGCACGCGCTTGCGCAGCACACGCAACGTCTCCGATTCGTCCTCGGGCCGGACGAAGACCGCGAACCCAAGCCCCATGTTGAACGTCTGGTACATTTCGCGGTCCGACACATCGCCCCACTCCTGGAGCTTGGCAAAGATGGGCTGCGCGCGCGGCGGGTTCTCGACCAAGACCCCAAGGCCCTTCCGGACGCGCATGAGGTTGCGGAACGCCCCGCCCGTGATGTTTGCCATCCCCGTCGGTCGCACCTTGCGGAGCAGCTCCATGACGGGCCGCACGTAGAGACGCGTTGGCGTCAGGAGCTCCAGGCCGAGCGACTTCTTGGCCAGCCCGGCAACCGCACGTCGATACGAGCGCCCGTCGGCCTCCACACACTTGCGTGCGAGCGTGAACCCATTGCAGTGGACGCCCGAGGAGGCCAGGCCGATGACGACATCGCTTGGCCGCGCTCGCCGCCCGTCGATGATCCTCGACCGCTCGACCACGCCCACGGCCGTCCCCGACAGGTCGAACTCTTTGAGCAGGTCCGGGACGACTGCCGTCTCGCCACCGGCAAGCGTCACGTTGGACTCCTTGGCGGCCTTGTTCAGGCCTACGCCGATGGCCGCGAGCAGCCTCGGGTCGGGTTTGGGCACCGCGAGGTAGTCGACAAACGCGAGCGGCTCGGCCCCGTGACAGATCATATCGTTGACACTCATCGCGACACAGTCGATGCCGATCGTGTCGAATTTGTTCAGGGCCCGCGCGATGAGGTGCTTCGTCCCCACCGAGTCGGTGCAGATGGAAAGCGCCCACTTGCCGAACCGAACGAATCCGGCAAAGCCGGCGGGGGGGCCTACAGGGGCGCCGTCGCCGTGGCGCGCGAAGCGCACCTGCTTGAGGAGCGCGTCGATGGCGGCGATCTTGCCGGCGTGGTCAACGCCAGCCCCCCTGTACGTGAGCCCCGTGGCAACCTCCCCCTGGTGCGCGTATTTCGCCGCGCGAGATAAGTTTGTCCGCGGGACCTACGCCCCGCCTGGCCAGTCCCCCGAAGGAATCCTTTTATCTTGTCCGTCGTTTGCCCGGTCGATGGCGTTTTTCCACGGTTTCAAGCAGGTTGTCCTCGTTAAGCAGGTTCCCGACCTGACGGCGGGACAAGTGCCGATGAAGCCCGACGGGACGATCGACCGGTCGAAGGTCCAGCCCATGTTCAACCCGCCGGACCTGGCGGCGCTCGAGGCGGCGCTCGACCTCAAGGACCGGTTGGGTGGGATGGTCTTCCCGCTCACCATGGGGCCCCCGGACGCGGAGGCCGTGCTGCAGGACTGCTACCGCTGCGGTACGGACGACCACTTCCTGCTCACCGACAGGCGGCTCGGGGGGTCGGACACCTTGGGCACGTCCTACGCGCTGGCGCTCGCGGTCAACTACATCGAGCGCAAGTGGGGACCGGTGGACATCGTCCACGCGGGGATGAAGGCCCTCGACGGTGAGACCGGTCAGGTTGGGCCCCAGGTCGCGCGGTGGCTCGAGCGGCCGTGCCTCCCCTATGTCGAGCAGGTCCACGAGGTCGACCTCGACTCGACCAAGCCGATCCACGCGGACGTCATCATCACGGGCGGCGCGGCCCAGGTGCGCTCGACGCTCCCGTGCGTCACGGTCGACGCGCCCACGAAGTACACCATTCGGACACCGCTGGCCTCCCGCCTGATGATGATGAAGGACTTCCGCATGGAGGCCCTCACCATCGAGGACATCGGCCTCGACGTCTCGTTCATCGGCGTCGACGGAAGTCCGACGAAGGTGTGGGTGTCGGAGCCGCAGACGAGCGCGGAGGGGTTCCGAAATACGCGCATCTGGACGCCCGACAAGATCCCGGACCTCGTCGCCAAGTGGGGCGAGATGGGCCTCTTCAAGGAGGAGGTGGCCTGACGTGGTCGAGCTCAACGGGTGGGGGATCAACGACGTCAAGGGTGTCTACGTCGTGGCGGAGCACCAGTACGGGCACTTGGCGGACGTGACACCGGAGCTCATCGGGATTGGGCGCGACCTGGCCGACGAGCTGAAGGAGCCGCTCACCGTCCTCCTACTCGGGCACAAGGTGGCCCACCATGCGAAGCTCCTTATCGAGTACGGCGCCGACCGCGTGGTCGTCTGCGACAACCCCGGGCTGAAGCACTGGGTCGTCGAGCCCTACGGCCGCACGATCGGCGCGTTCTGCCGCAGGGAGCCCCCCCGTTCGTTCCTGCTGGGCGCGACGACGGCATCGAACCCACTGGCATCCTGGGTGGCGGCCGACCTTGTCACGGGGCTCGCCTCGGTGTGCACGGACCTGCGGATCAAGGACGTGGAGTACCGGCGCGTGATGCTGAGCAGGCAGCTGCTGCAGAAGCGCCCGGACTTCAACGCGATCTACTTCTCGACGATCATCACGCCGGACTTCTACCCGCAGATGGCCACCGCCCGCACGGGCGCGTTCCGTGCGAAGCCGCGCGACCCAGCCCGGAAGGGCAAGGTCGTGGAGATCCCTGCCGTGTTCGAAGAGCACGACTTCGACGTGGAGATCGTTGGAATCGAGGTCAAGCCGAAGCTTGTGGACCTCAAGGAGGCCGAGTCCATCGTCACCTTCGGGATGGGGATCAAGAACAACCCGAAGCCCGCGCTGAAGATGGTGGAGGAGCTGGCGGCGGAGTTCGAGGGCGGGATGGTCGGCGCCACGCGCGCGGCGGTGGCGCACCGGTACATCACGCACGACCACCAGGTGGGACTGACCGGGACGGTCGTGCGTCCGGACGCGTACATGGCGTTCGGCGTCAAGGGGGCCGTGCAGCACGTGGTGGGGATGATGGAGTCGAAGTACGTGTTCGCGGTCAACTCCGACAGGGGAGCGCCGATCGTCAACTATGCGGACGACATGGTCATCGCCGACCTGCACGACATCCTCCCGGTGGTGCTGGCGGAGGTGCGGGCGTGGAAAGCCCGCAACAAGGGGAAGGTGCGGGCCCCGGCCCAGCCGGCAGCTGCGGCGGAAGAAGGGTAGGGGGGTGCGGCTCGTGCCCGAATAGGGGAGCCGCTACTTGGCGTCGGGCAACTCGACCTCGAACTTGATCTTGTGCTTGTTGCGCAGGTTCAGCGTCCGCCCGATCTCGGGGGGAAACGTGAAGGCGAGCTTTCCCGGTGGGCCGAAGGTATCGACGTGGAAGAGGGCCCCCGGCATATGTACGAGCAGCCGATCCTTCGGCTTGATGCCAAGCGCCTTCTCGACGTCCGCGGGGATGTCGACGCTCATGAACTGGACGGTCGAGTAGTTGAAGTCCTTCCGCATGACCTGGCCGTCGAAGCTCGCCTTCATCAGGCGGGGGCAACGGGGGAGGGGGTCAAGAAGGTAGCGGGGCCAGGCCCCCCCCCGCCAGGCTTCGCTCCTGCCGGGGGTTTGGTGGGTGGGCCCGCCCGGCCCTCACATGAACTTCTTCGCGAGTTCCCGCGCGATGATCATCTTCTGGATCTCGTTCGTCCCCTCGTAGATCTTCGTTACCCGCGCGTCGCGGTAGAGCCGCTGCACGGGGTACTCCGCCACAAACCCCATCCCGCCGTGGATCTGGACCGCGTGGTCCGCGCACTTCATCCCGGCCTCGGAGCAGTAGGTCTTCACGATCGCGCTCTCCATCGTGACGCGCTTCCCCTGGTCCATCAACCGGGCGACGTGGTACGCCAGCAGGCGGCCCGTGAAGATCATCTCCGCCATCTCGGCAAGCATGAACTGGACGCCCTGGAACATCGCGATCGGCTGGCCGAACTGCTCGCGCCTTAGCGAGTACTCGCCCGCAAGCTCGAGGCACCGGCGGGCCGCGCCCATGCAGCCCGCCCCCAGGCCGCACCGGCCAGAGTCGAGCGTCGACATGGCCACTTTGAAGCCGTGCCCGACCTCGCCGATAACGTTCTCCTTGGGGACGTGAACGTTCTCGAAGAAGAGCGGCGTCGTGTCCGAGCCGCGGATCCCCATCTTGTCGTCCTTGGCGCCCACCGTGAACCCGTCGAGTTTCTTCTCCACGAGGAACGCCGTGATGCCGCCGCGCGCGGCCTTCTTGAGGTCGTTTGCGGCAAATACGACCACGACGTCGGAGACCGCACCATTCGTGCAGAAGAGCTTCGAGCCGTTGAGCACCCAGTCGTCGCCCTCCTGGACGGCCGTTGTCTTGAGTGACGCTGCGTCTGACCCCGAGGACGCTTCCGTCAGCGCGAAGGCGCCCAAGAGCTCCCCCTTGGCCAGCCGCGGGAGGTACCGCTGCTTGAGCTCCTCTGACCCGTGGTAGGTGATCGGCGTCTCGCAGAGCGACGCGTGCGCGCCATAGGCGTTGGCTGTCGCGTTGCACGACCACCCGAGTTCCTCCACGACGATGCAGTAGCCGACGCGCCCCAGGCCCGCACCCCCGTACTCCTCCGGGACAGGGACCCCGAAGAGCCCCAACTCCTTCATGCGGTTGACAGCGTCCCACGGGAACTCGGCCGTCTTGTCGGTGTGTTCGGCCTTGGGCCAGACCTCCTTCTCGGCAAACTCATGGACCATGGCCCGGAGCATGTTCTCCTCCTCGCTGAACTGGATCCCGCTGAAGTCGTCGGTCACGCAAAGGCCTCCTTGGGGGCTCGGGGGGAAATGGGCCGTGGGCTTATCAAGCCCACGCGCGCGGCGCCCCGGCCCGGCCCGGCCCCTCACCCGAGATTCAGCAACGCGCGGGCTGCCGCGACCGAGAGGTCGAAGAGCGGCTCCGGGTAGAGCCCACCCAAGACGATGAACACGAGCGAACCTATCATGATAGCCCGGAGGTGCCAGGGCACGTGGAGGAGCGGCGCGTCCTCCTCCGGTTCCTGGAAGTACATCACGCGGACCACGCGCATGTAGTAATAGATGGAGTAGGCGGAGTTCAGGAGCAGCGCCAACGCGAGCCAGACGTACCAGTCCCCGGCCTGGAGGGCCGCGACGGCGATGTAGTACTTGGACCAAAACCCGACGAGCGGCGGGAACCCGATGAGTGAGAGGAGGACCACGAGCAGCGCGAAGGCCAACCAGGGCTGGCGCTTGCTCATCCCGCGCAGGTTCTCGATGTTGTCGCCCACCTTGAGCATGATGAAGATGCCGACGCTCACGAAGGCCGCCGCCGTCATGACCATGTGGGTGAGCGAGTGGAATGTGCCGGCGGCGACCGCGGTCTGGGCCGCAAGGCCCCCTGCGCCCGCGATCGAAAGGGCCATGAGAATGTAGCCGGCGTGCGTGATGGAGGAGTACGCGAGCATCCGCTTGAAGTTGGACTGGAGCACCGCAGCGGTGTTCCCGACGGTCATCGTGAGGATTGCTAGGACCGCAAAGGCGAGCGTCCATTCGGCGCGGACGGCCACCATGGCCACGACGATGACCTTGAACGCCGCCGCAAATCCCATCTTCTTCGTGCCAGCCGCCAGCAGCGCGGAGACGGGGGACGGCGCACCCGTATACGTGTCGGGCGCCCACAGGTGGAACGGCACGATGGCCATCTTGAAGCCGAACCCCGCGAGCAGGAAGACGGTCGCGATCACGACTCCCGAGTTCGACGGGGAGAAGTCGGCGAGCCGCACGGCGATCACCTGCAGGTCGAGGCTGCCCGTCATCCCATAGAGGTACGAGAGGCCGAAGAGCATGAGGCCGGTCGACACAGACCCGATGATGTAGTACTTCACGGCCGCCTCAGTGGCCAGCTTGTTGGACTTGACGAACGCGACCATGGCGTAGGTGGAGATCCCGGCCAGCTCGAGGCCCAGGAAGATCGTGAGCAGCGACGCCGAGGCCGCGACGACCATCGTGCCCACCAGCGTGAGCATCAGGAGCGAGAAATAGATCCCCTGGAAGGGGGTGCGCTCGATCTCCGGCGAGAACGACGCGACGGCCACGACGAGGCCAGCGAACAGGAAGATGAGCGAGAAGGTCATCGAGAACGCGTCGACCGTGAGCGCGCCCCCGGCGATCGTGACGCTCGGGGCCCCTAGCATCGGGAGGGGCCCGACGTGGAAGACGTCCGAGAGCAGTTGGAAAAGCGTCAGGAAGATCGCGGCCCCGATGGCGACGGCGGCCGCCAGGGCCAGGCGCCGGTTCGACGCCATCTTGCGCGGTGCCAGTGGGAAGACCATGGCCGCACCGAGCAGCACGATCTCCGGGGAGAACGCGACAAGCTCCGCCCGGCCCAGCGAGAATAGCGAGTACGCGAGGAGCGCCACCGGCAGGATCGGGACAAGGACCCGGACGGCCTGGGCCCCGGCCCGGGGCCGGGCCTGGTCGTCGCCTGCCCGCAACTCGACCTCCGTGGCGACCACTGCCTCGTTCATGGGGCACCTCGGGCGATGGCGCCGGCGAGCGTCGACGAGTAGGGCATGATGTAGTTCAAGATGAGGTACGGCACCAAACCGAAGAGGACGACAAGCGCCGCGAGTGAGGAGAGCGCCGTGACCTCGAACGGCTTGAGGTCGCGGACCTCCTTGGCCTCAAGCTCGGGCCGCAACGGGCCCGCGAGCCCGCGTTGGATCGCCCACAGGTAGTAGGCAGCCGTGATCAGGACCGTAACTAGGGGGATGGCGACCCACCACCCAAACGCCTCGCCCACGGACAGGAACACGAGCAACTCGGCCGCAAAGCCCACGAGGAATGGGAGGCCCAGCGAGGCCAGGAACGCGAACGTGGTGAATGCGCCCAGGCGGGGCACGATCCGGTTGATCCCGCCGAGCTCCGAGATGTTCCGTGTGCCGACATTGTGGCCTATGGCTCCAGCCGTCATGAAGAGCATCGCAGAGATGAGGCCGTGCGCGAACATCTGGAAGACGGCGGCCGCGATGCCGATCTCGGAGAGCGTGGCGATCGCTAGCATCACGAATCCCATGTGGGAGACGGACGAGATCGCGATCATCCGCTTGAGGTCGTCCGCGCGCAAGCACACGAACGCGCCGTAGACCATGGAGGTGACGCCCAGCGCCACCATGAGTGGGACCCAGGCCTGGGCCCCGAGCGGAAGCATCGCCACGCCTATCCGGATGAGGCCGTAGCCGCCCATCTTCAGGAGGAGCGCCGCCAGGATCACCGAGCCCGCGGTGGGCGCCTGGACGTGGGCGTCGGGCAGCCAAGTGTGGAACGGGAAGGAGGGCATCTTCACGGCGAACCCGAAGAGCACGAGGATGAACGCGAAGCTCTGCACGCCGGCCACGAACTCGGGCGCCCTCTGCCCGATCGCAATCATGTCGAAAGTGTAGACATTGGCCACATTGCCGTACTCGAAGTACATCACGAGGAATCCGACGAACATCACGACGGACGCCACGTGGGTGTAAATGAAGAACTTCATCGCGGCGTAGCGCCGGTTGGGCCCTCCCCACCCTGAGATGAGGAAGAACATCGGGATGAGGACAGCTTCCCAAAAGATGTAGAAAAGGAAGAAGTCCTGCGAGAGGAAGACGCCGATGATCGCGCCCTCCATCGCGAGCAGGAGCCCGAAGAACTTGTTGAGCCCCTCCCTCTCGGAAAACGCGAAGAGGATGGCGGGCGGGAAGACGATGATCGCGAGCATCACCATGACGAACGCGAGGCCGTCCATCCCGAGTTGGTAGCTGATGCCCAGTGTCGGGATCCACGGGGACGACTCGAGGTAGGCGTAGTTCCAGAGCTCGAGGTTGTAGTAGCCCGCAGTGATGAAGTCGTACGCGATGTATAGGCCAAGTGCCAACTCCGCGAGCGACACGCCCAGTGCGCCGAACTTCGCGTGGCGGGGCTCGCGCGCGAGCGCCATGATCACAACGCCGCCCAGGATCGGCAGCGCAATGAGCAGGGAGAGGGCGTACGGGAACACTTCAGCCACCTCCCAAGACCGGCGGGAAGACGAACTTCAAGGCAAGGAGCAGGACGACCAGCCCGCCTACGACCCAGGACGCGTAGTTGCGAACGATGCCGTCGGCGGCCCGCTGCAGCACGGTGGAGCCCCCGAAGGCGCCGCGCCCGAGCAGGTGGGTCGCGCCGTCCACGACTCGCCGGTCCACGAAGTCCAGGAACGCGGCCAGCCCCGCGTCTCCGGCCGCGGCGACTCTCAGGAATACCCAGTCCATGCCCCACTTGGCCACGAAGAACGAGTGGACCCCGCGAGCGAGACGGTTCGTCGCGAGCCTGGCCGCGCTGCTCCCCGGTTTGGGCGGCCCAACGATAGACTCGGGGGAGATTACGGCCCTGGCGTACATCAAGTAGGCGAGGGAGACGCCCGCAAGGGCGATGAACGTCGAAGCCCACAGCACCGGGTTGGTTAGGTACGCCGCCCCGTCCTGCGGCGCGGGGATTACCGTGACCTGGTGCTCGAGCAGCTCGTCCACGACGTTGTGCTCGAAGATGTGCGGCTCGATCACCGAGGCCGCGACAACGAATCCGCCGGAGAAGAGCGCGAAGACCGCGAGGACCACGAGCACGTAGCGCATCGGGCGGGGCGACTCGTGGACATGCACCTTCTTCTCGTCGTAGCGTGGCTTGCCCCAGAAGGTCAAGAAGACCATGCGGAAGGTGTAGAACCCGGTGATCCCCGCCGTGACGATCCCGAGCAGCAGCACCGATGTGCCAAGGACCTCGTAGGGCATGTGGAGCAATCCGAACGGACCCGACCACTCGCCGCCAGGGTTGAAGCGGGCGGCGGTCGTGAGGATCTCGTCCTTCGACCACCAACCTGAGATCAATGGGATCCCCGCGAGCGAGAGCGAACCTGCCACGAAGGTGAGGTAGGTAACGCGCATCTTCCTGCGCAGTCCGCCCATCAGGCGCATGTCCTGCGTGCCCGTCCCGTGGATGACCGAACCGGACCCGAGGAACAGCAGGGCCTTGAAGAACGCGTGGTTCATCAAGTGGAAGATTGCGGCACCAAGGCCTAACGTCCCGATCCCGATGAACATGTAGGCAAGTTGCGATATCGTGGAATACGCGAGTACGCGCTTGATGTCGTAGACCACCATGGCGATCGTGGCGGCAAGGAACGCCGTGAACGCGCCGACGAGCGCAATGAGCCCGAGGGTGTCGGGGAACAGCGCCAGGATCGGCAGCGTGCGCGCGGTGATGTAGACGCCGGCCTTGACCATCGTCGCGGCGTGGATGAGCGCCGAGACGGTCGTCGGGCCCTCCATCGCGTTGGGCAACCACACGTGGAGGGGGAACTGCGCGGATTTGCCCACGGCCGCGCCGAAGATGAAGAGGCCGGCCCACTTGACGGCCGTGACCTCGGCGGCAGGCAGTGTGCCCGCCTCCATCGCTTGGACGATGTGCTCAAACAGTTCCCGGTAGGACAGCGTGTGGAACGCGTTGAAGAGCAGGATGATGGCAAACAGGAAGAAGACGTCCCCCACGCGGGTTACGATGAACGCTTTCTTTGCGGCGGAGGCCGCCGACGGTTTGTCGTACCAGTAGCCGATGAGGAGGTAGGAGCAGAGCCCCATGATCTCCCAGAACATGAAGGCGAAGAGGTAGTTGTCAACGACGACCATCCCCATCATGCCGGTGATGAAGAGCATGATCTCGAAGTAGTAGCGGTGGAGCGCGCCCTCCTTGTGCATGTACGCGGTCGAGTAGACGGCGATACCCGTCGAGATGAACGAGACAATGAACATCAGCAACGACGAGAGCCCGTCGATGTGCAGGCCCGTACCCAGGGTGACGGTGCCAAGTTGCATCCAGACCCAGGGTTGATCGGAGTAGTAGGGGCCCAGATCCAACCAGACCTGGATGAAGATCAGGAAGGAGAGTACCGCGGAGGCGGCCACGAAGCCGACGCCCACGATGGCCGCGCCGTCCGTCCACCAGTTCTTGCGCTCGCCGTCGCGGCGGGCGAGGTACGACAGGAAGATGGCGACGAAGCCGATGGCGGGAAGCAGGACGGCGACCCACGCCTCCGGCCGGAGGTCTATCGGAAGCAGTGTCACTCCTTTGGCCCCCCCCTTGTCGCGCGCTCACCCGTGGAGCGTGTTCAGTTCTGTTGTGTCGATCGTCTTGTAGTTCTTGAACACGATAATCGCGATCGCAAGGCCAACCGCGAGCTCGGCGGCGGCCACCGCGATGGAGGCTGCCGCAAGCACGAGGCCGCCGGAGTCGCCCCGGTAGTAGGAGAACGCGATCAGGTTGATGTTGGCGGAGTTGAGGATGAGCTCGATTCCGATGAGGATGAGGATGACATTCTGCCGGCGCGTTACCGCGAAGAGGCCGATGACTAGCAGCACTGCGGCCGAGTACAGGTACCAGTCGAGCGGGATCATTCGTATTCCTCCTCGCGCGCGATCTGGAGTCCGCCAATGACGGCCGCGGCGATGATGAGCGCCAAGATCACGAGTTCGAACCCGTGGTCGACGAAGAGTTCCAACGCGAATTCATCGTAGGCGCTGTTCGAGCGGTCGGTCGGGGCAAACCCCGCTTCGGGCCCCCACGTGCCCGTTGAGATGACCAAGAAGAGCGCCACGACGGCCAGCCCGGCGAGTGTGAGCTTGACTGCGGTTTCCATCTCCGGCTTTTCCATCTCGAGTCCCCCCCGGTCGTGCGATGTTGGCTGTCTATCCCCTTGGTGTGACTATTTCGCGGTGTCCATGATCTCGTGACGCATGAGCATGATTCCCCAAACGTACAGCACGGTGACCGCCCCGACATAGATGATGAGCTGGAAGATGAACAGGACCGTCGACCCGAGGAGGAGGAAGAGGACCGCGATCGCAACGAGCGCGATCGAGAGGTAGATCACGCCGTGCATCGCATCGCGGGAGCGCGTTGCAAAGAGGGCGGTGCCGAGCGTGACCGCGACGAAGAACCCGAACACCGCGGCCTCTTTGAGTGTGATCATGGACCTCCCTTCTCCTCCTGGCCAGGGGCCATCTCTCCAAAGCCAGAGCCCTTCTTCTCGTGCTTGCGCGCGTGGCGGTAGTCCCAGGCCGAGAAGTCGAGCGGCCCCTGCTCCTTCTTCCGGCGCTCCTCGAAGATCATCTCGAGTGCTTTCTTCGACCGCGGGGACATGCCGTCGATCATGAGCCCCAAATCCTTCTCGTCGGCGACGTCGCCCGCCAGCTCCCGGACAACCGAGGGCACGCGGTGGGCGTCGGAGTGGGTCCCCGTCGCGCGCTCGTAGTTGTGTGGCGTGAGGAACTGGAGGACCGGTGTGATCAGCGGGTAGATGAGTTTGTCAATCCAGCTCTCCACCTCGATCTGCGCCTTGGACGGGTTGTCCTGCATCGTGTGGTCCGTGTACCCCATGAGCTCGTCCTGCGACCAGTAGAGTTCGTCACGCGACCACCCCGCCAACTCGAAGTTGGGCCCCATAGTGAGCGCGCCCGTGGGGCACACCTCGACGCAGAGGCCGCAGAACATGCAGTGGCTCGCGTCAAGTGCCGGCCGCGTCGTAAACCGCGGGTCGGGGTGTTTGCCGTGCTGCGATTCCACCATGTTCAGGCAGTTGTCGGGGCAGATGCGGCAACAGCGGGCACACGAGATGCACCGCTCGTCCGAGAGGCCGTGGAGCCACCGGCCGGACGAGGGCATCTCGAGGTACTCGTAAGGGTAGAGGACGGTGATGGGCCGGCCGCCGAACCACCCCAGCGTGTCGACGAACATGCGGGCGCTGAGCGCCATGGGCGCAAGGACGCGAGGGGTGAGCTTCATCGCGTAGAGCGCCACGATGGCGAAGAATGTCGCCGCACCAACGCCCCACGCGAGCAGCGTGTCAAAGAGCACGGGCCCCAAGGGGGTTGCCACGATCTCCCCGGGTCGCTCGTTGTCGACGATGAGCAGGCCGATGATCGCGATGTTGGCGAGCGTGAGCGGGAGGAGACGCCGCCATCCGGCCGCCAGCAACTGGTCGGTGCGAAGCCGCGGGAAGGCCGAGCGCACCCAGACTAGGAAGGCGAAGACGAGGTACGTCTTGCCTAGGAAGATCAGGATGGGCGGGATGACGTGTGGGGTGAATAACTGAATGTCGCCGACCATGTAGGCGGGCATCGTCCACCCGCCGAGGAAGAAGAGCGTGATCAGCGCGCAGCCCACGAAGCCGCGCATGTAGCCGCCGAACCACAGCATGCCCCACCGCAAACCCGAGTACTCGGTGGTCCACCCCTCTACGATCTCCGACTCGGCCTCGGGGAGGTCGAATGGGATGCGCTCGAGCTCGATGAGGATGGTGACCGTGACGAGGAGCGCGCCCAGGGGTGTGGCGAAGATCATCCACCCGTGGACTTCCTGCCACGCCACGATGTCGGCGAAGCGGTAGGAGCCCACGAGCAGCACGGCGCCGCCCATCGCAAGAAAGAAGGGGACCTCGCCCGCGAGCATCTGCGCGGCCGACCGCATCCCGCCGATCAGTGAGAACTTGTTGTACGAAGCCCACCCGCCGAGGAAGACGGCGTACGGCGCGAACGCGAAGAGCATGATGACATACAGGACGTCTAGGTCGATGTGGACGAGCTGGACCCGGCCCGACAGCGGCAGCGCCCCGACCGCGGCAAACGCCGAGCCGACGAGGATCACGGGGCACAGGAAGAAGGCGAGCATGTCGGCTCTGGCCGGCTTCGCGTTTTCTTTGGTGAGGAGTTTCATCCCGTCCCAGACGTTCTGTAGGAGGCCGAATGGGCCGGAGACCATCGGCCCGCGGCGGTCCATGAACCGCGCGAGCATCTTCCGCTCGACCCAGATGAACATAATGACGTTGATGAGTGTGAAGAGCAGGAGGAGCGTGGCGCCGATGAGTGGTACCATGACGGAGCGGTTGTGGACGAAAAGCCAGTCGGCGACCCCGATGTGGAACGTGAAGTCGCCGGGTGCCAGTGACCACTCCGGGTGGCCGAAGGTCCCCACGAGGATGTTCCACAGGTTGTGCGGCAGGTTGCCGATGCCGTAGAGGACGTTGTAGGAGATGTCGTTGAGCGCGCCGCTCAACTCCGTGAATGTCCATGCGAAGGGGTCCTCGGGCGCCACCTAGCGGTCCACCTCCCCGATGCACACATCGATGGACCCCATGATCCCGGGGACGTCGGGTACCTTGTACCCGAGTAGCATGAGCGGCAGCGCGGAGATGTTGACAAACGCCGGCGAGCGGAACTTCACGCGGTATGGGTTCTTCCCGCCCGTACCCATCACGAGGCACATCGACTCTCCCCGCGGGTCCTCGTGCCGTACCCACGCGGCGGTCTTGGCGGCCACCCGGGGTGCCTTGCCCAGGTACTGGCCGTCGGGGAGGTTGTCCACGGCTTGTTTCACGATCTTGCAGGACTCGCGGATCTCCTCGAGCCGGACGCGGTAGCGGGCCCAACAGTCTCCCTCGTCGTAGACCGGGACGTCGAAGTCCATCTGGTCGTAGGCCCAGTACGGCAGCGCCTTGCGCGTGTCGTAGTCGACGCCGCTGGCGCGCAGGGAGGGCCCGGTGAGCCCCGCGTTTGTCGCCATCGCCTTGTCGATGACCCCGACGCCCTTGGTGCGCACGAGCCACGGGTGGTTGCCCTCAAGGAAGCGCTCGTAGGTGTCCGTGCGCTCGTTGATCATGTCGCAGACGATCTTCGAGCGGCGCAGGAACTTGTCGTCGACGTCCTTGACCTGCCCGCCGATGCGCGGGTAGTTGTACATCATCCGCGCGCCCGTCAGGTACTCCAGGAGGTCGAGCACGTACTCGCGCTCGCGGATGGGCCACAAGAACATCGTCAGGTTGCCTATGTCGTGCACGTAGGCCCCCAGCCAGAAGAGGTGCGACGCGATCCGGTTGAGTTCGCAGACGATCACGCGGATGTACTTCGCGCGGTCGGGGACCTCCAGGTTCATCAGCCGCTCGACGGCGTGGATGTAGAGGTGTGTCCAGTTCATGTTGGAGACGTAGCACAGTCGCTCTGTGATCGGCATCCCCATGAGGAACTCCTTGCGCTCCAGGATCTTCTCGACGCTCCGGTGGAGGTAGCCGACCTGCGGGTCGGAGTCGACGATGACCTCCCCCGAGACCTTGATGCGCAGGTCCCACAGGCCGTGGGTCGACGGGTGCGACGGCCCGATGTTGATCCACATCTCCGCCATTTTCACCACCACTCCCCGGCCTGCCGGTACTCGAAGTCCTTCCGCAGCGGGAACCCGATCCAGTCGTCGGGCAGGAGCACGCGCCGCTGGTCCGGGTGGCCCCGGAAGTCCACGCCGAACATGTCGTACTGCTCGCGCTCGAGCCAGTTGGCCCCGCGCCACACGAGTGAAGCCGTGGGTACGCTCGGCTCGAGCCGGTCGGTCTGCGCGCTCGTCTCGACCGTCACCGCCGTGTCGTAGTTGAAGAGCAGGTGCTTGACCTCGATGTGGTCGAGGTGGTCGATCGCCAGGACGAGCGAGCAGTGTTCGAACTTCTCTTCGTCGCGAAGCCACCTCCAGAAGGACTGCAGGTCGTCGTGTTTGGTCCCGAAACGGACGAGCACGTTGCGTTCGCGCTGGATCCCGTTGTTGAGCGGGTTGAGCGCGCGGACCTCCTCGGCCTTCCCCTTCCAACCGTCCCTAATGCGCTGTGCTAGTGCGGCGCAGTCGGCCTCGGGCGGCGTGTCCGACGTGGGGACCGGCGGCGCACCGGGCGGCAGGATTTGGCCAGCCATTTCTCGCTCCTGGAGTAGGGTGTCGGACACATGGGGGACGGGACTAGCGCACGCCGGCTTCGCGCGCCATCTCCTGGCGGATCCCGATGCCAAGGTAGTCGGGCTTCTGGGCCAGGATCTTTTCCTGTAGTTTGATGAGGCCAAAGAGCATCGCTTCGGGCTTGGGCGGACAGCCCGGGACATAGACGTCGACGGGCAGGATCTGGTCAGCCCCAAGGACGGTGTTGTACCCCTCGAAGAAGGGCCCGCCGGAGATGGCGCAGTTGCCGACCGCCATCGCCCACTTGGGCTCCGGCATCTGGTCGTACAGCATACGCAGCCGCGGCGCGAACTTCCGCGAGACCGTCCCGTTGATGAAGAGGACGTCACACTGCCGGGGGGACGACCAGAAGAGCACGCCGAGCCGCTCGGCGTCGAACCGCGAGGCGCCCATCGCGGCCATCTCGATGGCGCAGCAGGCGATCCCCAGGTGGAGGGGCCACATCGAGGCCGCTTGGCCGACCTTGAGCACCTCGCCCATCGTCTTCTCGACCAGGCGCTTCACGACTGTCGAGACGAGCGGGGCCTCGATCAGCGAACGCTCGATTGCGTTTTGCGCGCGCATGAGGAGGTCCCGGGAGCGCGTGAAGAGCAGCCCCTCTTGGGCTTCGGCGCGGGTGAACTCGTCTAGATCCAAATCTTCTCCTCCATCCGCAGGGCATAGGTGATTGACACGAGCCAAACGAGTACGAATGTGAGGAAAACGAGGCGGGTGTCCACGCCCACTGCGCGCCAGACCGCCAGGTACAGCAGGATGAAGAGGGCCATGACGTCCGAGACGACGAAGGGGATCGCCCACCGGTAGTACTGGAAGTGGAACTGGACAGGGGGCGAGGTGAGGGGCTCCTCTCCGCACTCGAACGGCAGCGCCTTGCGCGGGTGGGCGCTGCGCGGGGAGAAGAACCGGGGCATGTAGAGTGAGATGAGTGCGAAGAGGAGCCCGAGGGCCGCGAAGAGAGCCAGGGGGATGTAGGACTCAGGCGTAATTTCTGCCATGGGGGCAGGTCGCAGGATTGGAACGTGCGTATTTAACGGTTTACGGGGAGCCAGACGACGCCAACGGCACGTGGTTGCGGACGGCTAGAAGAGCGCCGATTTGGCCGGCGAAACGCCCCAGATTCCGCTGCGCCCGGCAAACGCTTTTCCGCCGTAGGCCGCTTGCCCCTTGTTGGCCGAACTCGAGATTGCAGAGGCCCTCTCCGTCGCCATCATGGTGGCGATTGTTGCGGTCACGGTGTGGCGCGGGCGCAACTTCGTCCTCATCTGCACGTTGGGGCTCTTCGCGATCACCGGTGTCGAATTCCTCTTCCACCCGCCGGGCCTGTGCACGCTCCCCGGCCTCTCGTGGCGGTACTTGGACATCGACCAGCCGCTCCAGTGGCACCGGCTCTTCACGTCGCTCTTCCTCCACGACGCGTGCGGGGCAGGCCACATCATCGGCAACGCGTTCACGTTCGTGCTGCTCGGGTGGCCGCTCGAACAGAAGATCGGTTGGAAGCTCACGATGGCCATCTTCTTCATTACAGGGGTCCTGGGCTCGATCGTCTCGACGTTCGTCGTGCTGGCTACGGGCGACCCGGTGTGGACCCAGGCCTACGCCATCGGCGCGTCGGGGTCGATCTTTGGGATCATCGCGTACTTCGCGGTGAGGTACCCGCACGAGAAGGTGTGGGCGCCCATCCTCGTGATCTTCATGCGGGTGCCGGTCGCCGTCGCAGCCGTGGCGGCCCTCGCCATCCAGGCGCTCATCCTCATGCAGGTGTCAAACCCCTTCATCGGGCAACTCCCGTGGCCGTCGGTGCTGGCGCACGTGACGAGTTTCGCGATCGGAATGCTCGCGACGAAGGTGCCCGGGCTGCGGGCCGCGGACACGCCGTCCGAGCGTGCGTTCTACCTTGACCTCTCGCCACTGCGTGATTTAGCGGTAAAGCCATCGGACAAGATGGAGATGGAAGGGATCATCGCCGAGGACATCCCCGAGGTCGCGCAGGTGAAGCTCGAGGCGTTTGTGAAGCGGGCGTCGTGCCCCCAGTGCGGGCAGGCACTTGAGCTCGACGGCCGCAAACTGAAGAGCACGTGCGGGTGGGGGGTCACCTTCGAGAGGCGTGCACCCCCGAAGCGTGGCTAGGGGGAACGGGCGCCCGGAAATGCAGTGGGCCGTCGCATTCCCCCACGCAACACGGGGAGCGGGGCCAGAAAGCCTTTTACCGCCGCGCGGCAGGTGCGCCCGCTTGCCGCAGGGGGGGGGGGACAAGCGACGCCAGCCAATGGACGCATCCCCACAGGCATCTTCGGCCTGGACCCGATCATCGAGGGCGGGTTCCTTCCACACGCGGCGGTCACGGTAGTGGGCGCCAGCGGCACCGGCAAGACGACGTTCGCCATCCAGTTCACGCTGGCCGGGCTGGAGCGCGGCGAGCAGGCCCTCTACATCTCCATGGAGGAGCGCCCGGAGCAGATCTTGCACGACTCGAAGCTCCTGGGGCTCGACCTCCAGCCCTACGTTGACGAGACCCTGTTCTTCGTCCACCTGCGTGGCGAGAACTTCAAGCGGATGATCCGCGAGCAGCTCCCAAAGATGGTGCGCGAGCGGTCAACCGACGAGGTCGACACGCGCATCGCGATCGACCCGATGACCCCGCTCCTTTGGGCAAGCTCCGACAAGCTCGACCAGCGGGAGCTGGTCGGCGAACTCTTCGGTACGCTCAAGGAGCTCGGTGTCGTGCTCGCCACCGTCGAGGAGCACGGGGCCCCCGGCGCGCCCCTCGGGCAGGACGTGCTCCTGCCGATCTACCTGGCCGACGGCGTCCTCCACCTCGAGTACCACCCGGTCGGAGGCGCGTTCAACCGCACGCTGAAGATCCTGAAGATGCGCGGCACGCAGCACGGTGAGGAGCTGTACCCGTACACGTTCGTGCGGGGCGCCGGCGCGGTTGTGCGCGCGAGCCCGCAGGCCCAAGACGCGCAAGAGCGGGCGGACTGGGAACAGCTCTTTGACCGGGCGATCGCAACGGCAAAGGAGAAGCGGTACCCCCCGGCGCTCGTCAAGCGAATCCACCGGCTCCAGGAGCACTGGACCCACCCGTGGTCTCCGGAGGAGACGCTGCACATCCTGTTTGAGGCGTACCCGAAAGAGTGAGCCGGCCGGGTCCGTGGGCCACGGGGCCGGTAGCACCTGGCGACGGCGGGAAGGCGGGAAGAAGTAGGGAGTCCATCCGGGCCTAGCGGGCCTGGCCCCGTCTGCGGAGCCGGATGATGAAAAGGGCGGCGGCCGCAGCTGCAGGGACCGCCACAAGGAAGACCACGCTGATGTCCGTGTCGATGCGCGTAGGGGGTTGGACGATTTCCGCGGCGTACGTCCCCTCCTCCGGGGACCGCGACGAGTCGCCCACGCTGTCGACGGCGACGAAGTAGTACTCGATGGCCGCCGCGCCGTCCGGGACGAGCGCCGTGCCGGTCCACTCGCTGCCGCCCGCCCGGACCATGGACGCGTTCGCGAAGACGCTCGACCCCACCGTCCGGTACACGAGCGTCACGGCGGCCACCTCGTCCGGGTCGTCTACCGTCGCAGTGAGTGTGATCTCCCCACCGGGCGCCGAGACGCGTGCGGGCCGGGAGGGCGTGACCGGGGGAGGCCAGAACCGAACCTCCGAGGGGAGCCGCACATGGTAGACCGCAGAGTCCGTGTCGCGTGCGGGCACGTTGTACGTGACCTGGGGCGCCGTGAAGCCCTCCTCCGAGGTGACCCGCACTTGGAAGACCGCCGAGTCCGTGTCGCCGTCGGGCGTCTGCACCTGCACCGTCACGTTGTACGTCCCCGGGTCGTCAAAGGAGTGGTTGGCCGTGGCGGTCTCCGACCACCCCGTGTCGTAGGCGCCGTCCCCGTCGAAGTCCCACCGGTACTCGAGGTCTGCGGGGGGCCCGCAGATGACGCGTGAGCCGGACGCGTCAAACGCAAAGGCAGTCGAGACGTTGGCCCGCGCCGAGTCGGCGGCCACCGACGCGTGCGGTCCGCGAACGGGTCCCGGGTCGAGGACGCCCACGAAGCCCTCTGCCGACCCCGGCTGGCCTTGGCGGGGGACAGGGACCGGGACAAGCTCGTTGTCCGCGGCCCCCCCGGTCAACGGGAAATCGGTCGACCCCGTACTCCCGCCGACGATCAGGGTGCCGTTCGCTCCCTGGCCCGTGGCGCGCACGAAATCATCGCTGGAGCCCCCGATGTAGGTTCCCGCCGCCAGTTCCCCAAGGTCGCAGGAGAGGACACCCACGTACCCTTCGTAGTTGTTTCCCGACGCATTGGCCATCGTGGTGGGGAAGTTGTGCGCGTAGGTGGAAAGCCCCACGGCCACGCCGCCCCCATCGGTCAACGTGAGGGATCGGATGTACCCCTCGGGGCCAAGCCATGTGGCTTCGGTCATCTCCGTGGCGTCCGCGTTGATGTGCACGACGAACGTCTGGTTTGCGTACTGGTCCTGGGTCGTGTTGAAGGCGCCATCGGTCACGTTGACACCGTACCCATTCCCGGCGACGAAAACGCCTCCCTCCGGGTCAAGCGCGAGCGCGTACCCCCAGGTCGCCCCCGTCGCCGGTACGGCGCCTGAATAGACCGTGGCGCTCCCCGTTTCGTTCAAGCGCATTACGAATGCCCACACACCAATCCTCTGCCCCGTCAAGGTAGCCAGCCCGGTGGCTGCAGGCGTCCGGGGGAAGTCATCGGACTCGGTGAAGCCCGCGACCGTCACATTGAGGCCGGGCCCCACTGCCAGGTCCTCGATGTGGTCGTTGTTCCACCCACCCACGACCGTTGAGTAGACCCATTGCTCGCCGTCCGCGCTGATCACCGTGATGAAACCGTCGAAGGGGGTGTACGTGCGCATCGTGTTCACGATTTCCGCGTTCGTCTCGTTGTCGAACGCCCCCTCCGTCGTCGGGAACGCGTGTGAGTTGGTCGTCCCCGCGACGACCACGGCTCCGTCTTCCCGTTCCCCGACGGATGAGGCCGAGTCGTGACTCTCGCCGCCCACGTAGGTCGAGAACCGCACGCTGGTGCCATCGCCGGACAACCGGACGACGACGGCGTCCCCTCCGCTGTAGCTGTCGGGTGAGCCGTTGTACACGGTGCCGACCGCGCCTTCGGTCACGGGGAAATCTCTGGAGAACGACGAACCCGCCACCAGGATGTCGCCGTTGGAGGCGACCGCCAGGGAGGCGAAGCTGTCCCCTTTCGCGCCCCCAAGGACGGCGACCCATTCGAGGTCGGCCCCGTCAGGCGAGAGTTTGGCCACGAACGCGTCGTTGCCCGACCCCCGGTCCCTGACGCCGGGCAGCCCGGAACCGAAGTCCACGGAGGCCGTGGTGCCGGCCGCGAGGATCCCGCCGTCCGGCGCAAGGGACACGTCGAAGACCTGGTCGTCCGAGCTCCCACCTAGGTAGGTGGCGTAGGCAAACGGGCCGGTCGCCAATGGCTCGGCCCCGGCAAATGGCGAGAAGGCCGCGGCGGCCGCAACGGCAAAGACGATGGCCCCGGTGAGGGCTCGGGCACGCGCAGAACCCGGCTGCCGACGCATCAGAAAACCCCCGAGTGGAGCCCAAATAACCCTTGCCCTTTGTGTCTCCTTTGGGATGAACAGGCAGACGATGGCTCCCCCGGCTCACCCCGTCCGTCCGGGTCGTTATCCCCCCGGGTGACCCGCAGGTCAACGCCGCCCGCTGCGCGCGCCCCATATCCGGCTGCCAAGGGGTGGATGCAAACGAAGAATTGGGGGAAGCCGGGACCGATTGCGGCAAACGCGCCTATGGGGCGCAGCGGGCGAGGGCCCCTAGCGGTCGAGCGCGGATTGCGGCTCATGCGTTGGCCGGTCCGCCGCGGCCGACGCCATTAACTCGAACCGGTAGCGGTCGCCACCACGGGCCCTCGCGGTCGAGCGCACGAGCAACCCCCTCCGGTAGAGCCGCTGCAAGGCGCTGGCCACGGTGGTGTACGGGACGAGGCGCCCGCGGCTTGCCAGCACCAAGCGCACGCGGGCGGTCTCGGCAAGCCCGATCTGGCCAAGGGCCGAGAGGATGTCGGCCTCCAACGCGCGGGGGCCGCCACGCGACAGGCCGGGCCTAGGAACCGCCATGAGAGGCACCGCTAGGGACACGGAAACGCGGATCGGCCTCCGGGCCCCCAAGATAACGGGCCCTGCATCGCGTAAGAAGATACCGTGCATACGGGTCTCAACGATTCATACGAGTCTGACCGTGGGTTACGTAAAGAGGATCGAATTTGCGAACCTGCGCAGCTAGTGACCCCTGAGGGGGGTTCTTCTCGTGCCTTCGGAGCCATCGCCTGGTAGCCCGGAATCGCCGGAGCGCCGGGAGACCATCAAGGGCGTGCTCAAGGGCGCGGCCGCGGGGGCGGCGGCGCTCGCCGTCCGGTTAGCGGAGCGCCCCCCCGGTGGCGGCGGCCGGGCGCCCCGCTAGAAGTAGAACGCGAAGAAGAGGATCAGCGCGCTGATGGCCACGCCGGCGATGATGACGCCCGCGACGATTCCCACCGACGCGTACCGCTTGTCCATCCCAAACACGTAGGCGATCGCCGCGCCCGTCCATGCGCCGGTCACCGGCAGCGGTATGCCCACGAAGAGGGCGAGCAGCACCGCCCGCCACCTCGCATCGGCCGCGTGCCGGCCCCGCTCGGCGTGGCGCCGCCGCGTCCGCTCGAACACCCGGTCGAGGACCCGGTCCAAGACGCCCACCTTGCGCAGCCACGGCTCCAGCCGGTCCATCCCGTAGACCACGGTGATACCCGGGATGACGTTGAAGGCGACGCACCAGGCTAGGGCCGGCCCCACGTCCCACCCGAAGAGGAGGACGGCGATGGGAAGGGCACCGCGCAGCTCGATGAACGGGACCATCGCGATGATGGCGATGACTGCCCAGTCGGGCATAACTGCCGCAAGCGCCGCTGAGAAGTCCTCCGCAAGGCCCATTTGCCCGACCCGCCGATCGCTAGGTGCGCGCAAGCCCCACAGCGTTGCTTAAGGCTTGCGCGCGAAACGGGGGGGTCGACGACGGCGACGGCGACCGACGCGGTCTTGATCCTCCTTGTGGCCGCCGGCCTGGTCGGCGTGATCTTCTACGCCTACTCGAGCTACCGCATCGGTGAGAAGTTCGGGAAATGGAGTACGCCGTACTTCGCCGTCTACCTCGTGCTGCTGCTGGCCGCGCTCTCGCCGGTAGCCGAGGCGGAGCCCATCGCCACCCCCCTTGCGGTCCTCATGTCCCTCGTCTCGTGGGCGCTCTACACCCACATCGTGCTGCGCAAGCGGATCGTGAGTGCTGTGCTCCCCATCCGCGTGGCCGCCGTGCTCCTCGGCCTGCTCGCGCTCGTCGTGTTCCCACTGATGCCGCAGGCGGCGGTCGGGTTCGCTGTCCTTTATCGGGCGGGGGCCGTCCTGGGGTGGCTGGCGGGTGTGCGCGCCTCGGGCAAGACGGAGGAGGACTAGGCCCGGGGCGCGGTCTCAGATCCACTTGTTTTCCGTCGGGCAGAACCAGCGGTTGTACTGGCCGTTCCACGCAAGCGGGTAGCCGCAGGTGGTGCAGGGGTGGGACTGCACGGCCATAGCCGGCGGGGCCATGGGCGCCCCTTGGGCGTAGCCGGGTGCAGGCGCCCCGACGATTCCGCTTGCCGGCAGCAGCCGCTCCGCTGGCGTCTTGCACAGCGGGCAGCGTCGGTTCCACTTCACGGCCATGTAGATGATGCCGATTAGTGTCAGGAAGATCAACAGGACGATGAGCACCGTCAGGTTCCAACTGTGCTCGGTATCGATGTTGCGCTGGTCGTAGGGACAGAACATCACAGTCATGGAAGAGCCCACCGAATCATTCGAAGCCCGCTGGTCGGACCGGGGCCACGGTCCAATGGTGACGCTCCCGATATCAAACGTTGCCCCTGCGACCTTCGGCATCGGGGAACGGGCGCGGCGCCGCCGGAAAGCCCGTAGGGTCGGGGGGGAGGGTGGAGTGCCCGAGCCGGAATTCGAATCCGGGTCCGTAGCTCCGCAGGCTACTAGGATGTCCAGCTACCCCACTCGGGCGGGTTTGGAAACGCGGGCGCGAGCAACCTTTCGGCCCATATTTAAACCGCGCGGGGTCACCGGCGTTTGCGCTTGCGCGGCGTGGCGCGTCGCTTGCCAGCCGACTTGCTCGGCGGCCGTGGCGAGCGCGGTCCGGCGTGCTCCTTGGATCCGGACGGCGCTGGCTGCGTTTCCGGGTCCAAGTCCTTGAGCTCCTGCGTGTCGGTGTCATCCATGGCGGGCGGCGGCGGGGCCACGCCCGCGTCCTCGTGGGTCGCCCAGACACGGCCGTGGCGGTCTCGGCGCATGGGCGCCTGTGGGGTGCGGCCGCTCTCTCCGCCCTGTTCGGGGCTGGTCACCTGCCGCTTCTGCACGGGGCGTGCCTTCATCCGCTTGCGTGGTTGGTGCGGTTCCGTGTTGGCCGCAAACTCGATGACCGGCCCCTCAGGCAAGACCGCCGCGGCGGGCACGTGCTCGTGCCCCATCGCCGCGTGTTCGGCGGCCGACGCTTCGGGCGGCCCATCCGGGTAGAAGTCCCCCTCCGCCACCGGGGGGGCCGACCGCACGGGCGCACTGGCGAGGTCCTCGAATCGCTGCGGGCAGTCGACCGCTACAGCCGCGTTGATCCGCAGGCAGACCGTGCAGAAGCTGTGCGGCGGCTTGACCGGGCAGTGGAAACGTGGCATGTCGGAGAGGAACTCACCGACCGATCGCCACCGGGTTTCGGCCAGGAGGTCTCCCCGTGCGGCCGAGGCCCCGGAGCGTAGATAAGGGCTTGGCCTAGGGTTGCTTCCCGGCAGCCGGGCGCGCCGGGCCCGGCCCCTTCTTCTTGGGCCGCGGCGGGTGCTGGGCTCGTACTTTGCCAACTCCATGTGCGGGTAGGCAATCTCGACCCGCGGGTCGCTCTGGAAGCGGCTCCAGATCTCCTCGACGATACGGGACTGGAGCTTGCGCCTAGCGCGGGCCGGGCAGGAGTAGAACACGAATAGGCGGACGCCCGAGTCGGCGAAGGTCATGGCGACCTCCCGGTATCTTGATGGGGGACCGGTCGAGGTCGCGGATCTGGGGCCGACTCCCGGCACCGCTGGTACGAATCGTCCAGGTACCCGCCGACGACGTTGCGGGCCGCGGAAGCTTCATCAATGGAGCTTGCTACCACCGACCCGTGCCGCGCCAACTTGCTGTGACACTGCTCGACGGGTTCATCGACGAGCCGTCGGTCTTCGGCGTACCTCCCTACATTGCGCCGCAGGTGCGCACCGCCGCCGGAGCGATGGAGGAGGCAGCCGACGAGGCTGGGCTCGCGCTCGACCTCCGGTACCAGACGATTGACGAGACGCGCAGGCGTCCGGAGCTGCAGCGGCGTGCTTCCGACTGCGACATCCTCGTCGTCGTCACAGGCGCGCTCGTCCCGGGCAACTACCTGCGTGGCCGCCCGATCTCGATGCGCGAGGTCGACGCGTTTGCCGGGGCGTGTCGCGGTACGACCGTCCTTGGCGGGCCGGTGACCTACGGGCTGGACAAGGAGTCGCTGTCGAACGTCGACCTCTTCGCAGACGGCGACATCGACCACGCCCTCCAAGCGATCATCACGGGGAAGACCGAGGGGCGCCTACGCGTCCTTCAGCACGGGGAGTCGCGCTCGATCCTGGGGATGCGCTCTTTCGACGAGTGGCAGCGGTGGCTCGTCGCGGGTGTGGCGGTCATCGAGCAGCACCCGGACTTCCCCGAGCCCCTCTTTGTCGAACTCGAGACCTACAAGGGGTGTGTGCGCTACATCTCGGGTGGCTGCGCGTTCTGCTCGGACGTTCGGTACGGGGTCCCGCGCTTCCGGACGCCGCAGATGCTTGCGGAGGAGGTGGAGGTGCTGGCAGAGCGAGGCGTGCGGCACTTCCGTGTCGGCGGGCAGACGTGCATCTACTGCTATGGGTCGGACCAGGTCGGCGCCTCGGAGACGCCCCGTATCAACCCGGAGGCGGTGCGCCAGCTATTTGCGGCCG